>JAJTBE010000210.1 GCA_021287065.1 Bacillota bacterium
TTTTCGGTAATTGTGCCTTCGGACGGAGAACAGATATAATCTGAAGTTTCGAAAGCAAACAGACTGCTTGCTTTGAGAAGCAGAAAACATATCATTAAATTTGTCAGTACCTTTAATCTGTTCATAATACTATAGTTCGTTTTTATTTCTGCTTATTCCTTTGATTGTCCCTACCTTACTGTTATCGTAAAAAAATGAAGAAATTCAAGAGGAAATAACGCTTTCTTAAAGAAAAAAAAGTTATGCAAAAATATTTTGACATAACAATTCCAATAAAAAACAAAATGATGGTGTATGAGGGTGACCCGGAAGTAGAACTGACGCCGCATTGTTCCATTAAAAACGGCGATGCTTTCAATCTTCTTCATATTAAAATGGGCTCACACACAGGCACTCATATGGATGCTCCCTGTCATTTTTTCCAGAATGGCAGAACCGTTGAAGATATTCCTGTGGATACCCTCATAGGAACAGCAAGGGTGGTCCTGATCAGAAATGAAAGGGTCATCACAAGAAAAGCACTCCAGAACATCGACCTTACAGGCGTGGAAAGAGTGTTGTTCAAAACTGATCACTCCTACCTGCGGGACCGCTATCACAAATTCAGAACCGATTATGTTTATATTGATGTGGAATGCGCCAGCTATCTGGCAAGCATGGGGATAAAAGTAATCGGTATCGATTCCATATCCATTGAGGAATATGGAAACAGCAGCAATCTCTGCCATAAAATTTTGCTTGGTGCCGGAATAGTTATCCTTGAGATGCTCGATCTGAAGGATATTCAACCCGGCGACTATGAACTGATATGCCTGCCTCTGAAAATACAGCAGGGTGACGGCGCTCCGGTGAGAGCGGTTTTAAGAAGCCTTCAATGAAAGATGAGGAGAAGTATGTTTTTTAATTTTATCGATGAGCACAAAATATTCACCATTATTAAAATGGATGACGAGCAGTTAGCAAGGGAATGCACTCAGATAGCCATTGACGGCGGACTAAAAATTATCGAAATATCAGCCTTTACTCCCGGAGCTTTTGATATAGCAAAACAGATATCCCCGGATAAAAGCCTTATGGTCGGAATCAATTCACTGCTGACCACTGACGAAATAAAAAAAGCTAAGGAAGCGGGAGCAACATACATTTCAACACCTTATATCACAGAAGAGATGCTTGGTTGTGCAAGGGAAAACGAACTGTATGTAATCGGAAATGCAATGACTCCCACTGAAGTAATAAACATACAGAAAATGGGAGTTGACATGATTGGATTGTTTCCCGTGGAACCCATGGGGGGAGCCAAATACATCAGAATGCTCCTCGATTCATTTCCATTTCTCAAAATCAGAGCTGCAGGCGGCCTGAACATTTATAATTTCGTGGATATGCTTGATGCGGGAGCAACAGCAGTCGGGCTTTCTTCAAGCCTTTTCGACAGAAAAACATTAATCAGAAAAGACTTCGAAATCTTCCGGAAAAAAGTTGAACTCTTTATGGGAAGATTTAACATGTGGCAGACCATTCATTCAAGAGAAAAGGATGATTAATTTTGGGGCGATGCAGAATAATAAAATATTTATCAGTTTTATTATTGGTTTGTTTAATACTTAGTGAACCTTGTTTTGCTTCTGAAACCGACAGGCAGCTTTCAGAAGCTTTTGGTTTGTTTCGGCAGGGCAAGCTCACTCAGGCTTTCGAAATTTATCAGAATATATTAAAGCACGAACCGGAGAATTTTTACGCAAACTTCAGCTGCGGCGTTATCTGCCAGACTCTTGGCGACAACAGACAGGCTTTGGAATATTTCGATAAATGCACGATCATAAAACCGGATTATGCACCGGTTTACAACAACATTGGCTGGATTTTATTCACCGAAAACAAATACAACGAAGCTCAAATCTATTTTCTGAAGGCTGTCAAACTGGATTCGGGATATGTGCTTGCTTATAACAATCTCGGTATTGTTTTTATTCAGAAAAATGAACTGGAACTTGCATCTCTCGTTCTTCAGAAAGCAAAACAACTGGACCCCGCCGACTTCTACGCATACAACAATCTCGGACTTATAGCAGAAAAACAGGGAAAAACCGATGAAGCTGAAAAGCTTTTTAATGAAGCTCTTGTAAGATCACCGGGCAACCCGGCGGTAAGAATCAACCTTAGCCGCATTTATACAACCCAGGGAAAATGGGGTAGGGCAGTGGATGAAATGAACAGACTCACCGCCGAAAAGCCGGATTCAGCCTCAATTTCTTTCACTTTGGCCTCTCTGTATTTCGAAATGGGTGATTTCGTAAAATGCAGAAAAGTGCTGAGCAAAACTCTCAGAATCAAACCGGAGCATTTCAAAGCAAGAGAAATGTTAGCTTATATACTGAAAAAAAATGGCAATACAAAAGAAGCTTTGGAACAGCTTCTGATATTAAACAGCCGATCACCGGAAAACTTCAGAATTAACATGGAAATATCCACATTGCTAATAGAGGGAGACAAGCCCGTTCAGGCACTGCCTTTTATCCGAAAAGCCCTTAAATCCGTACCTGATTCGGTAAAAGCTCTCAATCTCGAAGGCTCAGTCTGCCTTCAGATGAAAGATGTAAAAAGTGCAATGAAAAGCTTTAATAAAGCTCTTTCCCTGAATCCTGATGAACCGCTGACCCTATGCAACATTGCAAGAGTCAGAATTTTTGAAAAAAAATATTCTGAAGCCGGAGCACTGCTTGAACAGGTAGTATCAAGGCATCCTGATTATGGTTACGCAAAATATTTAATAATATTCAATTTGTTTTGTAGTAATCAAAGAGTTAAAGCAAACAAAAAGATCGAAGATTATGTCAGAACCGAAACGGATTGTGAATTTGCCCGGCATGTATGCAGGATATTTAAGCATTATGCAGTAAAAGATAATAGCGATTTGGTGTTGTTAGTAATAAGCGTAAAAACAAACCATGAACTTCAAAGGAAATGTCAAAAAGTCGTTGAATAAAAAAATAAATTTTAATTTGGCAAGCGGTAGATGGATGGGTTCAAAACATAGTCTCTGGAGGTAAAACTAACAGTGCGAAATAAACTGTGGTCGAATTATGTAAAAGAAAAGCGGAAAGGGAAGCATTTAACACGCAGAAAACTGGCAGAACTATCAAAAGTTGATCCAAGTTATCTTACGCTTATTGAAAGAGATGGTTTTGTTCCGAGAAAAGATAAAGTGGCAAAAATTGCACGTGCCCTTGATTGCGATATCGACGAGTGCATGCTTACCGCCGGTTATGCTCCGCACAGAATCGGAGTTACCGAATTTCTGGAAAGACTTGAACGCTATAAAGACGATCGTGATATGGACGAGGATTTAAAAGCTGTAATCAGGGAAATCAGATCACTGTCGGCAGAGGAGCAGAAAAATGCAGCCAAAATGATTACTGCATATCTGCAGGTGCTAAAACAGGAACAACAGAACCAGTAGCATTAAGGTTAAATTTTCTTATTTCAGGATTCTGCCGGGTCTTCAGAAGTCCACTGTTCCCAATACTTACATTTGCGCTTGTCCTGATTGTCAATATTTCCATCAAAAGGTTTCATTAAATAGTATTCTTTTTTTGACCAGCCGACTATTTTACATTTAAATAATGTATATTCTGTATCAAGAATTTTATCAAATTCGAGCTTTGTTTCTACGGGTACCAGATGTCTGCAAGTGGCACAAATATATTTAAAAGCATCTGCTTCCATGGGGGAATCCTCCGATATGCTTAAATTGACAGTCAGGATATTTTAGCATATAATGTTGGTGTTTGCACGTCCCGGATTATTCTGGCTCAATTCGGGTTTCGGCAGATTACTTTCTTCGCAAAATGAGGCTTGATTGAATACAGACTATTCCGCTAAGATACTGGAAACTATTATTCCTTTTTTATACAGAAGTCTGAGAACCGAAAAAACTGAATTTTACAGACAATATGCCCTTACCCCGGCACAGGTGGAAGTGCTGCAGGCTCTAAAAGCAAAGAATATGACTCTCTCTGATCTAAGTGAAGCAGTGATGCTTGACAGCAGCACTCTTGTAGGTGTTGTTGATCGTCTTGAAACCCAGGCATATCTGAAAAAGAAAATCAGCAGTAAAGATCGGAGAAAAAATATCATTTCACTTACAGAAAAAGGAACGCAGCTTCTTTCCTCGATTCCACCTTTTTCCAGTGGAACATTACAGTTCCTTATTTCTGACATGGATGCCGATCAGCAAAATATATTCTGCAATTCAATCGAGCAGATAGCTGATAAATTCGGTATTGCCGGAGTAGTTAACACACCAAAGGAAACAGCTCCGAAACAGGAAGCTGTCGCAGGTGAAATAAGACAGTCAGCAGTTGCAGCAGTTCCAATGGTTGCAACAATAAAAACAATGGAAACAATTTCAGAACCGGTTTCGGTTTATTGAGGAGATACGGCCATTTTAAACTTTAACAGTATGGAACTTCTTCAGGTTCAAAAACCAGCAAGATATATGGGCGGTGAATGGAACACAAGCCAGTCATCGGAAAAAACTTACAGATTTGCTTTTGCATTTCCCGATGCATACGAAATTGCACAGTCTGGCCTTGGCATAAAAATACTCTATGAACTAATCAACAGCCATAGTCAGTTTTCCTGTGAAAGAGTTTTTGCCCCGATGCCTGACATGGAAAGCTTTTTAAGAGAAAAAAAAGAACATTTGTTCTCTCTCGAAACTCATACTCTTATTAAAGATTTTGATATTGTGGGGTTCACTCTGCAGTATGAAATGACCTATACAAATATCCTTAATATGCTCGATCTTTCAGGTATTCCACTTTACAGCAAAGACAGAGATGAGACCCATCCCTTTATAATAGCGGGAGGTCCCTGCTCATTTAATCCCGAACCTGTAGCCGATTTCTTTGATATGATAGTTATCGGTGACGGCGAAGAAGCTGTTGTCGAAATTCTTGATAAATATACACAATGGAAACAATCAGGCAGTTCAAAAATGAATTTTCTTGAACTATGCTCAGAAATTGAAGGAGTTTATATTCCTTCATTCTATGAACCCGTCTTCAATCAGGATGGCACAATAGATTGTATAAAACCAACAGGAACAAATGTTCGTTTCCCTGTTAAACGCCGGGTTCTTGAAAATATCAACAGATTCAACCTGCCGCTTAAGCCTGCAATTCCTTATGTGGAAACGGTTCATGACAGAATTATGCTCGAAATCTGCAGAGGTTGCACCAGAAGCTGCAGATTCTGCAGAGCAGGATATATTTACAGGCCTCTGAGAGAGAGAAATACCGACAATATACTGGACATTATCGGACAGGGAATCAAAAATACGGGTTATGATGAAGTTTCTCTTGTGTCATTAAGCTGTTCGGACTATTCTCAAATCGAACATTTGCTCTTGCTTCTTGCCAAAGAATATGAGGGTGAAGGTGTCCGGGTTTCGTTACCGTCCCTCAGAATCGACAATTTTTCACTGAAACTTGCTGATTTGGTGAAAACTGCAAGAAAATCAAGCCTGACATTCGCTCCCGAGGCAGGCTCCCAGAGATTGAGAGATGTAATAAATAAAAATGTAACAGAAGAGCAGATCCTAAGCACTCTCAAAGAAGCTGAGAAAATGGGATGGCAGCAGATAAAACTTTACTTCATGATCGGCCTTCCCACCGAAACCGATGAAGATGTTACGGCGATAGCGGATCTTGCAAACAGAGCTGCAAAAGAGACAAGGTTGAGACTGACAGTAAGTGTTTCCCACTTTGTTCCGCAGCCTTTTACGCCTTTCCAGTGGGAACCTATGGAAAAGCAGGAAAAACTGAGAGAAAAAGTTTATCTTATCAAAAACCGCCTTAATTACAAAAAGGTAAAATTCAACTGGCATGAACCACTAACCAGTTTTATGGAAGGTGTGTTTACAAGAGGAGACCGTAAGCTGTCAAAAGTAATAGAACATGCGTTCTTATCCGGAGCAAGATTTGACGGCTGGAGCGACTATTTTACATATTCTCACTGGCAGAAAGCTTTCAGTGAAACAGAAATAGATCCGGAATTCTACATCAGAAAACGGGAAATCGGGGAAACACTTCCCTGGTCTCATATTGATGCCGGTATTTCCAGCGATTATTTACTTGAAGAAAAAAACAGAGCGGAATCAGCAGTTACAATAAATGATTGTCGCGATGGAAGCTGCACGGGATGTGGTCTTTGCGAAGGCACAATAGAACATAAGTTCGCAAGTATCAAAGAACATAGCAGAGAAAAGAAAGCTTCTTCTTCAAATATAAACAACCGTCATTCCATAGCAAGAATCAGACTCAGAAGAGATGGCAGCCTTCGCTGGATATCTCATCTTGATGTTCAGAGAACAATCGAAAAATCTCTGAAAAGAGCACACATTCCTGTTTCTTATTCGGAAGGATTCCATCCAAGACCAAGAATTTCCATCGCCCTGCCGTTGCCGCTGGGACACGCAAGCGAATGCGAATGGCTTGAAATAATTCTTTATGAGGAAATGACTGCGGAAAATCTCACACAACTCCTTCAGCCTCAGCTTCCTGAAGGCTTGACAATACTTGATTCGAAAATTGTCGGCATTCAGACAAAACCCATAACAGCAGGCTCCGTCAAAATGGTGAACAATGTAACCATAAGCAAAATCGGACAGCCAGAAAAAGATAAGTTGGAAAAGGAATTGGAGGATTTTCTATCTCTTGGCGAAATAATAATAACAAGGAAGAGCCAACAAAAGGACATAAAACCTCTGATTGGTGATGTAACGCTTGAAATCACCGAAACAGGTGCCAATGTAAGAATAGAAACCTTTATGCATCCAACAGGCGGCGGAGTAAAACCTGATGAAGTCATCACCGCAGCTTTCGGAGGAGATATTGCCTCGAAATCAGATTATCGCCGGATGGAAATATTTATCCTTATTGGTGATAACTGGCAGCTTCCATAAAAGTGCAGGATAAGCTTGATGGAAACATTTGAAAAACTGAAAGAAAGAATTGTAATTTTATACTGGTTTTTTGCTTTAATTTCCATTGTCATTTTTGTATGCAGAGAAAATATTCATAATTTTTCTCCGTTTCTGTTCTATCTGCTGCTGACACTGATTATTGTCATCAACATAATAATGACAGTCCCGGCAACAAGAAGAATGCTGACCCCGAAAATATTTTTCGTGGTCATTGTCTTTTATGCAATAATCATAGCTTCTCTCATTTATATGTCTGAGAACACCGCAATTTTCCAGACTGTCATCGACAGTCCGTTTTCCCTTATATATCTGTTTCCTATAATAATAGCCGGAATTTACTATGGTCTTCCGGGCGCTTTTATTATGGCAACAGTTGTTACCGTGCTTGATATTACAACATCAATCCTGCAGCTTTATTATTCAAAAGGTGATTCAATCCTCAACGCATTCAATGTGTCCCTTCTGATCAGAGTTTCCCTTTATTATCTGCTTGCCTTTTTCATCAGCAATACCGAACAGGACAAAAAACAGATAGTAATGGTAAAAGATGAAAAAGCTGAAGAGTATCTCAGGCAGATTCAGGAGCTGGAAAACCTGAATAAAAAAGTTCAGAAAGACATTCAGAAGATTGAAGAAGAGAAAAATGACATTATTCTCGGAAGCAAGCAGAATGAACTTCTGCTCAATATCTCACAGACCCTTTCCCAAAACCTTGATCTGAAGGACATACTTTCAGCAACGCTTCGTAAAATCAGGGAACTTGTCGTTTATCATTCCGGAGCGATCTTTCTTTTCAACTCGGATAGAGCGGAACTGAAGATAGCAGCCCACGAGGGCCTTTATGAAGAGGAAATGCAGAAAAGCCTCAGGGCAGATATAGGAATTCCTTATATAGTAGCTCAGACTATAAGACCTTTGCTCATTGAAGATACGAAATCGGACCCCAGATTCGGACCTATCATAAAAACCGCAAACATCCGTTCGGCTATTTACCTTCCGATCACCAAGGATAATGAAGTATTCGGCGTTATCTGTCTTTGGGGTATGCAGGAGCAAAGCTATGGTAAAAATGATATTCAGCTTCTGACCACCATCACAAACGAAGCTGCAAGATCGATAAACAATGCGGAATTATACCGCAAACTTGATACAAGATTAAATTTTATTGTAACCTTGTGGCAGGCATCAAAAAGCCTGACTACCTCGTTGGATCTTTCCTCTTCTTGGGAAAAGGTTCTTGAGGAAGTTTTAAAAACCACAGGTTATCTCTTTAATTCGGATAAGCTCATATTTTTCCAGTACCGAAAAGAGCATAGGGAATTGTATCCCTACATCACTATCAACATCAGTGAAGCTACCCGTAAAAACTTTATCATCAAGATAAAGAATGAACCGGCAGGTATCTCAGAGTTCTTCCGTTCCAACTTCCAGGTGAAGGACATGAGAACAGATGTTCGATATTCGATGATGGCGCCTTTTGCCCTCAGGGAAGATTTTACTTCCATGCTCTGGTCGCCGCTGATCGGCAGAAACCGGGTTGTCGGAGCATTAGCCCTTTTCACAAAGGAACCCAGAACCTGGACCCAGGAAGAGATTCAATGGATGGACATTTTTACCAATATGTTCTCTATGACTCTCGAGAATGTTCTGCTGCTCTTCGATCTGGTATCAGAAAAAAGTCAGCTCCAGACCCTTATCGACAATGTACCGGAAGGTGTTTACACCACAGATTCGCAGAGAAATATCCTCACATGGAACCGTGCTGCGGAAAAAATCACCGGTTTCAAAATGTCGGAAGTTGTTGGAAAAGACTGCTGCAGTTTTATAAAATGCCAGAGCATTGATAATGTGCTCTGTGAGGAAAACTGCCCGGTTAAAACAGCAATGGAAAAACAGGAAAAAGTTGACTCCGGCATGGAAAATATGTTTGTCCTTAATAAAGAGAATGAAAAAATTCCGGTATTCCTGACATCAGCCCCCATCTTCAATGAAGAGGGACAGGTAGAAGGTTCGATTATGGTGTTCAGGGATATCACTAAGGAAAAAGAAATAGAACGGATGAAAGAGGAATTTCTGGCAACCATAACCCACGATTTGAAGAGTCCCCTTGCTTCAATTATGGGATATGCCGAATTACTTCTCAATCCAAAGCTTGGCACTATCAGTACCGGCCAGAAAGAGTTTCTGGAAGCTATCCTTCGCTCGTCAAAAACTCTTCAGATACTGATTAACAACATACTTGAAAGCACAAGAATGGAAGCTGGTAAGATGACTTACAATCCTGTGCTTTTCAAACTGTCGGATCTCATTGATGAAATTGCAGAAATGTTCAGACCTCTGCTGGCACACAAGTCTCTCAACTTTAAATCCATTGTGGATACTTCTGCTGTTGTTTTTGGAGACAGGGAAAAAATAAACGAGGTGTTTATTAATCTTGTCAGCAACGCTCTGAAATTTACTCCTGAAGGCGGCCTGATCGCTATAAGCGCTAAAAAAGTTGAAGGAAAAGTGGAAATCTCCGTATCCGATACCGGAAAAGGAATCCCTGAATCGGAAGTATCCAAACTGTTCCAGAAGTTTTCACAGGTTAAAGGTGAAAAACGGGGAACAGGACTGGGACTTTATATCTGCAGAAAAATTCTTGAAATCCATGAGCAGACTATTTGGGTAGAAAGTAAATTAGGGGAGGGGACTACATTTTCTTTCACCCTGTCCACATATAAGCCGGAAGCAAAAACTTCTGACGGTCATAAGATCCTCATAGTAGAGAGCGATGAATCACTGGCTCAAATGATTGAGAGATACTTCTTCGAACAAAAGTACGAAGTAAAAATTGCCTCCGGAATGAAAGAAGTGAAGGAAATACTGCAAACATCGGATGTTCCGAGAATTGCCATTATAGACTGGCAGCTTCCCAACAACGAAGCTATCGAAATTATGGACTATATCAGAGGCAATGAAAAAACCGAGGATATGGCCATACTTGTGCTATGCGATTACAGGGAAGACATCGGAGGGGATTTTGACGCCGTTGTCAATAAACCCATCAATTTCAAAGATTTACTAATGAAAGCAAATGCTTTTGCTCAAACTTAACGGGAGATATAGATGTTCAAAGAGATTCTTATCAGTATAGATGAAATGGAAAACAGAATTGCTATCATGGAAGATGGCAAACTGGTAGAAATATTCATTGCCAGGGAAGAAAGACAGATTGGCAGTATTTATAAAGGTAAAGTTGCCAATGTGCTGCCCGGAATGCAGGCAGCTTTTGTAGATATAGGTCTGGAACGCAATGCCTTTTTATGTATGGATGATGCAGTCAGCAGAATTCATCTGGAAGAAGAAGTCGATGATTTCAGAGCGCTCTCTATAAAGGATATTTTAAAAGTGAACCAGGAGACTCTGGTTCAGATAGTCAAGGAATCGATAGGTACCAAAGGCGCAAGAGTAACAACACATCTCACGCTGCCCGGCAGATTCCTTGTTCTTGTCCCTACAGCCAACTACATCGGCATTTCCAGAAGAATTGAAGATGAAAGGGAAAGAGACAGACTCAAATCCACAGTAGAAAATCTCAAACCCAAAAACTTTGGGTTGATAATAAGAACCGCTGCAGAAGGCAAAGCCAAGGAAGATCTGGAGAAAGACCTTCAGTTTCTGCTTCGCTTATGGGAAAAAATCCAGGACAACTCCCAGAAGAAAAAAGCCCCCGCAATAGTCCATTCTGAACTTACTCTTGTTTACAAAATAATAAGAGATGTCTTTACTCAGGAAGTTGACAGGCTCATTATCGATTCACCGGTTGAATTTGAAAAAATAATGGAACTGATGGATATTATTGCTCCGCATCTGAAAGGCAGAATCAGGCTTTATAATGAAAGAAATCCGCTTTTCCAGGCATACGGAATTGATGCGGAAATCGATAAAGCCCTCCGCCGCAAAGTCTGGCTCGAATCCGGCGGATATATTATCATCGATAAAACAGAAGCTCTTACGGTTATTGATGTTAATACCGGCAAATACATCGGCAGAACATCTCTTGCTGAAACCATTCTGAGAACCAACCTTGAAGCTGTTGATGAAATCACACGTCAGATGAGGCTCAGAGACATTGGAGGCATCCTCATACTCGACTTTATCGATATGGAGCGACAGGAAGACCGTAACAAGGTTATGAAAGCTTTCCAGGAAGCCCTCAAACGGGATCGCACAAAAACCCACATAGTGGGCCTTACAGAGCTTGGTCTGGTTCAGCTCACAAGAAAAAGAGTCAATAAAGACCTTGATGAACTTTTGAGAACCCAGTGTCCGTATTGTGGAGGAAAAGGAAGGGTTCTGTCAGACGAAACTATATGTATCAAGGCTAAGCGTGAGATTCAGAATGTCGGTGAAGACCCTAAGGTTGAAGCAATGCTGGTAACAGTTCATCCCAGAATCGGCACAAGACTTCTCGGATGGGAAGGCGAAGATCTGGAGCAGCTTGAAAAAGAGGTCGGAAAACCGATTTATCTGAAAGCCAATCCGGCGATGCATGTTGAGCGGATTGATATAGAAACCGCACCAACAAAAAAACTTATGGAAGAAAGACTTTTCCCGGTGAAACCCGGTGAAGAAACTGAACTTATCATAGATGATGTTTTTGGTGTAAATCTCCAGAACGGTATGGCTGTTAAAAACGGAAATCTCGTTGAGATTCTCCAGGCAGGCAACCGAATCGGACAAAGACTGAAAGTTATTGTAACATTGGTTTCAAGATCATATGCTCAGGCATTGATTAAGGAATAGTGTTTGTAAAATGATTGTAGAAGGAGGCGCAAACCGCATAACAGCGGGAAAGCCTCCTTTTAAAGGGTATATATTGGATCGTCAAATAACTGTTTGGCGAAGTAATATATGTATTTTTAAAGGCAACGGTAGTCCACCCCCTATATCCTGAAAAATCAAGCCCAGAGGTGCTTTTAAATGAAAAAATCGAATTCCGGCAACAAATCAGCAATTTCACCCGACTCAACCTCCTCATCTTCAAATTCCGCATCATCAAACCTCGCCCGGCGCAGAAATTATTTTCAGGATGACTTTATAAATTATCTTGCCATAGAAAGAAATTTATCTAAAAGAACAATTAAAGAATACCGGCACGATCTGGAAATCTTTTTTGAATATTTCGCTCCGCATCTCGAACAGGAACTTACGCTTGAAACAATGGATGAAAGAACTATCAGAGAATTCCTTACATTTTTACGGGTTGATAAAAATTATACTCCCAAAGCCCTCAATAGAAAAATTTCCACCCTGAAGGCTTATTTCAGATTTCTCGAAGACGAGGAATATATGGAAAAATCCCCTATGAACCGTATAAAAACAGTAAAAATGGGCAAACATATTCCAAAAGTCTTTACACAATCAGAAGTTAACACCCTGCTGGAAACTCCGGAAAAATCCGCAGAAGCTGCCAGTAAGAATTTAAGGAAACGGGAATACAAAACCCCTGTAAACATCCCAGTCAGAGACAAGGCAATCCTTGAACTGTTTTACGCCACCGGAATGCGTATTGCAGAACTTTCAGGACTGAATCTTGAAGACATCAACTTTGAGAGCAATATGCTCAAAGTAACAGGCAAAGGAAACAAGCAGCGTATGGTGCTCATGAACGAATCCGCAGCGGACTCTTTGAGGGATTACCTTGCCGAGCGTCCCAAAACGCCTCACAGGGCCGTATTTTTGAACCGCAACAACGAAAGGCTTTCCATCAGGGGAATCCAGATTCTGTTTAAACAATACCTCGATATATCCGGAGTTCCTCACCATGGCTCTCCACATACAATGCGCCATTCTTTCGCCACACATCTCCTCGAAGGCGGAGCTGATCTTGTTTCAATCAAAGAACTTCTGGGACACGAAAATCTCTCTACAACCCAGATATACACTAACATTGCCCTTCAGAGAATCAAACAGGTGTACAAGGACAGCCACCCCAGAAAATAGCAAAAAAGGGTTCGCAATGATAATGTGCTGCGGAAATTAATATCGGTAAGTCTTCCGGAAATAAAGCCAACCGGAATCCGCCTGCATAATTGCCTTTTTAATTCCGGATTTTATCCAACAATATTTGCTCTTGTTACTATTGTATTTGCCTTGTGATTATTGGGCTGATTAAAACAGCAATCGAACAGACAACAATTTGAATTCTTCAATTATAAACTTACCTGGTTCTTTTATTTTTCAATTCTCTATATTTTTTCATATATTATTACAGATATTATTAATAGTCAAACAAATTGACATAACCGCACATAACACATTAATTGAATTGTATCCCTCATTAATTGAAAAATATTATTCAACTTTTTCACTCCCCAAATCAGATCCTGTGGACAAGCTGTTCGAGTTATCCACATATCCACATATCGACATATCCACAGGACCAAATTGCAGCACATACTCCCGTAGAGTATATAAAACCTTGTAAACACTGGGTTTGACGAATCGATAAAAACAACACTATAAAAAAAGAAGGTGTGGAAAACATTTTTCCGAAAAAATATATAATTTACCTCAGCTTTGCAGGTATCTGCCGCCAAAAGCTCTTCGGAAATAATCCACAGCCTTCTGTGTAACCATTGTTGATAAGTTTCTAAGTCTAATTGTTGTTATGCTGAAAATATACATATTTACCGGCAAAATATAAGAGGCTGCCCGGCAGACTTATTTTAAAGACTGGGTTCAAAAATCACCCAAACCTTCACCTCAATGCTCTTATTCAACCCTGACCAACCGGAACAGCCCCTTTTCTGATTTCAACAGAAACAACAATTATTACCAGTCTCTTGGCTTTGCAAGAATCTCCCTGATCTTAACTGAGAATATCTCATGTGACGAACGGGCGTTCATCAGTATTACTGTATCAGATCCGCTTCCTGAACCTGCAACAACAATAATATCTTCAGGAGGAACAAGGCCTGCATCACAAGCCATACCTGCAATCTCTATGCAGACTTTGGTTCCTTCGCCAAACATTCTCCATGAAGCACAACAGATGTCTTCCTGAGAAAAACCGGTTTTATCTTTTATAGCCCGACCAATTGTTCGAGTAGGCATGGTCCCTGAAAGGACGGCTACGCCCTCCCCTTCCAGTTTAGCTCTTATTTCAGCGTTGAATTCCTGAACTCCGGGAGTTTTAAAACCCGTGTTGTGAGTTACAATAACAACCTTTATTCCCGGGTAGTTTTTCGCCAGAGCTGCTGCTTTTTCTGCGGTTCCTCCCCAGGTTGAAGCTATGACAATATGTCCGACTCCTCTTGCTTTCGCTTCTGAAAATGCAATCTCCAGAGCTTTATCAGTATTTTCTTTTCCTTTGATATCAAAATACATATCTGTTTTCCTTTCTTTTGCCTGAATGAATTATTTACTGCAACAAAGGGCTTAGCCAAGCCTTCTGCGGGATGTGACATCAGCGATAAAGTCTTTTTCGATATAATTTACCGATTCCTGACTAATCACAAGTTTTCTCATGTTAAAATGATTGCTGATTGATTTATGCCAGAAATCATCACGATGTTTATCATCAGATTCGTATGTATGTTCGAACACTATATCCTTGATTCCCGCCACGGCAAGCTGTTTAGCACAGGTATAACAGGGAGCAAGGGTAATGTAAAGCGTTGCGCCTTCCACTCTAATCCCTTTTTTTGCCGCCTGAGCCAGCAGATTAGCTTCTGCGTGGGAAGCAAGGCAATAATCGTATTTGCTTTCTCCCTTTTTTCCAACAGTTCGCCTGAAACACTTCCCCGAATCTATACAGTGTTTTTCACCTGGCATAGATCCATTGTAACCACTGACGAGAATCTGTCTGTCGATAACAAGAATGCCTCCAACAGGCCTCGACATACAAGTGGATCTCGAAGCGGCAACCTTTGCGATAAACATAAAATATTCATCCCATCCAGGCCTGCTATTAAACATTGAATCAACTGATTCCATTAACTATTCCTCCTGATCTGAACTGCAAATAATGCAATGGTGGAGTTTTTATTCTTTAACACTTATTATCCTTCCAGTAAAAGTTAACATTAATTTAACAAGGTCTGACAGACTTTTTTATTGATCAAAGCATCTTAAATTGTTATACTTTAACAGTATAAATATACCCAGAGAACCCAAATGGTTTTGTGCTAATTTTTAATATGCGAATCTAAAAAGAGGTGTAGCTATGAGCAACACAATCGGCAATAATCCTGTAAATCTGGCGCAGTTCCAGCAGACAGAAGCTGCAAAATCAGCCCATCACAGAGGCGATGTCGGCAATACAGGCAAAAAGGAAACCAGAGTGGAAACTCCTCCTTCCGACAGTCTTGATGGATCATCTAAGACATATAATACATCTGACGGCAGAACCGTAAACAGATTCGAAGACGGAAGCGTTCAATATCAGGCTCCCAACGGCACCACAAAACATATTGATAAAGACGGCAATACATCTTTCACATTGCCCAATGGTATTGAAATCCAGCATAACAACGGTGAAGAGCCTGTTGCTTTCGATCCCCAGACAGGAAATTATCTTGCCGTAACTCTCGAAAAAGAGACTCCTGAATCATACACCCATTACAATTTCAAAGATTCGCAGGGCAACAAATTTTCTCTCAATCAGGAAAAACTCAGCTTCGAAACTGAAAATCCCTCAGGAACCCTCAAGCAGCTCATATACACCAACGGAACAATGGAAATTGGCACATATACGGTTTCAAAAGATCCTAAAACCGGCAAAATCAGCCATGACGAAAACTTTATCTTCATAAACAAAGACGGCAAAGTTGACGCACAGCTTGCCGATGCTGAAAATATTGCCATCAACAATAAAGGCATACACTTCACAGCCAATGGGGATATGAATGTTGGAATCACTTTCCCCTACCCGCCTCCTATGCACCTTACCGGACCTTCAGTAAGACCTGATCTTCCGCCTATCACTCAGGAGCCGGTTATGCCTCCCCCCCAGCAGCAGGTTCCGCCTCCCCAGTGCAATCCACAACCCGGATTCGGAGGATTCCCCGGAGGAATTGGCGGTTATCCCGGCTGGAGCACTCCCGGATTCCCCGGCGAAGTTTATCAGGGTTTCCCCTGGGGCGGTTTCCCCATACCCGGAAATCCAGTGCCAAAACCCGGACCTCAGCCCGGCGATGCACCGCCGGCATTTGATCCCTATGCTCCCTTAATGACTCCCAGCGGATTCATGCGGAAGAAAGAACCTGATGGATCCCTGTTTATTTCCCTTCCCAACGGCATTGTTCTCAATCAGATGCCCGACGGCAGAGCACAGGCATTTGACGCAAGGAAACCCGGCGCAGTTATTCCTGTTGTCGCACAACAGGTTGATAACCCCGGCTTTGGACCGGAAACCAGATTTAATTTCCAGGATGCCGATGGCAATCTGGTTACCCTCTACTCCCAGACTCTCGATTTTGCAGCTTCGTCCAGTGACGGCAATGTAATGCAAACAGTTTCGCCTAACGGAGATATGCTCATACACGCAAGAACAATCACCCCCGGAGCAGATGGACAGCCAAACCTGAAGAATCACAAGATTCTTGTTACCGGCGACGGAAAAGTGAACACCTTCGGTGAAAGAGGAGTTCAGGTCAACAATAAAAATGTTGTCTTTGCAGATGGCGGGACATTCACCAACTACAAGCTTCCTTACGAAATTCCGCCTCATCAGGGATTTATGCCTTATATTCCCCCTATGGGAGTTCCTCCCATGGGTTCGCCCATGCCTGTGCCCAATCCGATGGAACCCGCTATGACTATGGGTCCCGGTGGCTTTGCACAAACAGCAGGCAGCCCGCCTCCGGTTGACACAAAGGAACCGGTTTATCCTCCCGGACAGAAACCCGGTGTGGATGAAAAAGCAAAAGCTGGCGAAGCCAAAGCTGATGAAACTCCCGGCGAAAAACCGGTTAAGCCTGGCATATGGCAGAAAATCAAGGACTTCTTCAAAGGAGAAGATCCTCATACCAATACTTCATATCACAACAATAATTTCAACAACTATTGCTATGGCAATCAATGGGGTACTCCCTACCCCGGCGGTTACTGCCAGTATAACCAGCCTACATTCGGACAGAAACTTGCCTACGGAGCGCTTCTCGGCTTGCAGGCAGGCGGTTCGATGTTAATGTCATCTATGATGATGTATCCAATGATGATGTCATACCCAATGGGAATGTATTACAATCCATACGGAATGTTCGGTATGTCCGGCATGTGGTAAACTACTGTTATTTCAGGCGGGACGGCAGCAAAGCTCAAACGGTCGTCCCGCTTTTTCAACTCAAAATCCGGTTAATATGCAAAATACTTTCAGCTTTCAGGAATTTTATTAAAAAGGTTGCATTAACCTGCATCCTGTGCTAAAATATGGAAGATTCATTCCCGGATGTGGGGTCGGACAAGGCCCCATTTGTTTGTAGAGATGTGATTTGAGCAAATTTAATTAAGATAGACCTGGAGGAATCCCAAATGTCAAAAGTATGCGCAATCTGTGGTAAAAGACCGGTTACTGGAAACAGTGTCAGCCACTCCCACAGAAAAACAAGAAGACGCTGGTTACCCAATCTGCAGAAAACAACCGTTACCACAGAAAAGGGAGCCGAAGTTCAGATTCGCGCTTGCACCCGTTGCATTCGCACCCGCAGAAAACACGAAGCTGCAGTAGCCTAATCTGATGGCGTGAAAGAATTAATGAGAAGCGGAGAGGAATCTTCGCTTTTTTATTTTAAAATTTAACTGATCACCTGAAAAAAATCGTGTGAATCAGGAGGGTATAAAAAATGTCAGATATAAGAACCCCAAAGCCTGTGAAGTATTTTGTAGGAATGATTTCGAACAATGAAGAGCTGTTTGAAAAAGCTATGGAAAAATTAAAACCTTATTATGGCGAATTTGATATAGTATCCGAAAGCGTCCCCTTTGATTTTACCGATTATTATCATCCCGAAATGGGCGAAGGCTTGAAAAGAAAGTTTGCATCTTTCGAAAAACTCATGGATCCGGGAATTTTACCTGATATGAAAATCCTCACCAATAAAATAGAGGAAGAATTTGCACACACTGTTGATGAAAATGGATATAAAAGAAGTGTAAACATAGATCCCGGTTATCTGAACGAACCAAAAATGATTCTGGCATCCACAAAGGATTTCAGCCACAGAATTTATCTCAGAGATGGAATTTTTGCGGAAATCACTCTATTCTGGAGAAATAAACAATATCAGCACTGGGAATGGACCTTTCCTGATTATAGAACCCAGTGGTATAAAGACTGGTTTACTTCCCTGAGAAAAAGATATCTGGAGCAGGTTAAAAAGTAACCTTGTGTACAACATCAGGCACTGCGAAATAGAACCACATAGCCTTTGGCTTTGTACCGGTCAGCTTTTCAACAGCCTGTGTGTAAACTTCAATCTGCCTTTTATAGTTGTATTCTATTGAGTACAGGATTTTATCAGATTTTATGTTATCCGATTTATAATCTACAATTGTAAAGCCGTCGTTTTCCTGTATCAGCAGATCGATGCATCCGGTAACTTCCGTTCCGTTATCAGTGAAAATAAACGGGTATTCTTTCTGGTATTTTCCAGCTCCAAGTGCAAAAGTTATTGCTTCGGAATCAAGGGTTTTCATAACCATATCGACAATTTTTTCCCTGTGGTTATCCACGCCTTCCAGTGCGGCAGCAATGGCGGCAGCTTCTTCCACATAACTTTTATCCGAAAATGATATCGTTTCCATCACTTTGTGGTATGCTCTTCCGATTTTAACGGAAACACTATCCTTCCATGCTCTGGAATCATCCCCCCCGGCTTTCTCTCTCGAGTAGCTGACCAGAACATCTGTTTGAGATGATGTATCAATAATGCTCTTTTTGTCTGCCTCCCATTTCTGTAACTCCACGCCAAAAATATCAGCGATTCCTCCCGGGGGATCAAAATGTCTGAGTTTCTTTAACCCTGGCTTCTTTTTATTCAGAATACTATCATTATAAAGAATACTTTCGAACATATTTTCGATTATCTGCGCTACCGCAGATTCAAAAGGATTTTCAGAAACCACACTTTTTCCTGTAAAAACCTCAAGAGTAGCCGAAAGGCATTTTTGCATGTTTTCAAACCCCTTAACAGAACTGAATGCAGGGAGTGCAAGAATATTAACCGCTCTGGTGCATGCAACATATACAAGCCTTAGTTCCTCAGCAAGGAGTTTTTTGTCTTCCATTGTCTTGAGTTCTTCATATTCAGTAGTGCAAAATGGTGTCAGATTTGCCCCGAATTTCTGATTCTCGCGGTCGTAAAAACAAGTTCCGCTTTTCGCCGGAGGTTTCTTCCCCATCATATTTACCGGAATAACCACAGGAAATTCCAGCCCTTTTGATTTATGCATCGTCATCAGCCTTACAGCATTCTGGTTAGAATCAGCAAGAGGCGAATCAGCTTCCTTTTCTTCGTCGTCTATTTTTCCGGCAATGTAGGTGATAAACTCGCTTATAGTGCCTCTGTATTGCAGATGATAATCTCTCGCAAGAGAAATGAATTTTTCAATATTAGCAAGGGGCCTCGGATTATCAAGGGTAACCGCCCAATATTCACGATAACCGGTATCAGCAATCATTTGTTCGAGTAAAGAAGCGTAAGAGACTGTGCTTCTAAGGTTATGATACTCACTTAGTTTTTTGAAAGGCTCTTTCAGATAGTCAGGTAAAGTTTCGAAATCTTCGAGATAATTAAAAGAACATTTGTTCTGAGATATCTGCATTAAATCCTCATCATTAAGGGACCAGAAGGCAGATTTCAGAACTGAAGCCACAGCAATTTCATCCATCGGATTATCTATTGCTTTCAGAATATTTAAAAGATCAATAATCTCCTGTCTCCTGAAAAACATATACCCAGCCTCAAGCAAAGTCGGTATGTTTCTTGCAGCCAAAGCGTCTTCGTAAATCTCGATGTTGGTAGTTCTGGGGAACAGAATCGTAATGTCTCTGTATTCAAGCTCTCTTTCATTACCTTCCCTGTCCCTGATACCGTATTTCCGCCTGTTTATCAATTCATCAACAAACTCAGCGGTCATACATGCTTCAACTGTTCGAATCCCTTCTGCGCTTCCCCTCATTTCATCGAGGGTTTCATCAGCTTCAAGAACAAACAGGGTTTTGTGATCCATGGTATTTTTCCTGAAAGGAGCCAGAGAAATATAATCTGCCTGATAATTCCCATCATCAGGTTTATGCATAACATGTCCAAAATGAATATTCACCCAGTCGATAATAGGTGAAAGGGATCTGAAATTCACCACGATATTGAGGACTTCTCCCCCATTTTTTACGATGAGCCTTTTAACCTTTTCATATATTTCAATATCAGCTCTTCTGAATCTATAAATAGATTGTTTCGGGTCTCCTACAACAAACAGCTTTCCACTTTCCGGAATACACATATCCCAGAATTTACAAAGTTCTGTTGAACCGGGGGTTAAGCCTCCTGCCGATCTTTTTTCAGCAAGAAAGAATACAATTTCCGCCTGAAGGGGATCTGTGTCCTGAAATTCATCAACAAGCAGATACCTGAATTTGCGTTTAAAGTAATCCCGTGCTGCAAAATCATCCCTGAGGAGATCCCTTGCTTTAATAAGCAAATCATCAAAACCGAGAAGCCCCATGTTGAATTTCGTATCCTCAATGGATTCAAGAAAACCGTCAAGAGATCTGAGACATTCAAATATAATGGAATCCGATAGTTTCTGTTCCACTTCAAGGCGTTCTTCTTCCATTTCCTTAAACAGTTCTTTCTGATCAGCACAGATGTTCGATGGCTTCCAGTTGCTTTTATTCCCCTGCCCCTTAAAACCTTTATGTTCAAATATCCATCTTATTTTTACTTTTTCGTTTTCATCTTTCAGGTTGTCGAAATCCCTGATAAAACTTCTGATCGCCGCTGCCCCTTTGTCATCCTGCTTTATACAGCAGGTTAAACACTGATTCAATTCAGCATAATCGGATGCAAGTTTATTGAAATATTTTTCGCAGATATCAATATAACTGGTCTGAGGTCCGATTGATTTTATAAAATCTTTAAAACAATCTCTGTTGCTATAGACAAAATCTACAAACCGAATCAGACTGTCTTCTTTTACGCCCATTTCAAGTGCGATCCTGAACGGATGTTCGTCAATGCTCAGTATGTTTCCCATCCAGTCATCCAGATTTTCCTGCATCATTTTTGTATCTTTAACATCATCAATTTCCGGTTTCGGATCTATTCCTGCTGCAAAAGGTTTTTCACCCAGAAGGGATCTGCAAAACGAATGAATGGTGGAAATTCTGTTTGAAGTAAATGAATCAAGAGCTTTTTTGCATAATTTGTATTGTTCCGGGTTACCCGATGTAACCGACTGAATCATTCGTTTTTCAAGACCGTCCTGAAGCCTTGTGAGAAGTTCGGTGGCTGCTTTTTCCGTAAATGTAATGGCAACGATCTCTCCGATTTCCGCCTTGCCTGAAGTAATAATATTAAGTATTCTCTCAACAAGAATCGTAGTCTTTCCGGTTCCCGCCCCAGCTTCCACCAGATAATTTTTAGAAAGATCAAAACAGGCAAGATCTCTGTGTTGTTTGTCGGGAAGCACAAAAGTATTGTTGTTTGCAGTAATCGTCATAATTCAGTTCACCGTGAAACATCAGATTTTTTGATATAAAAATGGAAGGGACCATCCATAAATTCCATCATTTTTTCGACGGACTTCATAGATAGTCCCTTCCACAATAATTATTTAATTATGCAAAAGCGGGCAATTTTCTGAGAGCAGCATCGATTTTTGCGAGTGCTTTCTGAAGGTTTTCCACTGAATTTGCATATGAGAAACGCAGATATCCTTCGCCGCACTGACCAAAATCAGTTCCGGCAAGGCATGCAACGCCGGCTTCAAGCATCAGATAATCAGCCAGCTCTTTGCTCTTCATACCGGTTCCCTTGACATTGGGGAACACATAGAAGGCTCCTTTGGGTTTTCTGCAGGTAAATCCAGGCAGTTTGTTGAGACCATCAACAAAGATGTCTCTTCTGCGTTTGAATTCAGCCACCATCTTCTCCACATCATCCTGAGGTCCGGTAAGTGCTTCCATACCTGCCAGCTGAGTGAATGTTGATGTGCAGGATACCGTATTGAGTGTAATATCGGTCATAGCCTTGATGATTTCTTTGGGACCTGCAGCATAACCGAGTCTCCAGCCTGTCATTGCATAGGTTTTGGAATGTCCGTCAAGAACAATTGTTCTCTCTTTCATTCCGGGAATCTGGGTTATTGATACATGATCTCCATCGTAAATCATACGGGAATAAATTTCATCTGAGAATACGATAAGATCGTGCTTCTTTGCAATCTCGGCGATCTCTTCATAATCTTCCATTGTGAGGAATCCGCCGGTGGGGTTGCTGGGTGAGTTGATGAAGATCATCTTGGTTTTATCGGTTACCCGATCACGAAGATCTTTTACATCAAAACGGAATTCCTTTTCTTCCAGAACCGGCACAGGTACAGTTTTGGCCCCAATAAACTTGATAAATGAGTTGTAGGCCGGATAAGCGGGATCGGGCACGAGGGCTTCATCACCGGGATTGAGAAGTGCCATAATGGCAGCAACAATAACCGGCTTGCCACCCGGGGCTACCATAATTTCCGACGCATCATACTTTACACCTCTGGTTTTATCCAGATATTCAGCGATTGCCTGACGGAATTCAGGAATACCCTGAGACGGAGTATAGTGGTGGTATCCGTGATCAAGCGCCCATTTTGCTTTTTCAACGATATTTTTAGGAGTATCAAAATCGGGTTCGCCAATCTGAAGATGTATAATCTCCTTACCCTGAGCTTCCAATTCTCTGGCACGGGCGAGAACCACGAAAGCGCCTTCAGTGCCGAGGCGGGACATCCAGTTTGCCAGTTTGCTGTTCAAAACAGAATTCCTCCTTGTATGCAATATGCAGAGGCTGCCCCCCTGCATTTTATTCGAAGTTTATCTTCTTGCCATTACCGAGAATATCCTCCAGAATTACATTAACTCCCTTTGTTTCCACAATAGGCTGCCCCTGTTTGTCGTATCTTGAAAAGTAAAGATATCCGTTAACAGCCTGATTGGGATTAAGGGCTTTATCCAGAACTTCGTCGTAATGGTCGGCTTTGAGTCTTGCTCCACCCTTGCCTTCAAGATAGAAATGCCAGGGGAACGGAGCAAGCTGAAATGCGCCGGGACCGGGATTTACCACTTTTACCTGAAAAACATAGAATTTATCAAGCCCTTTCTGGCGGTAAATATTTTCTCTCACCATCTTAACCTGACGGGGGTCGTTGATAACTTCCTTATATGCGTAATAAGTTGCGTAAGCATCCAGATATTCAGTATCCCAGTAAGTGATTTCAATCTGCACATTTCTTACTTTGTCATTACTCTGAGTGCTTTTTGAGTCAGTATAAACACCATAAGCGTAAGTTGCTGCATACCAGGGGTTTATCGAAGCTGCCCTTCCGCCTACGAATAATGTTGACATAAAGTTGTAAGTATCAAAGGCGTTTACCTTAATTGTACCGCCGGATCCTCTTTTAAACCTGTAGATCTGGGTTTTCCTCTTAATCACATTTTCAAAGTTCTTACTTGCTTCCTTAGCTCCGATTTCCCGCTCTTTCGAAATCTCTTCAGGCGATTTCACTTTTACAACAGGAGGCTTTACCGGAGAAGAACCGGGGGAAGGAGAAGCTTTTGGAGCCTGATCAGGCTTCTCAAAAGGAGTTGTTCCGATAACATCGCCGGGTTGAATATTATTGCCGCCCACAGTTTCAACTATCTGGCAGACTGATGAATAATCATCAACCTGAATCACTTTTAAAACTGCCACAGGAGCAGACATTCTGGTAACATAGAAAAGCGTTCCCGGTTTCACCTGAGCATTCAGACCTTTATTGATTACAACATTGCCATTAGGCTGCATCTTTGTAACCATACCTTCCATCGCCCAGCCTGAACTCATCAGGGTAAAACAACACACAAGAAACAGCGCGGTAACAAACAGAACCTTTTTCATAAAGTAAAAGCCTCCTCAAACGGTTATACTTTATTATCTACAATAGCTTATTAATCGTCAAGGCATCTCAGTTTATTTCGTTATCAAAATTTTATCTTATCCTGATATTAATTTTATACCCCAATAGCTTTTCTTTATTTTTTCTTTATATCCGGGGTGTAAAATTCAATCATAAACACTAAACAATATCGGTAATATTTTCGGAATCCCGGCCGCCTCAGTATGGTAAAGGAAATCCGAACCATCCTGATTCACGGATTGAGACTCTTCCGAATCAGCAAAAGGAAGGATTTGTATGGACGCTTTAATCGCTTTTATAACAATTACAGCTTTCACAGCCGCTTCATTCTCTGTGAAATTCATTGAGAAATTCGAAAAGGAGGCGAAACTTCAATGAGTGCTGACTATCTTACAGGAGCCGTCCTGTCATTTCTAATCGTCGGATATCTTATGTATTCCGTCCTTTTCCCGGAAAAATTCTAAAAGGTCGTAAAAATATGAAAACGCTTGATGTATTCCAACTATTATTTTTCACGGGTGTACTGATTGTATGTTCACTCCCTCTGGGATTGTACATAAAAAAAGTATTCTGCAGGGAAGCAACATTGTTTGATTTCATACTCAAACCTGTGGAAAAATTTATATACCGGTTAATGGGAATTAATGCAGATGCTCAAATGCGCTGGACCCAGTATGCCTTCGCGCTGCTTTCATTCAACATTGCCGGAGGTATCCTCCTTTATCTGTTACTCAGGCTTCAAAACCTGCTGCCTTTAAATCCCGGAAGTTTTTCTGGAATGTCTCCGGATCTGGCTTTCAACACGGCAATCAGTTTTGTAACAAACACAAACTGGCAGGCGTACGCAGGAGAATCAACACTTGGGTATCTTGCTCAAATGGCCGGATTAACTGTTCAGAATTTTCTTTCTGCGGCAACAGGTATTGCTGTGGCTATAGCACTGATGAGGAGTTTTTCCGGAAAAGAATCAGGAACCATTGGTAATTTCTGGTTCGATGCCACCCGATCCGTATTATGGATACTGCTTCCTCTCTCTCTTATATTTTCCATCGTGTTTGTCTGGCAGGGAGTCCCCCAGAATTTTAACAAACCTGTTAGTATAAAGACCCTTGAAGGTGTGGAACAAAGCATTCCGCAGGGTCCTGTAGCTTCACAGGAAGCAATCAAAATTATCGGCACAAACGGCGGGGGCTTCTTCAACGCCAATTCCGCCCATCCTTACGAAAACCCCACTCCACTGGCAAGCTTTCTTCAGGTTTTTGCCATACTCATCATACCTGCTGCTTTATGCACCACATTCGGCAAAATGATGAAAGACAGGCGCCATGGGCTTGTATTGCTCGGAGCTATGCTTCTGTTGTTCATAACAGGGGTTTGTCTCGTAACTCATTTCGAAAATGCAGGAAATCCTGAAATAGCAAAGATATTGCACAGAACATCTGTTCCCCAGATGGAAGGAAAAGAAGTCAGATTCGGCATAGGTGCTTCTTCATTATATTCCGTTGTAACCACCTCTGCATCATGCGGAGCAGTCAACTCCATGCACGATAGCTTCACTCCCCTGTCAGGAATGATCCTCATGCTAAATATCGGTATCGGTGAAATCATTTTTGGCGGCGTTGGAGCGGGTTTTTACGGCATTATCCTCTTTGCCCTTCTCACGGTATTTATAGCAGGGTTAATGGTAGGAAGAACCCCGGAGTACCTTGGTAAAAAAATAGAAGCTTTCGAAATCAAGATGGTTATGCTCGGAGTTCTTGTTATACCAGTGCTTGTATTAATTCTTACAGCTCTCAGCGTTTCTATTGATCCCGGCAAAGCCGGAATTTCAAATCCCGGTCCCCACGGATTGTCCCAGGTGCTTTATGCATACCTCTCAGCTTCAGGCAATAATGGTTCAGCATTTGCAGGACTTTCCGCCAATACTTTCTTCTACAACCTTCTACTCGGACTTACTATGCTGATTGGCAGATTCGGCGTGATTATCCCCGTGATTGCTATCGCCGGAGCAATTGCCTCAAAGAAAATAGTCCCCGTATCCAATGGCACATTCCCAACTACCGGTATAATGTTTGCCGGCTTGCTCACAATAATAATACTTATGGTTGGCGCCCTCACATTTTTCCCGGTTTTATCCCTTGCCCCCGTTGCTGAACATCTGAAAATGATGAACGGCGTTCTCTATTAAAATAAACCACATTAATGAGTGATACATTATGAAGGAATCATCAAAAAAACAAAAACGAATCTTCAGCAGCGAGTTGATCAGGCCTGCTATAACAGCTTCATTCAAAAAGCTTGATCCCCGCTGGATGATTAAGAATCCTGTCATGTTCATTGTGGAAATCGGCAGTGTTCTGGTTACATATCAGTTTTTAAAAACAATGCTGGCAGGAAACCTTAATGAAGGTTTATTTACCCTCCAGATAACCCTCTGGCTATGGTTCACCGTTCTTTTCTCAAATTTCGCCGAAGCAATGGCGGAAGGCAGAGGTAAAGCTCAGGCAGATGCCCTCAGAAAAACAAGAACAGAAACCTTTGCTAAGAAAAAAACAGGTGAAATCATAGAACAAATTCCCGCAACCCAGCTTCGAAAAGACGATATATGCATCTGCGAACCCGGTGATATTATCCCCGGAGATGGTGAGGTAATCGAAGGCATAGCGAGCGTTGATGAAAGCGCCATTACCGGCGAAAGTGCTCCTGTTATAAGGGAAAGCGGAGGAGACAGAAGCGCTGTTACAGGTGGAACAAAAGTTCTGAGCGACAGGATTGTAATACGCATAACATCTAATCCCGGTGAAACTTTTATCGACAAAATGATCCGGCTCGTTGAAGGAGCTAAAAGGCAGAAAACTCCCAATGAGCTTGCTCTGACAATTTTACTTTCAGGACTGACCATCGTTTTTGTTATAGTGGTTGCCACACTCCAGCCTTTCGCCATATATTCAGGAACATCAGTAAGCATTACCTCCCTGATTGCTCTTCTGGTCTGCCTCATACCCACAACAATCGGCGGACTTCTTTCAGCTATAGGAATTGCAGGCATAGACAGAGTTATGCAGCACAATGTTCTTGCTATGAGCGGTAGATCTGTGGAAGCGTCCGGAGATGTCAATACGCTGCTTCTCGACAAAACCGGAACCATCACCCTCGGCAACAGACAGGCTGTTGAGTTCATTCCCATGCCCGGCGTGGAGGAACTTCAGCTCGCTGATGCAGCTCAGTTTTCATCACTTCCTGATGAAACTCCCGAAGGCAGATCCATTGTGGTTCTTGCCAAAGAAAAATATGGCCTCAGAGGAAGGGTTATGCAGGATCACGAGATCCGCTTCATCCCATTTTCAGCCAATACAAGAATCAGCGGAGTTGATTATAATGGCCGCTCCATAAGAAAAGGCGCTGCAGAAGCTATCATAAAATATGTTCAGGCAAAAAACCGCCCTATACCCAAAGAACTTGATGGCGTCGTTTCCGGAATAGCTCAGGCAGGCGGAACTCCGCTGGTCGTAGTTGAAAACGATAAGATCCTTGGCGCAATTTATCTTAAGGATGTTGTAAAAGGCGGAATAAAAGAGAGATTTGATCAGCTCAGAAAAATGGGAATCAAAACCGTAATGATTACCGGTGACAATCCGCTGACAGCCAGATCAATTGCAGCGGAAGCAGGTGTTGATGATTTTCTTGCAGAGGCAACGCCGGAAAGCAAAATGAAGCTCATCAGACAGGAACAATCGGATGGAAAACTTGTTGCAATGGCAGGTGACGGAACAAATGACGCCCCGGCTCTTGCTCAGGCAGATGTGGGCCTTGCCATGCATTCAGGCACAATGGCAGCAAAAGAAGCGGGAAACATGATAGATCTCGACAGCAATCCAACAAAACTCATCGAAATCGTCGAAATCGGAAAACAGCTTCTTATGACGAGAGGCGCCCTGACCACTTTCTCAATAGCCAATGATCTTGCTAAGTATTTTGCCATAATACCCGCAATTTTTGCAGCAGCATTCCCGGAGCTTGGGCTTTTAAACATTATGCATCTCCACAGCCCACAATCGGCCATAATTTCTGCAGTAATTTTCAACGCATTGATTATTATTGCACTAATTCCCATTGCCCTCCGAGGTGTGGCATACCTGCCGCTCAAAGCTGAAGCTTTATTGCTCAGAAATATTCTTATTTATGGTGTCGGAGGTATTATCGTGCCTTTTGCAGGCATTAAATTAATCGACATAATTATTACCGGAATTAAATTGGTTCCTTGATTTACAATCCGAAAGGGAGGCAATCCATATGCTCAGGGAAATGAAATACGCATTTAAGGCAATTCTGATCTTTACCATAATACTTGGATTTGGATACACATTTTTTATTACTGTGTTTGCCTCATTACTGTTTAACAGGCAGGCGAATGGCTCTATTATATCCGGAGAAAACGGCAAAAAAGGCTCTGTATTGATAGGCCAGAAATTCACTGTACCACGGTATTTTCATCCAAGACCATCGAACGCAGGCTCCAAAGGCTATGATCCCACAGCTTCAGGCGGTTCTAATCTTGCGCCAACAAACCGCAAGCTTATCGACAATGTAAAATCAAACCTTGAACAGGTTCTGAAAGATAACCCCGGATTCAAACCTGAAGATATACCGGTGGACGCAGTAACTTCTTCCGCCTCAGGCCTCGATCCCCATATCAGCATTGAAAACGCAAAAATTCAGGCTCCAAGAGTGGCGAAAGCCAGAAATCTTGATTTATCTGTAGTCCACTACCTGATCAATAACAACACCGATAAACCTTTATTATTTGTTCAGGGTGAACCGGGAGTTAATGTTTTGCAGCTCAATCTCGAACTCGACAAAGTATCAAAAGACATCAGCAATGAAAGAAGATGATGAGCATGAAAATGATAATCACCGGCAACAACCAGATGATAAAATATCTTTGCAGGCAGTATATATCAAAAGGATATCACATAATCATCATTGAAAAAAATCCTGATAAGGCAAGAGTTTTATCCATCGAAACCAAAGGAATGGTCTTCCTCGGAGATATAACGGAACCGGCAATCCTTCGCGAAGCAGGAGCACAGACAACAGATATTCTTGTGTGTGTTACATCCAATGATACAATAAATTACAGCGCATGCCAGACAGGAAAAGTGTTATTCGGTATTCCCACTGTTTTTGCGTTAGTTAATACACCGTCAAATTACGAAACTTTCCGCCAGACAGGTATAACCGGAGTTTTTAACCAGTCCGATCTTCTGCTTCAGGAAGTAATAAAGACTCAGGACAATGATCTAATGCGGAATCTCCATTCATATACAAACAACCTCTTTCAGCTTGTGGAATTAAGAATAAAGAAGGGTATGCCTGCATACGGTCTTGAAATAGTAGCCCTTGGGCTTCCCCGTGAAGCAAATATCGTAAATATTATAAGAAACGGTAAAATTGAATACCCCGACAGAAACTATATTCTCACTGAAGGCGACAGGGTTATTCTATCGGTTACCCCATCAGCTCTTGCAGAGTCAGCCCATCTCATACTTGGCAGTTATGCCTGAGGCTATTTATGAATAACGGCAATAATCCCAGAGGCAAGTTAAAGATTTTTCTCGGCGCCGCAGCCGGTGTGGGCAAAACATGCGCAATGCTCAACGAAGCTCACAGGCGGAAGAGCCGGGGGGAAGATATTGCTATTGGCATAGTTGTAACCCACGGCAGGGCTGAAACCGCTAAACTTACACAGGGACTTGAATCTATCCCCCTAAAAAAAATCACATACAGAGAACAGCTGTTCGAGGAAATGGACACCCAGGCTGTTATTTCAAGAAAGCCGGAGATAGTTCTTGTAGATGAACTGGCACATACAAATATTCCGGGCAGCAACCATGCAAAAAGGTGGCAAAGCGTTCAGGATCTACTGAATGCAGGGATAAATGTTCTTTCAACCCTCAATGTCCAGCATCTCGAATCCCTTAACGATCAGGTATATGAAATAACCGGAGTCCGCGTCAGGGAAACCATACCCGATAATTTTCTTGATGAAGCAGACGAAATTTCATTGATAGATGTTACAGCAGATACACTCATCAGCAGGCTCCAGCGGGGAGAAATCTACAGCCGGGATAAAATAAAAACCGCTCTCGAAAATTTTTTCCGCCCCGAAAACCTCAACGGGCTTAGGGAAATAGCACTACGCATTGCCGCCGACGAAGTTGACGAAAAACTACAGGATTATATGAAAGAAAAATATGATCGTTTCAGCCCTGTGGAAAAAGCAGCGGTTTTTGTAAAACTAAAAAAAGAACATATCAGAATAATAAGAAGGGCGTATAGATTTTTCAGAAGACTGGATGCAGATTTTCAGGTTATAAATTTCAAATACCCGGGAAGCACCCTTACCAGGCAGGAGCAGGAAATATCGTCAGAGTTCGATGCTTTTGCAGCAAATCTCGGCGGAGTTTTCCAACAGCTCGAAGGCGATCCCGTACCGGAAAGTATCAGGGAATTTATGGAAAAAAACAGCATTACATTTGCAGTTATAGGAAGATCCCGTTCATCAGGCATATTAAACGGATTCCTCAACAACGGACTTATGCACAGAATAATAAAACTTGCTGAAAAAGCTGATATTATAGTAGTTTCATCAGATTGATGATGATCCGACATATAAAAGGAAATTGATAATTTTGAGTGAAATCAACTGTCATGAAAAACTCAGACAACAATAACGACTTTAAACTGATTGCCAATGTAATTATGGGCGACCGCCCCGAACCTTTTTTTCCATTCTGCCTCGAATCAATAAAAGAAGCAGTGGATCTTGTCGTTCTCAATGATAATTCGGGAAATCCCGGCAATCCCAATCTGGAATATGTAAAAAACTCCGACTTGTTTAAAGAAGGTAAGATAGATCTTCTCACATCGGATTTTGAAAAAGCCGGCGGCTTTGCCGGAGTGAGAAACATTTGTCTCGATCGGGTTCAGGAGTTGATTAGCGAAGGAAAATATTCCAATGACAATCTCTGGATTCTTTATCTTGACTGTGATGAGGTCCACCCGCCGAATTTCAGAAAATTCGTAAAAAACTTCCTTGCAAAACTCCCTGAAGATGTGGGCATTGTGGATGGCTATATGTACCAGTTCATTCTGACATTCGACTACTACACCACCCTCGAAAGACGCCACAATCTTTTTTTCCGTTTTCATAAGGATATCAGATGGGAAAGACCTGTTCACGAAACCCTTGTAAATCTCAAAGGCACAAGAATTGCAACCGATTATACATATCCCCACTATGGGTATCTTCTTCCTCCTGAAGATCTTATGAACAGATGGAAACTCTATGAAAAATATGACGGTCTCGATTTTGATCTTGAAAAGGTAAAAAAAGAAGATATGCTGCTGGATAAAAGTGAATTGTGTATCCCCTACTCCGGCGAGCATCCTCCCTGTCTCAGTGATTACATAGCAAAATTCAGAGAACATCCGTTCGAACTAAACAGGGCGTTTATTGAAAAAACAGAAGCTCTGAGAAAAAGCCCTATGAAAGTTATTGAAAACCTGATGCGGGATGTCAATTATCAAATCAGACTCAAATTCAGGCGGATTCAGGCTGCAAAATACGGCAGGCTTCCATAATCACAACCTGTTCCTTTTATCGCTGGTTTTACAAAAGGAGAATAAAATGATTAATCCTTTACCCAAAAAGAAAATTCAGCAATCATACTTTGTAGTGATTGTTTCCATTTTCCTTTATATACTGACACTTTCAGCGCCTCTTCCGATTCATGCTGCAGAAAAAAAAGCAGAACCGGTTTTGGTGTCTTCATACGAAGGTGGAAAACTGTATAAAGTGGGTAAGATAAATCTCCTTGTTCTCAACGGTTCTTATTCTGACATGGGAAAGCAATACGGAAAGCTTATGGGACATCAGATCAGCGATATGTATGATGAAATTATCCGTCAGTATAAGAAGAACGGAATCGAAGCAAAAAAACAAACCATACAACAGTTTTCAAAAAAACAGTTCGCTCTGTTTCCGCAGAAATTCCGGCTTCTTGCAAATGAAATGTCTGTCTCCTCCGGTATTTCTATAAACAAAATTGAAGTAATCAACAGCTTTTTTGACTATTTCCTTTTGTCCATAAGCAACGAGGACGGCAATCACTGCGCTTCTGTTACCTGTCAGGGACCTTATACAAAAAACGGGAGCCTTATAACCGGAAGAAATTTTGACTTCC
>JAJTBE010000002.1 GCA_021287065.1 Bacillota bacterium
AATCCGGGCGAACCTGCCGGTTCGCGTCGGGGTTGCAAACCCCTCTTACGATCCTTTGCCAAGCTTGTGGTTATGAGGTTTGCTGGCGGTTGGCGGTCGGTTTTGAGACCGGGGGACAGGCGGGACGCCTGCGATCCGGCAGTCGTTGGCCGGGCTTGTGGTTATTGGGTTGCTGGCGGTTGGAGATAGTTGGTTGCGGGAGGGCACATTGGCCCTCCCCTACAGGATTTCCTATATTTACGGGATTGCGGGCAATGCCCATGAATTAAGGCATGGATTTGTCTGGTTGCTTACGAGGTTTATAGCCGTTTGCCCAGTTTCCGGAGAAAACTTTTTTAAAAAAAGTTTCCTCCGGACCTCCTTCCCAAAATTTTTGAATTGGGGACCGACCAGGGGACCGTGGGGTTAAGGGACCGTCAGAGGGAACCACGCTTTTTTAAAAAAGCGAGGTTGCCTTCCGAACCTCCCTCCTTGAAAAACAAGTGTATTAGACTGGGTGGATTGGAGTGGTTTTTGCTAATTCAGCGGCATTGGGGTTTTAGGGACCTTAGATGAAACCAATTGCCTGAGAATCACCTTGCTCACCAGGTTCAGGCTGCTCCCCAAACCTTTCCTGTTTTGCTCCCTTTGCCGGAATATGTCCTGTTTCTTTGCGATAATTTTAAAATGAGTATGATATCGGTAAAGAATGTAAAAATATTTCTTGTTATTGCTGCAGTTTGTATTGTAGCTGCTATTCCCGTTCAGGTATTTATAAGCTGGAGACAGTCTTTTAATGATGGAAAGATAAATAAGTGCGCCCGTCATCTGAAGGAGCTGGGTGATGCTCTGGAAAAATTTGCTGCGGAGCATAATGGCTTTTACCCGCAAAAGCTTGATGCTGCTGTATTGAAGCCTTATCTGAAGTCAATAAGGAAATGTCCTTTCTGCCGGCATGAAAAATATTCGCAAGGTTATGAAGTTTCGTCAGATTCAAGAAACTTCACGATATGCTGCAATTCAGGGTGGCATAGATTCTGGGGAGGAGATGCGGGTTTTCCCCGTTATACTTCGAGGTGCGGGGTTCAAAAAGATATTCTGCACTCCGGCTTTAGCGGTCAGGAGATAAACCATGCCGTAGAAATCAAGCCGCTGGATGATATAAAACGAATAGCCGGGATTGAGCCTGAATTTGTGAAAAGCCGGTATTTCGGAAACAATGCCCTGTATTTGTGTGCAAAGCACCACCGTAAGGATCTGATCAGCTTTTTTGCTTCGCAGGGAGTTGATATAAATGACCTTAGTTATGCAGGCGAAACACCTCTGCATTATGCCGTAAAGGATAAAAATCCGGAAATAGTCAAAACCCTGCTTGAAAACGGGGCAGATCCCTCTATAAAAGACAGGGTGGGAAATGAACCTGCCTTTTATACCGAATTTTCTTTAAACCCTGAAATAAGAATGATATTGGCAGAATATGAAAAAACAAGAGGAATGAAAGCTTCCGGTAGTGAAAGTAATTAATACCATTTTGCAGCAACTGAAATAAATGCTTATTAAACAGTGATAGTTGTAAATTTAACTAAATACCGAAACTTTTTATCGGTTGATGAGTCAAAATATTTGAAGAACAAAAATGAGACTATTCTGTCTTTATGAACTGCTGAAACCAGTTAATGCATAATCATTCGGACAGTACCCGGAGAGCTTATGAACCACCCATTTGATGCGGAGGTAACGCAATGAAATTACCGGAAAGCGAAATCCTCCCTGTTAGTGCTGAGCGCTTGATCCTCAGTTTTAAACGAAATTTTTCTTTTTTCCTTATAATTATGTGTTGCTTTTTTATTGCCGGCTGTGCGCAGCTTACCGGAAAAAGTGATGCCGGAAAAGAATCAAAGGACGGCAAAGGCGGAAAGGGTCCAAAGGGTCCGCCGTCAGTTGTTGTGGAACCTGCAATAAGAAAAACAGTGCCCATCTATGGAGATTTTGCTGCAAAAATCGACCCTACAAATGGAGCTGATATTGTTGAGATAAGAGCAAGAGCTGATGCATATCTGATTTCCCAGCATTTTAAGGAAGGCGACCCTGTGAAAAAGGGTCAGCTTCTCTTTACGCTTGACAGCAGACCATACGAAGCCAACCTTAAACTTGCACAGGCTACACTTGAAAAAGCGAAAGCAGATCAGGATCTTGCGGAACAGACGGTTGCCATAAAAATTGCAGAATCAAACCTCGTCTCCGCAAAAGCTCAGCTTGAACTTGCAAAGCTTAATACCGCCCGCCTCAAACCCCTTATGCAGAAAAAAGCTGTTCCCCGTCAGGATTATGATAATGCCGTAACAACCGAAAAAGTAGCAAAAGCGAAAGTAACTGAAATGAAAGCTGCTTATAAAAATTCGGTCCTGAATAAAAAAGTGGATACCCGTCAGGCAGATTCGGCAATTCAGACGGCAAATGCCCAGATTAACAAAGCTAATATCGATATAGAGTATTGTTATATTAAATCCCCCATAGACGGAATCACCGGAAAAAGACAGGTTTCTCCCGGCAATCTGGTAGGCCATGGTGAAGCAACGCTTTTGACAACGGTAACAGCCCTTGATCCTCTCAGAGTCAATTTTGCAATCAGCGAATCCGATTATCTCAAACTTCATAAAAAATCCATTCATGATGGATTATCAGGACCCAATGGAGATAATCTCACATTGATTCTGTCAGACGGAAGCAAATATCCCCATAAGGGTAAAATCATCATTCAGGAACCGATGCTGGATCCGAAAACCAATACACTGAGCATTACCGCACAATTCCCAAATCCCGAAAAACTTCTGCGCCCCGGTATGTTCGGCAGAATCAATATGGTTACCGAATACAGGGAAAATGCGGTCCTCGTGCCCCTGAAAGCTGTGATGGTGATTCAGAATATTCAGTACTGTTATGTGGTAAATCAGGATAATGCAGTTGAAATGAGAAGCCTCCAGCTTGAAGAACAGCAAGCGGGCAAAATGGCAATAGTCCGTGAAGGCTTAAAGCCTGGTGAAAAAGTGATCGTAGAGGGATTACTGAAAGTAAAACCTGGAATGACTGTCAAAATAGTCCCCCACACCAACGGAGGAAAGCAGGGGGCTAAATAATGGCAAAATTCTTTATCCATCGTCCGGTTTTTGCTATTGTAATCGCAATCGTCATTATGCTTACCGGCATATTATCAATGATGTTTCTTCCTATTGCCCAGTTTCCCACTATTACACCTCCTACAGTTCAGGTTACAATAAACTATCCGGGTGCAAATGCCAAAACCGTTGAGGAAGCTATCGGAATTCCTCTTGAAGAGCAGATAAACGGAGCGGATAACCTTATTTATATGTCGTCCAACTCCACCAATGATGGAAAATATTCCCTCACCTGTACTTTTGCCGTAGGCACCGACCCCGATATGGCAAGTGTTGATATTAATAACAGAGTCAGCAAGGCGCAGGCAAAACTTCCCGCAGATGCAGTTTCTCAGGGTATTACAGTAAGAAAAAGAAACCCCAGTATGCTGATGATTATTTCCCTTTACTCTCCCACCAGAGTTTACGACAGTACATTCCTAAGCAATTATGCCAGCATCAGATTGCTCAACAGTATTAACAGGATCAAAGGGGTGGGGGATACTACAATTTCGGGCCAGAGAGATTATTCGATGAGAATCTGGGTTGATCCTGAAAAACTGAACAAAATGGGAGTAACCGCAGGTGATCTGGTTTCAGTGGTCAATGAACAGAATACTCTTTCTCCTGCAGGTGCTGTGGGCCAGCCTCCTTCAGAACCCGGAACCAGCTTTCAGTATATGGTTAAAGCAGACGGAAGACTTCAGACAGAAGGGGAATTCAGCAATCTTATTATCAGAACTCAGACAGACGGTTCGATACTTCGTATTCGGGATGTTGCGAGAGTAAGCCTCGAAGCTCAGTCTTATTCCAGCTATGGTAAGCTAAATGATTATCCTGCAGTCAACCTCATTATCTATCAGTCGCCTGATGCAAACGCCATTGAAACTGCAAACCTCCTGAAAAAGCACCTTGCAAAAATGCAGTCTGAAATGCCCCCCGGACTCGAAGGTAAAATCACTCTCGATACTACACAGTATGTAAAGGATTCCATAGAAAAAGTAAAAGAAACCCTGAGAGATGCCATTCTCCTTGTTCTCATAGTAGTATTCATATTTCTCGGAAGCTTCAGGGCAACTATTATCCCCATGCTTGCAGTGCCGGTTTCCCTTATTGGAACTTTCACCGCATTTATGGCTCTCGGTTTTTCCATCAACACTCTTACACTATTCGGAATTGTGCTTGCAGTGGGAATTGTAGTTGACGATGCCATTGTAGTGGTTGAAGCTGCAAACAGGCACATCGAGGAAGGCCTCGATCCCACAAGTGCCACGGAAAAGGCAATGGATGAAGTTTCCGCTCCTGTAATAGCTATCGCTCTTGTTTTGTGCGCCGTTTTTGTGCCGGTTGCATTTATAAGCGGAATTACGGGACAGCTCTACCGCCAGTTTGCCTTAACACTGTCGGTGTCAGTTATTCTCTCAGCTATTGTGGCTCTTACCCTTACCCCCGCACTCTGTGCAATGATTCTCCGCCATAATGTGAAGAAAAAAGGCATATTCTACTTCTTTGCCAACAAATTCAATCAACTATTTGCCTGGGTTACAAAAATTTATACCCTGATAGTCAAAGTGATTGTGGGCAGACTCTTCTTTGCCTTCCTCCTTCTTATGGTTGTATGGTTCTTCACCGGCAAACTCTTTACGGAAATGAGGACAGGTTTTATTCCCAGTGAGGATCAGGGATATTTCACCACAACCATCACACTTCCCGATGGTGCTTCCCTCGAAAGAACGGAACAGATAACCACCAAAATTCAGAAATATATAAGCAGCCTCCCCGGTGTGGATCTTGTCACCGTAAACGGGGGTTCCAATATGTTAAACAATACGGTTAACTCCAATACCAGTTCCATTATCACAAGACTCAAACCCTGGGATGAAAGGAAAACCCCTGATACAAACATCGAAACTATAATGGGCAAGGTCAGAAAAGAAATGGATTCCTACCCGGAAATCCTCGGTGTTGTGGTTCTCCCTGTTCCTATCCGCGGAATGGGAGGCTCAGGAGGCGTTCAGTTCGAATTGCAGGACAGATCTGGCCATACACTGGAAGAACTTGACCTTACCGCACGGGATTTTATGGCTGAAGCATCAAAAATGCCCGAATTCTCCAATGTTTACTCTGGTTACAGAACCACCGTCCCCCAGATTAATTTTGAACTTAACCGGGATAAAGCCAAAGAACTTGATGTCAATGTAAACAGTGTGTTTCAGAGCCTGCAGATATTTCTCGGCGGCTCGCCCGTCAGCGATTTTAACCTCTTTGACAGAACCTACAAGGTGAATATTCAGGCAGAACCTGAATTCCGCATGAATTCTGAAAGTATAAACAGAATCTTCGTCCGCTCAACCACTGGCAATATGATCCCCATGGGCAGCATTGCAGATCTGCAGATGGGAGCAGGACCCACCGTTGTTCAGCGTTATAATACCTACAAAACCGCTGAAATCACAGCAGCACCGGCTCCGGGTTATTCATCGGGGCAGATTATCAAAACACTCGAACAGCTTGCAGCGGACAAACTCCCCGAAGGCTACGGATATGAATGGACAGGTACAGCCTATCAGGAAAAACTATCAGGTTCGACCCAAATTCTGATTTTTGCGCTTTCCATCACATTTGTATTTCTTTTCCTTGCTGCACTTTATGAAAGCTGTGCTATTCCATTTTCCATTCTTCTGGGCCTTCCCCTCGGCATATTCGGAGCTTTGCTTGCCACTCAGCTTTCAGGCCTCGAAAATAATGTCTATACCCAAATCGGCATCGTTATGATTATGGGTCTTGCAGCTAAAAATGCCATTCTGATTGTCGAATTTGCAAAAATGCGGCATGAACGGGATGGAATGTCCCTGGTGGAAGCTGCCGTTGAAGGTGCGAAAACCAGATTCCGCCCCATTCTTATGACTTCATTCGCTTTCATATTCGGCGTTCTTCCTCTTGTAACATCCACCGGGGTAGGCGCTGCATCCCGTAAAGCCCTTGGAACCGCAGTGTTCGGAGGTATGATTTCCGCCACCTGCCTCGGAGTGTTCTTCATTCCCATGCTTTATGTTATGGTTCAGGGAGTGGTGAATAGATTTTTTGGAAAAAAACCGAAAACAGCGCCAGAAGCGCCTCCTGCCGAAACGAAAGAAACACCTGCGGCTGAAAATGAGGGTAAAAATGAGTAAAAATAACCACAATTTTAATAAAAACAATGATACTGAGAAACTGTCAGAAAACCAGAAGGGAAGAATACCCATTTACAGGATTTGCCTTCTTTTTCTACCGGTTTTTGCACTTTTCTTCGCATCGTGCTATAAGGAAACAGAATATAAAAGACCCCCTGTGTCTGTTCCTTCGAGCTTCAGAGGCACTCCGGACAAAAATCTGAATCTGATTGATCCTGAAAAATCAGGGAGCCTGGGAAATCTCTTCTGGTGGGAACTCCTTCAGGACGAAGAACTTAAAAAAATCATCGAAACCGCAGTGATAAACAATTATGATGTGAAAATTGCCGCTGAAAAAATCCTTCAGGCACAGGCTCAATACGGAATTTCACAATCGGGGGAATATCCTGTGGTAAACGGAAACTCAAGCTTCACCGCCGCAGGCAGCTCCAGAGTGGCAAATCCGTACAATCCTGCGCCATCTCCCGTGAATACCCATGTATTTAATACCAACCTGCAGGCTGTTTTTGAACTGGACTTCTGGGGAAAACTCAAAAAGACCAGCGAAGCTTCCATGTATGACCTCCTTGCCACTGAGGAATCAAGGGATACAGTTCTTATGTCCCTTGTCAGCGAAGTAGCCCTCGCTTACTTCACCCTTCGTGAACTCGATATGGAACTGGAAGTCAGCAAAAAGACCCTCGCATCAAGAGAAAAATCCCTTGAACTCGTAAGAGCACGCTTTGAAGGCAATATTGCAACCCAGCTCGATGTGGATCAGGCACAGGGCCTTGTTTATAACGCCCAGAAAGCAATTATAAAATCAGAACAGTTAATCGCCCAGCAGGAAAATTATCTTTGCTTTTTGCTTGGCAAAAATCCCGGAGAAATTAAAAGAGGAATCCCCCTTGCCGCCCAGATCAAGGAACCTGTCCTTCCTCCCGGACTTCCCTCAGATATTCTGGAAAACCGCCCCGACATCAGAATGGCGGAAAAACAGCTCATCGCTGCAGGCATAAGGGTTGATGTGGCAAAAACCGCATATTTTCCCACTGTAACACTCAACGCCATCGGAGGAACCCTCAGCAGGGAATTTACAAACCTTTTCACAGGTCCCTCATATATCTGGAACTTTGCTCCTCAGGCAACGGTCCCTATTTTTAACGGCGGAAACACCGCTTCGAAGGTAAAAGTAAGCGAATCCCTTCAGCGTCAGGCTGTTCTTACTTACGAAAAATCCGTGGTTACGGCATTCAGGGAAGTTTCCGATTCATTTATCGGCTATTCGAAAAATCATGAATTCAGATTAAAACAGGAAGCCTATACAACAACCCTCGCCAATCAGTCAAAAATAGCAAGATTACGCTATGAAGGCGGAGTCAGCAGCTATCTGGAAGTCCTCGACACCGAAAGGCAATACTTCACCGCAGAACTTGAACTATCTCAGGCTCAATACAACGAACTCGCCAGTATAATCAAACTATACAAAGCCCTCGGCGGAGGCTGGAAACAAAGGCAGAAGTAAAGATATAAGCAAAAAGGACGGCATTTGTGAAACGCCGTCCCTGAATTTATTACTGTCCGAACAGATCTTATCCCAGCAGCTCCTTAATCTTTGCCGCAATTTCCGCATCCGGTGTGGTGAACTGTTCCCGTTTTGTCATATCCTTAATAACCACATTGCCTTCTTTAAGCTCGTTTCCGCCGGCAATTACGGCGATGGGGATATTTCTGTCCTCTGCATATCCAAGCTGTCCCCGGAGTTTCGAACTGTTGAGGTAAACTTCAGTGCTGATTCCTTCAGAGCGAAGCCTTGAAGCCAGCTTCATCGAGTAAGCCAAATCCTCGTCGGGGAAACGGCATATCAGGACTTTTACGCCGGAACCGATATTCTCAGGATACATGCCCAGTTCTTCCATCACGGTGATGATTCTTTCAAGACCAATGGAATTTCCCGTTGCTGGAATTGGTGTTCCTACATACTGTCCAATCATATTGTCGTATCTGCCGCCGCCGGAAATGCTTCCGATTTTCGGTTTTTCTACAACTGTTTCGAAAATAGGACCTGTATAATAATTCAAACCTCTTGCCAGAGAAAGATCAAACATCAGGTTGCTTTCGGGAACTCCCATAAAATCAAGGAGGCGGCGGAGTGCAGACATTTCTTCGATGCCCTTCTGCGCCCATTCCGAATCCTTAAACCTGCTGTGAGCCTGGAGAATGACTTCCTGAGGAGTGCCCTGAATCTTTATGAATTCAAGAATCCTGTCTTTTGCTTCTTCAGAAACTCCTCTGGTCAGAAGCTCTCTTTCCACGCCTTCAACACCGATTTTATCCAGCTTATCAATAGCTGTGCAGACATCGGTTTCCTTATCAGCGCCTGCTCCTGAAAGCTCAACCATACCCTTCAGGATTTTTCTGCTGTTAAATTTAATTACAAAATTTCTGAATCCCAGCTTTTTAAGCCCTTCCCATGCGGTTGCAATAACTTCAGCATCCGCCATGGTGTCTGCGCATCCGATAATATCCATATCGCACTGATAAAACTCACGGAATCTTCCCTTTCCGGGTTTGTCCGCGCGCCATACCGGCTGAATCTGGTATCTCTTGAAAGGCTTCACAATTTTGTGCTGATACATTGCGGATACTCTGGACAGGGGAACCGTCAAATCGTAACGAAGCCCAAGGTCCCTTTCGCCTCTGTCCTTAAAACGATAAATCAGTTGTTCGCCCTCTTCCCCGTATTTACCGGAGAGAATATCCCACATCTCTATGGCGGGAGTTTCAAGCTGCATAAAGCCATGGCTTTCAAATGTCTTTTTCAGTATATCGATCACATAGTTGCGCTTCACCATATCTTCAGGGAGAAAATCCCTCAAACCCTTCATAATGCGCGGCTGCACTTTTTCTGCCATATTTTACCTCCGATAATTTGGGGAATATCAAAGATAATAATACTTTGAGGGAAAAATATCAAGCGTTTGAACTTTCTTAACCAATCTTTCCGGAATAATAAAAAATCTCAAAATTTAAAAAATCCCCGAAGCAAACCCTCCCCGGATTGTAAACTCCCAAATTGTAATCACCTGTATTATAAACTCCCGGATTGTATCTCCCGTATTGTAAATTCCCGTATTATCAGCTCCTGTATTATAATCTCCCGCCAACCGCCAGCAACCCCCATAACCACAACCTCGGCAAACAACTGCCGGATCGCAGGCGTCCCGCCTGTCCCAATGCCACTGAATTAGTAAAACTTACTCCAATTGCCAGCTCAATACTCTTGTTTTTCAAGGAGGGAGGTTCGGAGGGCAACCTCGCTTTTTTAAAAAAGCGTGGTTCCCTCTGACGGTCCCCAAATCCCCACGGTCCCCGGTCGGTCCCCCAATTCAAAAGTTTTGGGAAGGAGGTCCGGAGGAAACTTTTTTCAAAAAAGTTTCCTCCGGGAGCTGGGCAAACCGCTCCAATACTCGTGACCGATCAGACTAATTCATGCCTTAATTCATGGGCGTCCCGCCTGTCCCCCGGGTCCCAAAATCCACCGCCAACCGCCAGCTAACCTGCTAATGGTAAATAAACCTTAACTGCAGGGGCGGTGCCAATGTGCCCGCCCGCACCTGCCTCCCGCCAACTGCTACCCCACATCAACCTACATCCCGATAACAAACTAAATAAAATGACTGACAACAGCAGGTAAAAATAGAAGCAGCACTGTTTCCCCCTGATCTATTGAAAGCATCCGTAACCCAAGAAGCACTATCGTTACAATAACAATCAATACAGTATAGGGCTTTGTCCGCTTTGAAAAAAAACTCCCTGAATTGTTCATCACCATAAACATTACCAGACAGGCGCATATCTGAAGAATTATAAGCCCCACTGCCTGATTCAGATAGTTGATATAAACTGAAAAAAGCATGCCTGCACCTCCCAAAAATCCCAAAACAATGAAAGGTACCAGATAAAGCCACTTCAAACCCGGTTTTACTTTGCCCAAATCCTCTGCAAGATCAATAAATGCAATATAAAAACACGGACAACCGGGAATCTGGCTGTCTGATGCTGCAGCAGCGGAAAAATAGGAGACTCTTGCGTTGTTCACAGTCTTTCCGAATTTCCTGATTGTAAGCAACAGTCCGAAAACTGAAAACAAAATAGCAAAACCAATGGTAAAAAACAGCAAACCATCAGAACATGCAGCAAGAGCGCTCAATACTGCCACAGAATACAATACGGCAATACCAAGCCCTTTATGTGTGTGTTTGGATGTTTTTGAGAATGAATCAAGCATAATCAACCCCCCGCCTTAATTAGTTATTTTACCAGCTTAACATAAAAAGTTAACCTTTTTTTATCTTCTTCTGATCATAAAACAAATAAGCTTTTCCTGCAAAAGCCTTTACAATAAACAGCAATGTAATAGCCAATGATACTGCCAGTATGGGAATATCCACATAATTCCTGTAAATTGCCATGCTTGCAGGGGATGTGGAATTCGGTAGATATACCCAGAAATATGTACCTGCGATCACCGCCGCCCCGACAAGAATAATTATCACTGACACTATATTTGTCGATTCCTTCTCCTTCTTATCGGCATCTGTTTCTACGTCGTATTCATTGATTTCCGAATATTCCAGATTTCTGCCTTTTAAACCAAGTGATGGTGCAAAAACAGAAACAAGCTTTACTATAGTAAGCAGAATGAAAAATGTTCCAAACATGAATACAAGTTGTACCAGACCATCACTCAGTTCTGGTGAAATATCCTTGAAAAACAGTCTTAAAATCTTATCTGAATCAATAGCCAGACTCATAAAAAATACAAATCCAAATGTCATTATCAGTTTTATCCCCAGCAGCAACCGTCTTAAATTTTTCTGCAAAACAAAATATTTTTCCCTGTAATCAACATTATCTTCCACAAATCATCCCTCGTTTCGGTTTTTTATATTTATCAAACACCTGGTTCTTTCCATCTCTCGGGCATCAGGCTTTATTAACCCGTTTCCTGCCTGCAACCATCAATACGGTTATCAGCACAATTAAGCTTATAGTCGCTGCAATGAGATATTCCAGCGCCTGATCCTGAGCTGGGAGAAAAAGCCTGACTCCCCGCACCGCCAGATTAATAGAAAAAAGAATTATTAAAATACTAATGATGGGGTTTTCAGCCAGAAGGACTTTTAATACCTTTTTATATATTTTCCGCTCCATTATTTCTCAACCCCATACCTTTCCAGCAGTTTCAACATGGGAATTCGTCTTGTGGTTCGTGCAAGATCATAAGCAGTCAGGCCAGATTTTGTTTTTCTTTCCGGATTTGCGCCAAGTTGAAGGAATGTTTCTGCCATTTCATATTCACCGATTTTTATCAACCACATTAATGGAGAATAACCGTCAGAGTTTACCGGATCTATATCAATACCGGCTTCAATGAATTTTATTAGGACTTTCTTTTCTCCTCTTGAAGCTATGTGTAATAACGGATTATATATTTCATTTTTAAAGATACTTAGATCAATACCCTGACTGAGGAAAAGATCCAGTAACCTTTCTCCCTTA
>JAJTBE010000011.1 GCA_021287065.1 Bacillota bacterium
TCCATAACCTATCCTGAACCGCCAGCAACCCCAATAACCACAAGCTTCGCCAGCGATCGTAGGAGGGGTTTGCAACCCCGACGCGGACCCGCAGGTCCGCCCCCAACGCAAACAAAAATCCCAAAATCCACTGAAAGCGCAGCAACAAAACTCCAACACCTGCCGGATCGCAGGCGTCCCGCCTGTCCCCAATGCCCATGAATTAGGGCATGGATTTACCTGATCGCTCACGAGAATTATAGCTATTCGCCCAGTTCCCAGAGGAAACTTTTTGAAAAAAGTTTCCTCCGGACCTCCATCCCAAAACTTTTGGAATTGGGGACCGACCAGGGACCGTGGGGATTTGGGGACCGTCAGAGGGAACCACGCTTTTTTGGAAAAGCGGGGTTGCCCTCCGAACCTACCTCCTTGAAAAACAGGAGTATTCTGCTGGAAATTGGGGTGAATTTTTACTAATTCAGTTGCATTGCGCCTGTCCCCAGGTCCCAGAAACAAACCCAACGGGTCCACCCTCTCCGCAAACTCTAATCCGAAAATCATCCACAAATCAGGCTATACTGCTCCCACAGTAGGAGTAAGTTGTTGCAGGTGGGGCATTGGCACGCCCATACCTGAATTCCTGAAACTATTGCAGGTTCTGTAACGATGGTATTATTTTGATGATTTGAATAACAGGCGAAAAAAATGACAGATTTGATTACACATAGGCATAAATCATCAGGCCAAGGACTGCTACATATATCAGGCAGTATATCAGGGTTTTTGAAAAAATTGCCCCTTCCTGTCCGGTCATTCCTGTGGTAGTTGTTGCTATTGCAAGGCTTTGGGGGGAGATCATTTTTCCTGCGGTTGCTCCTGTTGTATTTGAAGAAGCGATCCAGGCTGTGTTGGCGTTTATGTTGGATGCTATAGTTTCCTGAAGTTGTCCGAAGAGGATGTTTGAAGAGGCGTCGGAGCCTGTCAGAAAAGTCCCCAGAGCACCTACTGCAGGAGCAACAAGGGGGTAGAAAGTTCCTGTGGTGTTTGAAATTGCCTGAGCTACAATCATTATCATTCCGCCATAGCCCATTATTTTTGCCATTGCCACTATTGACATTATTGTAACAATACTATGGGCAAGCTGTTTTATGGTTGATCCGAAGACGGATGCAATCTCCCTGATTTTTGCTTTCTGAAACAGAGAGCCGAGAACCGCACTTACCACCAGCAGAGTTCCCGGAGTTGCAAGAAAATCGAATTTCAGTGGCTTTGCACCTGCTGCCGCTTTCATATCAAGAAACATTGCAAGAGGTTTAGCTGTGAGAATGGCATAAACCGACGGAATTCTTGTTATGGCAATAAGAATAAGGAGAACAATATACGGCGCCCAAGCCTGTAGCGATTCTGCCATTGTGTGTTTTTCATATCTGATTTCTGCATGATTTAGTCTGAATTCTTCCTTTATCGGGAAAATTCTGAGATAGGCTATAAGGACCGCTGAAGCGCCAATGGAGCCGAGGATGGCTGCCAGCTCAGGACCCATTGTAAAAGCTACGACTATCTGAATCAGGGAATACGCAAGGCCTGAAACAAGGGCAGCGGGAAGTATATCCCCTGCTTTTCTGAGGCTTGATGCTGTAATTGCCGCAAGGGCAACAGGCACGAGAACGCACATGGATGCAAGCTGAACTGCGGTGTATTTGGCAAGTATGGCGGTTTCGATACCTGTAATGTTTGAAAGGGTGATAACCGGCAGGCCCAATCCTCCGAATGCTACGGGAACTGAGTTTGCCACAAGACAGACAACTGCGGCCGTCATAGGGTTGAATCCAAGGCTGATGAGAATACTTGCAGGAATGGCAACGGCGGTTCCAAAGCCTGCCACTGATTCCATAAATCCGCCAAAACCAAAAGCGACAAGGATTGCCTGCGCTCTGGCATCACCTGACACCGATGAAATCTGATTTTTGATAACTTCCATGGCGCCGGTTTTCAGAGATAGATTATAGGTAAAAACTGCGCCGATAATCACCCAGATTATGGGAAAAAGGGCGAGAAGCATTCCTTCCGCAGCGGCTCTTGTCATTGAAACAGCAGGTTTATGAAAGTATATTACAGCAAGCAGAAAAGAAATTATCAAAGCTGCAGGAACAACTTTGAATGCCGGTTTTTTGAAAAAACCGAGAAAAATCACGAGAATGAGTATTGGTATTGAGGCAGCAAGTAAATTCATATTATATAATTCCACAGATCAAAAAACGGGAAAAGAATATCAATCTTTTCCCGCTGTTATGAGTCGGGGCGACAGGATTTGAACCTGCGACCCCTGCGTCCCGAACACAGTGCGCTACCAGGCTGCGCTACGCCCCGACTTCTTTCGAGCAATATTCTAACACATACTTCAGATCCTGTCAATGATTCCTTTATTCATCTTCTTCGTCATCATCGGGTTCATCATCAAGCTTATTAAATAAAACGGCAAGTTCATCCTGAAGCTCATCCATACGGGCAAGGGATTCCTCTACCATTTCAAGGCCTTCCAGCGCAGGGGTTCCGTCTTCTCCCCCGTCATATTCCATCATTTTTCTGCAGCCGTTGAGCATATCCTGATATAATTTACCGGTTTTTCCCGCAAGCTCAGTGTATTCTGTTCCCAGCTCCCTGAACTGTTTCAGGAAAGATTCGCTTTGAACCAGTTCCACTCCGGCTCTTGCAACGGCAAGAATTTTGCTGACATTTGCCCTGTATTCGTCAATGCCGATTTCGCCTTCACCGGCTAAGTCCACTGTTTTTTTCAGAAGTTTGAGATTGTCGGCATCTTCAAGTGAAACTTTGGAAAGTGTTGATTCGAGAACACCTTCGTTCTGAGTGATGGAAATGGAGGGATCCCTTTCCATCGAACTGATTGTTACACCGCAACCGGCGCAAAGTTCAGCTTCCCGCTCGTTGTTGAAACCGCATTTGGGACATTTATGTTCCAGTGCGCTTGATAAATTCTGAAGAATCGACAATTCGTCATTTTTCTGAGCCATATGTGCCTCCGTAAATAACAATTCCGCCGATATATTCCATACCGGCGGAATTTAGCCTGTTAAACTTTCATATCAATTAAAGACCTATTGCTTTAAGACCTGCGCCGGCAACACCTTTCAGTCCTTCTCCGGCTACTCCCTTTGCTGCATTCATAACGCCGCCGAGAGCCTTGAGGCCTTTTTTCTTCTTCTTCTTTTTGCCTTTTTTGCCTTTCATCGCCTTTGTTGCTGCTCCGATTCCTTTTGTGGCGATGTCACCAATAGCTTTTTTTCCAATTCCGCCTGCTATTCCACCTACTGCACCCATATTGGTTCTCCTTCCGAAGTGTTATTTGCCTATATATCCCACATGGATACTGACTGTCTATAGGCAAATACTGATTTAACAATATTTTTACCTATTGTTTACTTTCTGGAAACAAAGTTAATCTTCCGGCAACAAACCGGTGACATTTTTGATCCATTTTCTTCCCCACAGTTTGAAATTGAGGGTTCTTATGGCTGTTCTGGTGGCTCTGGGATTCATAACGGAAATATCTCCGATGTAGTAGCCGCAGTTTTGTTCTGCAAGCATATTTTCAGCTTCCCGCATAATCCTCTGTGAGGCGTATTTCCCCCAGTATTCGTTATGAACACTCAAATCATATATATATCCGGTGGTTTTGGCTGAAATAATGGATTCGGGATTGGGCATTATAATGATAAAACCTACGGGACGGTATTCTTTGGGATCTTCGACGATATATACATTCAGAAGTTCATTATTTTCAATGCCTAAGCCTGCATAAAGGTTGAAATAAGCTTCCTTGATTTCATCAGTGAGGCTTTCCATTCCGGGCGGTATGATTGCGTCTGCATTTCCCGAGCTTAGGGATAACATAAAGAGACGGTCGGACTCATCAGCTTTTCTGATTTTGTATCTTTTCGCCATGTTGGTTTCGAGGCTGTTGACTTCCACCGGTTTCATAATGCGGTCCATTTCAGGGTAAAAATCCAGTTCCCGCAGTAATTCCTCATCTTCGGTAAAAGCTATCGGAACCTGAATGGCAATATCCCTGCAGCCTTCGCTTATGGCAAATTCCTCGGTGTAATAGATAAATTCGTCCATTACATAATCCCACTCCGATTTGAGGGCTACATGCCAGTCGAGGATGTGGGTTCTTCTGAAAAGGCCGAAACATTCGGACTGGGCTACTTCTACCAGCATATATCCCACCAGTTTATCGGTTTTTTCATTTTCTGCCATAATCAGTCTGAGTCTGCCCTGTGGTTCTATACTTCCTTCGAGATCGAGGTTTTTATAAAACTCCACAACCCTCTGGCGCTGTTCATCAACAGTTTCGTAACCAACATAACAGGGAAAAGTTTTCCGTTTTTCCTGAAGTTTGATGATTGCCGGAATATCGTCATTAAGTGCTGTGCGGAATGCAATTTTCATTATTTAAGCCTTTCGAGGGCGGTTTTGACTGCCTTGTGAAGGTTTTCATCCTGAATTTTTTCAAGCTCCTTCAGATAAGGGACAGCTTTTTTATCGCCAAGTTTACCAAGAGCTACAGCTCCGGTGGTTTTGAGATCGTAGTTGCCTTCTTTCATTGCGGCAATAATGGGATCCACTGCTTTTTTATCTCCAAGCAGGCCAAGGGCTTCGGTCGATTTAACCTTAACATCCGTATATTCGTCGCCGAGAGCTTTTATAAGGGCGGGAACTGCGCTTTTGTCGCCTATTCTGCCCAGAACCACAGCGGCATTGGCTCTGCCGGTGTAAACTTCCAGACTCTGCAGGGCTTTTACCACCGAGGGAACCGCAGGTTTGCCGGCTTTAACAAGCTCCTTCACAGCTTTGGTTCTTACAGCGTCGTCCTGACTTATAAGGTCAGTGGTGAGTTTTGCATATTTATCAGCTGCAAACACTGATCCTGCGGCGATTCCTAAAAAAAATACAAGAGCAATAAATATGGGAAACAATTTTCTACTCATAATTACGCCTCCTTTTGATCTTTTCTTTCAGATCGTTTCTTATACAAGTATTACCCACCAGGCATTTTAATCGTCCTTGCCTATGAATTAATACCAGCTTTCCAATATATTGAAAGCACATTGTCATTGCAAACCCTACGCAAAAGGGTGAATCAATTCCGTCGGCATATTAAATATTCCGGCAAGATGGTAGGAGGGGTTTGCAACCCCGACGCGGACCCGCAGGTCCGCCCCCAATGCAAACCTACTCCACCCGCAAACTATAGAAGCGGAAACAAAACGCAAACTGCAGGGGAGAGCCAATGTGCTCGAATTCAGGCATGGATTTGTCTGATCGAACACGAGAATGATAACCATTCGCCCAGCTCCCGGAGAAAACTTTTCGAAAAAAGTTTCCCCGCGCCCACCCTGCGGGCAGGCACCCGCCATCCCAAAACTTTTGGCATTGGGGACCGACCAGGGACCGGGGGGATTTGGGACCCTCAGAGGGAACGACGCTTTTCTGGAAAAGCGAGGTTACCCTCCGAATCTTCCTCCTTGAAAAACAAGAGCATCAGGTCCGGGATTTGAGTAAATTTTACCAATTCAGCGGCATTGGGTTTAATCGCCCATACCTGCAAACATCCCAAGGGTAACTTCCATGTTCAGAGGCCTGTAGGTCATTGCTGTTGTTTCGTCAGCAGTAATTCCCTCTTCCCTGAACAGTCTTTCTACAAGCTGACCGCAGGTTTTTCCTCCGCAGGCTCCCATACCCAGGTTGAATTCAGCTTTGAGCTGGTTCATATCCCGAAGGCCTGAGCGGATTCTCATTCTGACCTGAGAGGCTGATACTCTTGAGCATCTGCAGATAATTACATCTTCTTCCTCAGGCACTATATGTCCCTCAAGGGGTTTGACATCTTCAGGCTTCTGAACTCTGATTCCGGCCACTCTGCAGGCATGCTCCGCAGGGACTTTCAGGGTTACAAGAAGGGTTCTGTCCGCAAATTTCGGGTCGGTGATTTTTACTACAGGGGCATCACAGATGAAATTTCCGTCTATATCCACTGCGGGTATTGTTTCCTGCTCTCCCACAGCTTCTTTCAGCATTTCGAAGGAAATCGTTACATGGGCAAATCCTTCCTCAGCTTTTCTGAAATCCACAAGGGAAATGGCGAGGCCCGGGCAGATTGCTACGCATTTTGTGCAGCCTGAACATTTATCGGCAAATCCGGGAATGCCCATAATGGATTCGCCTTCGATGGATATTGAGTTATGGGGGCAAACTTCCGTACAAGGGTTGCATGGAATTTCCTGAATGCAATGGAATACAGGGAAAACCCCTTCTTTTTTATCAGGATAGTTTACAGGATAAGTTGTTCCTGGTCTGCTTTTCAGAACTTCCGCTTTTTTGTGCCATTCGTCAGGCACGGTTACATTTTCGCCCATATCCGCAGCGATGGTTAAGCCTGCTATTTTTCCGCCGAACATAGCTGCGCTGGCTTCTGCAATTTCGTTTGCATCACCGGCTGCATAAGCGTCCATACCGATCTGTTTTGCAAAGGCATACATTTCCGATATGGGAGCGAGGCCTGTGGCGATAAGAATAGTATCAACCTCAAATGTTTTTTCCGTTCCTTTTATGGGGTTGAAGAATTTGTCAATTTCAGTAATTGTAATGGTTTTTACTCCGTTTTCGTCGCCTTCAGCCCTCAAAACGGAATGGGATAGGTAAACAGGGACACCCAGTCTTCTGATTTTATCAGCATGAACCTTATATCCCCCAACCTGGGGCATTGCTTCAACGAGACCCACAACGGTTATTCCCGCCTGCATTGCATGATAACCGGCTATAAGGCCCACATTGCCGCCTCCGATGATAAACAGGCGTTTGGATGGGCTTACAAGATCCCTGTTGAGAAGAGTCTGAAAAGCGCCGGCTCCGTAAATGCCGGGGAGATCCCATCCGGGGAATCCCAGCGCTCTTTCCCTTGCGCCTGCAGCTACAAGCAGTTTTTTTGGTTTTACGAGGAAATATTTATGTTCCTGAACCACACCTATTTTCTGGTCCGCAAAAACCCCAAGGGCTGTGGAATTAAGGAACAATCTGACTGATGGATATTTTTCCATCTCCGATGCAAGAATCGTCGCAATGTCGATTCCTCTTGTTCCGGCGTAGCAATCGGAAATGGAACCGAAGAAAGTATGGGTCTGAAGCACCAGTTTTCCGCCGGGTCTGGATTTATCATCAACGATAATAACTGATTTTCCCAGTTTTCCCAGTTCTATAGCTGCTGCGATACCTGCGGGACCGGCGCCGATAACCATTACATCACATTCCAGTGTTTCTACCTGATGGAATCTCGGATCATACATATCATGAGGGGGGAGAACCGGGAGTTTGTCGCAGGAATAGACTTTCATTCCTGATTTAACCGGTTCCATGCATGATTTAACCGCCATTCCGTCTGCTATAACCGTGCACTGGGAGCATTGTCCGTTGGCGCAGAAAATTCCCTGAGGGCTGTGGTCTCCGGGGTGGTGGCCGAATATGTTAATTCCGTTAGCAAAAAGAGCTGAAGATATAGTTTCACCTTCAGCTCCTGTGCAAGTCTGTCCGTTAAACAGAAAATCGAATTTCTCTTTCTCCGGTATAGGGAGAATGGGATGTTTAATAACACGTCGATGATTGTGTGGCATAACTTTCTCCTCTTGTTGCCTTTAATGCCTTGACAATAAATTGAGGCTTAGATATAATTAGAACCGTTATGGGGATGTAGCTCAGTTGGGAGAGCGCGTGGATCGCACCCACGAGGTCGTCAGTTCGAATCTGATCATCTCCATTTTTTATTTCGGTCCCGGATTTACCGGGACTTTTTGACATACCAACCTATTTTGAGAATTGCCTGGGTAAGCTCGGGTTGACAGCCTTCGATAAGAAGGACATCTTTTCCGTTAATCGCCAGATATACATGGTCATTGCCGATTCTGCCCAGATAAGCTTTGTTGGGTGAAGTCTTTGTCCATGCAAGACCCGGATACTTAACCTTCAGCAGTTCGATATAGCTTTTCAGGAATTCCTTTGCATCCTGTTCTCTGTCCCATGTGAGATACCACATAAGAAAATGTTCGTTTCCTTTTTCGTAAATCCGGAATCTGTCTCCTCCCCAGCCTTCTGCAATCGACTGGTAGTTTGACAGGGGAAGGAAATTCTCGAACATAGTCTTAATCACAAATTCGCCGCAGGTGTTTTCTTCAAGAAGTTTCCATCCACCTATGGCATCAGGCATTTCTATCCATGAAATTGAGATTGGATCATCTTTAAGTAAATATCTGTCGGGATGAAGAATCTGTTCTGTGGATTTTGGGGGATCGGTATAAGCATTGTTGACTTTTGCCCATCCGCCGCTTTTTCTGAGTTTTTCAATAAAAACCATTCCGTCAAGATAAGGGAAAACCATACTTCTTTTGAAATAGAGAGGGGCTTTGGCAAAAGTGGGTCCGCTTCTCATAGAGAGATCGCCGGACATATTTTTGACCATTTCCATATCCATAAATTCGCTGATATCAACACCTGAACCGCCGCTCATCGAATCAAACATATAAAGCATCATTACATAAGTTGCATCACCTTCGAGAAGTGACTGAACAGCGGATTCCCTGTCGTCATTTTTGTATTTTTTAACTGAAGCAAGCATTTTTTTAAGGTTAAAATACTGATCCTGAATAGCATGGTCCATTTCGTGAATCAGGAGAATATCTCCGACATTAAGACCATACATAGCCATCATCTGTTCCTGGGATTTATCCATTCCCTTAACCTCGGTCTTGCCTTCCATAAGCATGAGCTGGCCCGTATTATAGTCATACAAGCCTGCAACTTCGTCGGTGTAAAGATTGATCATAAAATTGAATGTCTGGAAGGTTTTGGGAACGAAGCCGAAAGTTTTGAGAGCTGTATCGTATGCCTTCATCTTTGCTTCCGGCATTTCAGCTTTGATATTGGTGAGAAGGAACTTTCTCAGAAAATCTTTTGATTTGATTGAATAAGGAACTGCTTTTTTGAACTTCAGTCCCCTGATTCTTGCTAAATCTTTCGAAACTTTGTTGTAACTGTTTTTAATTGAGTATTCTTCCGCATTAGCGCTCCCCGGGAAAAAACAGACCCCAAGGAGAAAGAAAAAAGCCGCCAGAACGGAAACCAATGTTTTCTTTTCGGATTTGTACATAAACTAAACCCTCTCTTAAATTTATAGATGTAATAATTATCGCAAAATCCCGCCATTCCTTCCGTAATAATTGTCAATACCATACAGGTTTGTTTTAGATATTGCGTAAAAGTAGCGCAAAGCTTCATACCAACTTTCCAATCTAATTGCTGCACGCTGGCAATGTTTATCAGTCAATCACCGGAATTGTGCATAACCGGCCCGCATTTGCATAACGCAGATATTTTGGAAAAACGATATGAGAAGTATGACTGGATTTTTTTGCGGCATGGTTCTTGAACCAATACCAGACTTCAGTCTGGTGGACTGCAAGCTTACAACCACAAGGCTTAAACTGTTTTAACAGTTTACAGGAAAACGCCGTCGTTGAAATCGGGTTTAATGGTTTCCCTTCTATAGGATTTACCCCTAAGCTGAAGCTTCAGATTTTGACTTTCTCTGAAAAATAACCCTGATAAATACCTTTTACACAATCTCTTTAACCTCAGCCCGGCATAATACAAACGACTGAACAAACAGAAAACCTGTTTACAGCTATTTCACCCATACGAAGTTGAAATAGTCCCTATCGTAACTGATATTGGTTGTAATATCTTTAGCGACATTGTAAACATACAATACCCCTTTATAATCGAGAAATCCAAGCATCGAACCGTCCGGGGACCAGCGGATAACGTTTAAGGTGGAAT
>JAJTBE010000022.1 GCA_021287065.1 Bacillota bacterium
CCCAATGCCCATGAATTAAGGCTTGGATTTATCTAATCGCTCACGAAGTTTGTATCGGTTTGCCCAGCTCCCAGAGAAAACTTTTTGAAAAAAGTTTCCTCCGGACCTCCATCCCAAAACTTTTGGAATTGGGGACCGACCAGGGACCGTGGGGATTTGGGGACAGTCAGATAGAACCACGCTTTTTTGGAAAAGCGAGGTTTCCCTCCGAACCTCCCTCCTTGAAAAACAGGAGTATGAGGTTGGAGGTTTGAGTGGATTTTACTAATTCAGTGGCATTGAAGGCGGGGATTTGTTTACCGGGATTAACTACTGGGGTATTAGTTCCCTTATTATTCCTTTATAGACTGATTTGGGGATCCAGGCGGGTTCTTTTAAGCCCATTATTGAATTTACAGGTTTTACTGAAGTTCCCATAAACTGATTTTTTGCTGCCCAGAAGCCATTGGTGATTATATCTCCGTTTTCTGCGCCAAGGGGTTTGTTGATTGGTTTTCCGAGGAGATCTTCCGTAGGAGCTTTTGCATCTACGGGCAGGTTTTCGTCTATAGCGCCGAAGGTCTGAGCCAATGCCCTTGCAAACTGCTTCGGAGTTGCATCCACCGATACTATGGCAGCTTTTTTCCGGTACCAGAACTGGATTCCCGCATCGTTGTCCATATTGAAGGAGACTCCGCCTTTAGCGGGGTTGTTGCCGGGGACTACTGCGATAACCCTGTCGTATTTCGGATGTTTTTCCATCCATGCATTAAGGGACTGGGTGATTTTTGCAATGTCGTCGGTATTGGGATCCACTGTCAAATCCTCAGGGAATTCCTCAAGAACATCAAATTCAAGTTTTTCCTCGGCAAGGGGCATTATTCCATAGAGAAAATATCTTGCTTTTGTAGTATTTTCGAGATATTTGATTTTTCCGTGGGATTTGGGAAGCTGCTTTCTCAGGAGATCGGCAACGGGTTTTCTCATAAAGCCTGCTTTGGCTTCTTCGGGGAGGTTGGACATGAAATTGAGATAAGAATCCATTTTCCAGCCCTGATCGCCAATTTTGTTGATCCATCCCGGTTCCTCAAGCTTCCAGTCTTTTCCGGGAGCCCAGAAACCAACGGGAAGTGGCAGAACCGCAACCCGGAGTCTGGCTGATGAAACAGCAGGTATTACCAGTGCGAGTTCCCTGAGTTTTGAGCCGTTGGGATCAAAAAGATTAACTCTGAAAACATAGTTATCATAAACTTCTGTAAGTGCGGGATCTATGAAAAATCTGTAGAGATATGTGCTGTATCCGGGATTTTCAGGTATTGATAAAATATTTCTCAGTTCTGGAGTAAGGGGGACCGGCTCCGCATATTCCTCACGCCATATTGAACCATCGTCGGTGTCGCCTGCAGGTCCGAAAACGGTTTTTCCCTTTTCACCCAGCAGAAGGCTGTAAACTTTCTGTCTTGTGCAATTGCCTTCCAGCATCATTGCAAACTGATAATTTGACGGGAAGGGCACATTTTTTTCCACTTCCACAGCGCCATAAACAACAATCTTTTTGCCTGCAACCATAGGCACCGTTGAATCGTCAAAAGCCTGCATCGGGCGGAGCAAACTAATTCTGGCGCCGAAGATTCTGGCATCGCTGAAATAGGCAAAATAATGGGCAACCTGAAGAAGTGAAGGTTTGTCCTGACGGTCGGGCATAAGATCGGTTCCTGCAATGTCTATGAGATACTGTCCCCTGCGGATAACTATGCGGTATTTGTCAAAATCCTTAGCTGCTTCGAAGGATTCATCACCATAGACCGACTGCTTTGCAGGTATGGCATGGTCGAAGGCGCAGGAATCGAAAAACTGCTGATAAATAAGGTGGGCATTGGAAACTTCCATTCCCCTTTTTTCATCTATGACATTGCCGGGTCTCATCAGGGAAACGGTGATATTGAAAGCAAGGGCGGTTTTGGGTGAACTTTCAAGATCGATGAGCATTCTGTAACCTCTTACGGAAACACTGTTAAAATTGCGATCTTCCTGATTAAGTTTTTCAAAACTGACCTGCCAGCCGTTTTGCTGAAAGTTGTTGGGATTTGGTAAAAATCTTGATGTATCATTCTGGAAAGGCTGATTGACCTGAGCTTCAGAAGGCGGCGCAGCTAAAATCAGAAAGAAAAGAACAATTATAAAACCGGCAAATAAAACCGGCATTTTTCCAAATTTTCTCATAACAGCGCCTCCTGCAGATGATAAGTATATTCTGACACAAACAATTTTAAGCAATGCGGAAATTCTTACCATTCTGACAAAAAAATCCGCCTCATACTGTAGTTTTTAAAGATTCTGATCCACCAGACTTATTACGTTTCTATGATTTTCCGATACTTTGTTCATTGATTCGAGAATAGCATTATGGAATCCGGCTCTTTTTTCCGCATAACCGGGGATGGTTTCAGGCACAAGCCAGAGCTGGGTCATCAGATCAACATAATATCTGATGCGGACAAACAGGGCATATTGGGCGGAAATACAATCAGCAAGTTCAAATCCTATTATATCGGGGAGATCTCCTCCGGCAACAGCGGTATCCCAGGCAGAAGAGCTTATGTAGAAGCTTTTTCCCCAGGGGGTGTCCATATATTCCTGACGGGCAGACTGAATTGCGTCGAAATTTTCCCTTAGTTCTTTGGAAATCGAACGGAGAAGGATTTTCGCCCTTTTTTTCTTTTTCTGCCTTTCGTTGTATTTATCAACGGCAAAAGCAAGGATTGTTCCGGTGAAAATACCGATCATAGTGGCGGTGGTTTCCACAATAAGGGCTGTCTGGGGATCCATATTCATAGATCATCATCCCTTCAGTTCAATAACTTTTTCCTTTATCTCGGTTATAACATGATCCGGTGTGGAAGCACCGGCGGTTATTCCAATTGTGTTGACATTGTCGAGCCAGTCGGTTCTGACTTCGTGGGCGTATTCAACCTGATAGGAGTTGGGGTTGACGCTCTGGCAGATTTCGAGAAGCCTTCTTGTGTTGGATGAATTTCTTCCTCCGACGACAATCATAGCATCGGCAGCTCTTGCCAGTTCGAGGGCTGCATCCTGTCTTTCCATTGTGGCATGGCAGATTGTGTTGAAAATTCTGCATTCCTGAGCTTTTTCTATAAGAACGGAGCCTATTTCGAGGAATTTGGGCCAAAGGGCTGTTGTCTGAACCACAACGCCCAGTTTTTTCCGCCGTTCGATCTCTCTGGCATCTTCAACATCTTCGATTACGGAGCATTCACCTTCGACCTGCCCAACGATTCCCACAACCTCGGGATGGGAGGAATGGCCTATTACGAGTATATAATATCCGCCTTCGTTAAGATCTTTTACTATGTCGTGAATGTTTTTCACAAGGGGGCATGTGGCATCAACAATTTTGTAACCCAGGGCGATAGCTTCTTTCCTTATAGCTGGAGTTACTCCATGGGTTCTTATTATAAGAGTGCCTATTTCGTGGTCTTCGAGTTCCTCAATGGTCTTGATTCCGTCTTTTTCCAGTTCTTCAATTACCTGAGGGTTATGAACAAGGGGACCGAGTGTATATACAGGTTTTCCTCCGGAATTTTTCCGCTCTTCGTAAGCCATACTGATGGCGCGGCGGACTCCGAAACAAAATCCGGCTTTATTGGCGATTGATATTTTCAAAAGATTCACTCCTGTGGTTTAATCATAGAAATTCCTGAAGCCTTCTCACTTTTTTGACAATAGCGGCAAATTCGCCGGGGGTAAGGGATTGTTCCTTATCGCTGAGAGCTTCTTCGGGTCTGATGTGGACTTCGACGACAATTCCATCGGCTCCGGCTGCAGCCGAGGCAAGACACATCGGTTCAATCAGGCTTTTTCTTCCTGTGCCGTGGGAAGGATCCACCAGAACCGGAAGATGGGTCAGTTCCTGACAGGAAGGAATTGCGCTGAGATCAAGGGTGTTGCGGGTGTAAGTTTCGAAAGTTCTGATTCCTCTTTCGCACAAAACCACATCAGGATTGCCTTCGTGAAGGATGTATTCCGCACAGTTAAGCCACTCGTGAAGGGTTGAATGCATTCCCCTTTTCAGAAGAACCGGCTTGTTAGCTTTCCCTGCTTCCTTCAGAAGTGAGAAATTCTGCATATTTCTTGCGCCAATCTGCAGCATATCCACATATTCGCATACCCATGAAACATCTCTTGTATCAAGAACCTCCGTAACAACGGGCATATCAAATTCCCTGCCGGCTTTTTCCAGAAGTTTGAGTCCTTTCAGTCCGAGGCCCTGAAAGGCATAAGGAGATGTGCGGGGTTTAAAAACTCCGCCCCGGAGTATGTCGGCTCCCGCTTCCTTTACCTTCTGGGTCGTTTCCATCAACTGGCGTTCATTTTCAACGCTGCAAGGCCCCGCTATAATCACAAGCCCTTTGCCGATTTCCACTTTACCGGTTTTAACAATGGTTTTTCCCCTGTCGGCAAGAGCAGTTAGTTTTAAGTCTTTCATCAGTCGTCCTTTTCTTAAGGCACCATCTTAACTCTGATGGTTTTTTTGCCCATAATCATTATTTCTTTACCTGCATCAGAATCCGCACCATATACAAATTTGTCGGGAAGGAATCCGTAAACGGTTATATTTACAGCGCCCTGGCTTGTGAATATCGCTGCGGGCACATAAACTTCCTTGTCAGTGGTTGTTTTACTTACCATAAAATAATAAATCGAATTGGGATCCGCCCAGTTCAGGTTTCTGAAATCATCTGAACTCCACACAACCGGGAGGGTTCCTGTATCATCAGCTTCCGCATATTCAACAACAACAAAATATCTGTATTCGCCTTCATCGGAGTTCCATTTTACCTTAAATGACTTTCCGGTCTGAATTTCCTCACTCTCAGAAGGTGATTCGATATTAATCTGGCTGGGATAATCAAAATCACCGGTGATGTTGTTAAAATCGCCGTTATTTACGAAAGTATAAAGGCCTTTGGGATTATCAAGACCCATTGATGACGGGAAATCGAGATAATATTTGATGCTTTTGGGTGTTTCCAGAGTGTGGTCGGATACACCGGTGGCATGTTCGGCCTGAGCACCATAATAATAGTCGGCAATTTTGAGATTTACCGGAAATGTATCCATAGTGTAATTTCTCATTTCCGGAGGCGCTACCTGAAAGTCGCCGGTAAGGTCGCTGTTGGAGGTAACTCCGCAGCGTACTGTCTTTTCCGATTCCACAATCACAAGATTATAAAAATCAGCTATGGGAGTGTATGTAGGTGAGGGAGAAACTCCACCGCCGTCATCCCCTTTGCTGCCTGCACAACTCCACATAAATGTCATCAGGGCAATCACAATAAAAAAAATGACAGGAAATCTGCTGCCGTTTTTCTTCATCTTTTCCTCCTGCAAATACCCGGAGGTTATGGCCCTCCGGATGAAAGTTTATTTAACATCTGCTTTGCTTTTTTTCCCTGTTCGCTGTCGGGTGAAAGCTCAACTACCTTTTTGAAGTCAGCCTTGGCTTTTTCAACCTCATCCTTAAAATTGTATGCTTTTGCCCTCTGAAAATAAGCTTCTGCATTTTTTGGGTCAGCCTGAATTACTTTTGTGTAATTAGCTATTGCACTGTCATAGTTTTTTGACATAAGATCGGCGTTTCCTTTCGCCATATCATTTCCGGCTCCCTGACATCCGCAAAATAAAAGACAGGCCCCGGCAAGAACGGCAAGAAACATAAGTGCTTTTTTCATGATAATCCCTCCTGTTATATTTTTCCAGCCTCCCACCCCGACTGGTCTTTTTTGTATATTTTATTTATACCCACAATAAAACCAACAGGCAAGGGGGAGGAAGGAGAGATTTATATCCGCCCTTCAAAACCATATTTCAAAAATAAATTCCGGTTGTATTATGAAAAACAGAGCTGAACATTTCAGTTTTTCCTTTGTTTCAGGTTTCTTGCCTGCCAATTTGCAAAAACTGACTCGTTTGGCATCAATTCTATGGCTTTGCTGATTGCAGCAGCAGTTTCGGACCGGGGGTATCTGAGATAAAATAGTGTCTGGGCAATATCATACCAACACCAGGCTCTCCTAATATCATCAGGTGATAAATCCGCCACTCTCCTGAGAATATCGAGTGCTTCGTGAAGAAGCTTTTTATTGGAGAGCATAAGTTCATTCCGTTTTTCCATGCCATACTTACTTTTTTTCGATTCTGCAAATAACTCAGAGGCAAGTTTTATCTTTGTCTGGGCAAATTCATGCAATGCTTTGGGATCATTATTAATCAGATCCCCATTCCGGCAGAATTGAGCATGTGCTTCGGAAAAAGCTCCCGCCCGTTTATACGACAATGCAATATCAAGGCTCTCTCTGGTGTTGTTATTTAAAGAAGGAATTTTTCTGAGTATAGCTGCAGCTTTTTCCTTTTCGCCATAGTTAAGAAAAACATCCGACATTACTTTCATTACTCTTGCTTTTTCCTGAGACGGCAGAGAGTCTGAATGTTTTTTATAAAAGTCTTCCGCCTGTATCAGACCTTCTTCTTCTGCAGTATATTCTATTATCTGGGCAGCAATAAGACCTGAGCCGCTATATTTTCGAAAAGTGGAATGAAGTGTTTTGAGAGCCTGGGTTTTTCTGCCTTCCAGCCACATTGACACACAGTCTCTGGTTGTGTGCCTTATGATATACTGGGGATGGGCAGGCAAAGTAACCCTGAAATAAGTCCGCTCATCATCAAAATCAAAAACAGGTTCAGGAGATCCGTTTTCCATCATTTTTCTGAAAATGGTAGGAATGCCTGTAAGTCTTCCCTCTGCAAGTTTCAACTGAGAGAGAATTTCTCCAATCCGTCTGTTTCTGTTTGGAACCGGGGGCACCCGGTTTCCATGAGTGAAATGCTCAGGCTTCAATCCGGGAACCGGCCCGGGATAGCTGATTATTTCCATTTTATCAGGATAAAGATAAATTTTGACTGGTTCGGGAGAATTATCATAGCTTCTGTGGTAGAACGCGTTTACAACAGCTTCTTCCATTGCCTGATATGGAAAAACGGCGTATTTCTCTGTTTCTGCACGCTCAGGGTTCTTCTTAATACTTATGGTATTCATATTTTCGAGGTATGTGAGGGTTTCTCTTATTTGGGAATGCAAAGGCCCCCTGATAACCGTTTCCTCAAAAATTTCATCAAAGCTGCTGAACTGGACAATCTCGGTTCTTACCCCTCTGAAATATGTTTCAGGATCTTCGGTGAAAAATAACAATGCAAAATTTTTCGGAACATGATGGGAATTGATTTTTTTACCCAGATCAAGATTTTTCATCAGTTCAGTATCGGTGATGGTATTTTCAGACCTGACAGCTTTGCTGCCTATATCAGACAAATAATTTCTGATTAGCAGAGGATTCAGAACATCCAAAGCAATATTGGCATCCCTGAACCTTTGATCATCAAAGGGAATCCTGTTTGTCATCTGTATCAATTCGGTTCTGATATTTCCCTGTGCCGGAACCGACTCATTTTCATGCCTGATGTAATATTGTTTGATTTTTTCGCCGCTTTTAAGCGGAGCTGCATAAGGCCTGAACTCTCCACCCGGAGCAAAAATAATAATGATAAATTTACCCATATATTCTTCAGAAGATATTAACGGATAGTATTCAGGTTCTATCTGATTACATTTTCCGTGAATTTTCTTCTGAATAATCTCAAGATCCGCAGATTCGACCCCGACAGGAGGCAAGACAGGAAGGCCGTCTTTTTCCTCTATGCCGATGATGATGTAACCTCCGTTGAGGTTATGAAAATCGTTGGCAAAGGCGCAGATTGTCTGAATAATTTTGGATTCGTTCTGTTCGGAAAAAACAGCCTTAAACTCAAGCCTTGTGGTTTCAACACCTCTGGCATGGATAAGTTCGTCTATGTTAATTCTCTGAATCTGCATATTCCACTAACAAATGAAAATTTATGTAAGTATTTAATACGGAATTTTTCAGAATCTACTATATGTTCTGACTGCAATGGTTCTGTAAAAAACCGCCGGCAAATAACGGAATTTTTTTTGACAAGGCAAAAACCGCAATAACCGATGCGGAAATTTTGACAAATCCGTATCAATATCCAATCTGATTTAAACTGATGTCAAAAAAACGCGTCAACAGAAGCTTTCTTTCCGAAAACGGGAAATGGGGATTTAGTCTTTCTTAACCTTGAGATTGTTTACTTCCGTCCATTTTTCATCTATCTGCCACTGAATTGTTTTTACATCCTGACAGAGCCCCAGAAGTTCGGGATGGGTCAGATTGTTCTGGGTATAGAGTTCATAGACTTTTCTGGCAAGGTCTTTGAGCTTTTCATCTTTTTCATTTTTAAGCTCTTTTATATCGCTTTTGATTCTTTCGATTTTCAGGAGTTTTTCTGACTTGCGGATAGCCATGTCCCGGCTGTCTTTAATAAAGTCCCTGCCTTTTTGGATTAGTTCGGATCCTTTTTCGTAAAGTGACACTTTATCAGCCTCCCCTCAATTGAGGTTAATTTCGATTTTTCTCAGGCTTTTCCTCTGATTTTTGCTTCTTTTCTCCGAGACACCAAACATATTTGTCTTCACACCCGAAAACAATCCGGTTTTCAGTAAGGGCGGGAGACGAAAGGATGGGGCCTGCTGTTCCGAATTTCCAGAGGAGTCTGCCGTCCGCGTTCAGGGCATAAAGATGGCAGTCATCGGAACCGATGTAAATTCTTCCGGTTTTATCCACTGCCGGGGATGATTCGATACTTTTTCCGGTTTTGAATGTCCAGACAGGTTTACCGTCTTTGTTCAGACAATAGACAAAGTTGTCCCTGCATCCGAAAATGATTCTGCCCGTTTTGTCCTGAGCTGCTGAGGATGTTATTCCCCCGCCGGTTTTGAACTTCCATTTCAGTTTCAAATCCTGATCAAGACAGAAAAAATCACCGGCAGAATTTCCAATATATATATTCCCTGATTCATCGACAGCAGGACTGGCATAAACCGGGGAGCCGGTTTCAAATTTTCCGGTTATGCTACCGTCGGTTTTGACTGAATAAATATTCCCATCACCGGAACCGATAAAAATTCTGTCGTTAAAAACCGCCGGTGAAGACTGAATTTCGTAATCGCCGGTTCCCACAGGGGTGTTCCATAAAACTGAACCATCAGGGGAAAAACATCTGAGAATCCCTTTTCTTCCTGAAATTATAATGTTTCCGTTTTCTGTCAATACAGGAGAGGAGCAAATCCAGTCCTCCATATCGGATTTAAAAATAATTCCGCCCGTTGGTTCAAACACATAAAAAAAACCATCCATACTGCCGGCTGCAATAAATTTTTGGGTAACAAGGGGGCTGGAGACCACTGATTCATGGGTTTTTATCAGAGCCTGACCTTTTCCGACGGGCTGAATTGTGTAAATACATCCGTCATGGGAGCCGATTATTACATTTCCATCGGAAGAAACCGAAGGGGAAGACATAAATTCGTGCCTGCCTTTAAATTTCCAGAGAAGGACAGGGTCGGAAACGCCTTCTGCATAAGGGGCTAAGCCTGTGTTTCGGGAATTTCCCCTGAATTTATACCAGCTTGATGCTTCAGCATGAGCATGATTAGGGGAAGAATCCGAAGAAACGGGCATCACTGGAGAGAGGTTCTGATTTTTCGGATTTTCGCCTGAAGTTTTATTCCGTTCCGTACAGGAAGCGGCAACACAAATAATAAGGGCTGCAAGAAGCACTATTGAGAAGTTCTTTTTGATTTTTCTGAAAAACATGAATGAATTCACCTGAATTTAACGGGAAAGAGTGGAAAATTCCGCAGAAAAGCTGCTTTGCTGAAACAGGTTTAAAAGGACCCGATATAAGATTAAGCCCGGATGGGAGCCGGATTTTTCCGTTTTAACCCAACCGGGACTATACTTCTGCAAAAAATACTTTAGCAGGACTAATACTTAACCTGCCTTATTACCTTGCCTTCGCCGTCTTTCCAGACTTCTTCCTTAACATTGCCTATATCGTCATAAGTCAGGGTCTGGATTGTTTCCACAACCATATTTTCATCAAGCATTTCGGTTTTTGTCACTTTTTCATCTGCATCCACTTCGTAACGGAAAGCGCTCATTACTCTGCCGGATTTACTCTGCCAGCTTTTCTGTTTCAGAATTCCCCTTTCGTCATATTCGAAATGGAAAGCGCCGTCGAAAATGTTGTTGGCGTCGAATCTTTCTTCGGTGCAGATTTCACCGCTTTCATCATACTTATAGACAAGCCTTTTTATGGGCTTTCCGGCAGGGTCGAACCAGGCTTCCTCTATCTGTCGGGGCGGATCGGTTGTGAGATCGAATGCGGTTCTGATAGAGTAGAAGAGCCTTCCTTCACGATCGTATTCCGCTCTTTCCTTCATCAGGCCCGTCTCGCCGTCGTATGAGTAACGGTGGATATTTTCGATTTTTCCGTATCTGTCAACCCAGACAGCTTCCATGAGTTTGTCGCCGTCCTGGTCGTAAAAATAGACACGGGTTGTGGGTTTAGAAAACTCCTGTTCGTATTTCTGGAATTTGATCACTCTGCCAAGTTCATCATAAAAATGATCCTGATGGATATGAGGGACTCTTCCGGGAGTAAATTCGTGAATGCCCACAATATGTCCGTAATCGTCGAGTTTACCGGTTTTAAAGTGTTTTACACTTTTAATTTTTTCATCCACACCTTTGATGAATTCGGCAATTTTCCTGACTCCCGGATTCTCTTCGGGTTTACGGAAGGTCAGATGTTTGTAAACTTTTTCCTTCGGAGGTTCCGGTTTTATTTCCGGTTCAGTTTCTGCGGTTGTTTCCTCTGATGCAGCCGGTTCATCTGCAGACTCTTCCTGTATGGTTTCTTCCGCCTGAGCCTCTGAAGACTGATTTATTTCATCATCAGACTGAACCTCTCCGGCATCTTCCTGAGAAATTGTTTCTTCTGATTTTTCCTCAGCTTCTTCTTCCAGTTCTGGGTCGGGACTAAAAACCGCAGCAGTTTTCATAAGTGCTGCAAAGCGGGCGGCCGTGGGACCTGCCGGTTTTGCAAGCCCCTGTGCAGGTGCAAAAGCCAAAGGCTCTGATTTTTTTTTGTTTTCGTCCTGAGAAAATTCCATATTCTTTGCCAGCCCGACAGCCGGCTTCCTCCCTTCCGTATTTGGGGTATATGTAAAGTTAAAAAGAAATCACCAGGTTTGAAGATGTTTCTGGAATGCCTGTTCCACCTTGAAATCCTGCACAAAATCTTTTCCATGTTTTACCAGATACAAATGAATGTTCTCCCTGTATCTGAGATAAAACCACAGTGAATGCTCATAGGCTTCGGCACATTTATCAGTGCAGATTTTCATCATTTCATCAATTTCCTTGTCGGTAAGGCCCCCTTTTGATGAATAATGAAGATTTGTGGACAATTCCTCAGAATCTTCGACTATGTCAAAAATTCCATATTTTTGTGCATCAAGATACAGAAGGCTATGCCTTCCCAAAGTGAAAACAGATCTGCCGTAAGAGTGAATTTTATCCTTATGTTCGATTATGGAATCGATGGTTTCCATAGCTTCATCCCTTGTTTCTGTAGGGAATCCGAAGAATATGTAGGCAAAATTCCATATGCCGGTGTCGCTTGAATTCTTCAGAATATCATACCGCCGGTCCAAATCGACGCCTTTATTGATCAGTTCATTAATGCGCCTGTTTCCCGATTCGTATCCCCACAGAACCATAGACAAGCCTGATTTGTGAAGGAGTTCGAGCATATCTTTGTTAAAGGACTCTTCAAGTCTGCCGTTGCAGAACCAGAATACATCAAGCTTTTCATCAATAAGCCTTTGTGCCATCTGCTTCATATATGCGGGGTGGATGGATTCGTCTATGAATTCGAAGTGGCGGATTCCGAACTTTTCTTTCATATGGCGCATTTCCTCAAGCATTCTGTCGAGAGGTTTTATGTCCTTATGAATGCCAAAATCGGTGTCGCAGAATGTGCATTTGCCCCAGTAGCAGCCTTTGCTGGACTGAAGGCAGCCAACGATTTCAGGGGTGAAGTAAAGTTCCATGGGCAAGCCGGTGAAATCCTGAAAAGAAAGGTTTTCCATTTTTTCAGGCATATCCTCATAGCTGAATTTTACAGTTTTGTCTTTTTCATCGTAATAAAGAATGTTTGGCACACGGGAAAGGTCTCTTCCGCCTTTCAGTTCGTCAACAAACATTATGGTCCGTTTTTCACCTTCCCCCATTGCCAGAGTATGACAGAAAGTTTCAAAAAATTCAGGCCGACTCATCAAAGCTTCTTTCACCCTGCTGAAGAAATTGCCTCCGATATTGACAACACAGCCTGCAGGAGCTTTTCTCTTCAGATGTCCCGCAAGGGTCAGGCCCGGCAGAACCTGGGAGAATGAATTTATCGAAACGCCGATTAAATCAGGCTTTTCTTCGAGAAGCTGATCTGCAGCAACTTCCATAAATTCATAGAACATATTGCCTTTCGGACTTGTGGCGTTTTCTATGAGGCTATGCGTTACAAGCATACTCATTGGGTGTTCGAAACCGTTGAATGACAATTTCGACGGGTGATAAGGAAGTGAAATCAACTCCAGAGCTTTGTCGATGGTGTAAAAAGCATCAACAAGGAGGTGTGGGTTGTAGAACCTTCTGGCGTCCCGAAGTGTTTCCTTGGCATCCAGAATAATGGAAGGCAGCTTTTCGGCAAGTGAACCGATGTTTTTAAAATATTCGTCAATTGCCATAAAGCGCATAGCTTCAAGCTGAAACTCAAAGGATTGATCCTGCATCAGAGTTTTCAGCATAACCTGTGTGGAAAGAAAAGTATAATCAACCTTAATCTTATCCAGAGTTGTTCTGAGAAATTCCGGACTCAGAACATGTTCGTAGTATTCCACATTGAGGTCCCTGAGCAGAACTTTATAACCATGTTTTCTCAAATGCCCTGCAATGGATGAAATGGCAAAATGAGGGTTCTGAGGCGTCCACTGGGGTGGGAATACAAGAAGAGTGGTAAATTCTTTTTCCGGATTGTGAACTGCTTCTTCTGCGTTCATTTATTCCGCCGCCGTTTCGCTTATATTTGTTTGTCAGGATATTTTCTTCAGCTTGCCTTCTTTTTCAAGTTTCTGGCAATGCGCCACAAATGCCGCAAGTTCATCAATTATCGGCAGCATTTTGTTCATACGGATATGTTCGATTTCCTTATAAATCTCCGTAGTTCTCTTTGATGCCGATACTGTGGCGTCTTTTGAACCGTACATCCTTATGTCAAGAAGTTCCTGCTGTAGTTTTTTTTCTTCTTCCATATGCTCATTGAACAGTTTGATCTTTTCAATGACTTCTTCTTTTGTGAACATCTTCATAAAGGCTCACGCTCCGATTCGATACATGTTGAAATTATCTTATCCATGAGGTAAAAAAATCCTCCAAAGACACAAAACAACAAGGGATAGAAGATAATTCCGGCGAAAGGGTTTATTTATCAATAAAATAACCGGAGGATCCCTTGAAAGCTGTAGTTCTCGTGGGCGGCGAAGGAACAAGACTGCGCCCTCTCACATACGATTTACCAAAGCCTATGGTGCCCATTTGCGGCAAACCTTTTATGCAGTATCAGCTCGAATTAATGAAAGATCACGGAATAGACGAAGTAATATTTTCTCTTGGGTATAAATCCTCAGCTTTTGAAGAATATTTTGGCGACGGTGCGGGTTTTGGAATGAAAATTCATTATATAGTGGAAGACTCGCCCCTTGGAACAGCCGGAGCTATTAAAAATGTGGAACATCTTCTTGATGATTCATCTTTTCTCGTATTCAACGGCGATATTCTTTCACGGATGAACCTGACTGAAATAATGAATTTTCATAAAGAAAAAAAATCTGCCTGCACAATAGTGCTGACACCTGTTGATGACCCTACTATGTATGGAGTTGTTGAGCTGGACAGCAATTCAGGAATAGTAAATTTCACCGAAAAACCGAAAAAAGAAGAAGTGCGCTCGAACCTTATCAACGCTGGGCTTTACATACTGGAGCCGGGAATTCTGAAAAGGATGGAACCTGCCAGAAAATACTCCATCGAAAGGGAGATTTTCCCCGCAATGCTCGCCGATAAAGAGCCAATGTTCGGTTACAGCTACTCAGGATACTGGATGGATATCGGCACACCTTTCAAATATCTCAGCTCGAACCATGACACTCTGACCGGAAAAATGCCTGTGGATCTGAACCACCGGGAAGGAATTGTTTACGGCAAAAATACGGATATCAGCACAAACGCTGTCCTGACAGCTCCCCTGTGGATAGGAGATAATGTAATTATTAAAAGCGGAGCAAAAATCGAAGGGCCTGCAGTTATCGATAGAGGATGCATAATCGGCGAAAAGACTAAGATTTCCGGCGCTCTTCTGTGGGAAAAGACAAAAACCGGAAACGGTTGCATTCTTGACTCCTGCCTAATCGGAAGAGACTGCAATCTCGGCGATAATGTAAAAATAGGAAAACTGGCAGTGATAGGAAGCTGCAATATTATTGAAAAAGACAGGATAATTGAAGCTGAGACCTGTATTTAGCTGTTTAACGTGATTTGAAGGAAACAGAACGGACATTTTCCACGCTTTTTTATAAAACTCAATGTTTTTTCCGGAATTATCCGGAATAGACAGAGTATTTACCCAAAAACCAATGAGCCGGATGAGATTGAAATGATCAATCCGGCTTTTTTATTGTAATGTCGGTGTTTTTGGGATATATGATTTAAAACGGAGGTGGAGTTTTTTGTCTATTCGGACAGAAAACCGGGCGGATCCGACAAAAAAGTCTGGCGGATCCGACATCAGAATTACTCCTTCGGAACTATGGAAAGAATCCGGATTAAGGTGCAAAATAGAATCAATAGGTAATAAATGTTACCTAATTACATAGATAAAAACCAAAACGAACATCGGCAGACGATGAGGACCCGGGAGGGATGAAATATGGACGGGGATTAAACAGCCGCTGCTTCCCTTGCAAAACGATCAGCTTCGAGAAGATCCTCAAGGGCTGGATTTTTAATCAGCCTGTGGGTGCTCATTGCTTTGTGGATTAATCTGGGAATATCCATAAACCGGATTTTATCCTGAAGGAACATCTCAACAGCCACTTCGTTGGCTCCGTTGAGTACTGCAGGCATGGTTCCCCCTTCTGCAATGGCATCGAAGGCATACTGAAGACATCTGAAGACGTCAAGCCTTGGTTCTTCAAAAGTCAGAGTGCCGATTTGAGCGAAGTCCGTTTTGACATACGCAGCGGGAAGTCTGCCCGGATAAGTGAGAGCATACTGGATTGGGATACGCATATCCGGTTTTGACATCTGTGCGATGACGGAACCGTCAATGAATTCGACCATAGAATGGACTACAGACTGGGGATGGACAAGAACTTTAATTTTTGAGGGATGAACGCCGAAAAGCCAGCAGGCTTCGATTACTTCAAAGCCTTTGTTCATCATTGTCGAGGAGTCTATAGTAACTTTTTTACCCATATTCCAGGTGGGATGCCGTAGGGCGTCGGCTGCGGTTTTGGTTTCAAGCTCTTCTTCAGGAAGTTTTCTGAAGGGACCGCCTGAGGAAGTAAGGAGGATTCGCGCCGCCTCCCTGATGTTTTCACCATTGAGGCACTGGAATATGGCAGAGTGCTCGCTGTCTATGGGCAAAATGGGGAGTCCCCTGTCAGCGGCAGCTTTCATAACCAGTTCACCACCGACCACAAGGGTTTCCTTATTAGCCAGGGCTATGGTTTTACCCGATTCGATGGCTCTGAGCGTGGGGAGAAGCCCGGAAATACCCACAAGTGCTACTACTGCAACATCTGCATCTATTGAGGCGAGTTCGGTTACGCCGGCTGAGCCTGAGAGAATCTGAATACCGGTTCCGGCAAGAGCTTCAGTCAGTGCAGGCAGATGCTTTTCATCGCCTATGGCGGCATATTTCACGCCGAATTTCACAGCCTGCCGTGCAAGGAGCTGCCATGAACTCTGGGCTGCAATGCCCTCAACTTTATATAAATCAGGATAGTTTTCAACTATTTCAAGGGTCTGGGTTCCGATGGATCCCGTTGAGCCGAGAATGACTAATCTTTTCATTTTTTCTCCTTAGAGAGCCTTTGAATTACTTACTTTCCGGGGATTTGTTAATAAATTCATCCACAGGGACATTCAGTTCGTATGACTGATATTCAATGACTCCTGTTGCACTGAATTTTGGAAAACTGAAATCCACTTTCTGTTTATCCGGCAGAGCAAATCCTCTGACAACTTTATACGACTGCAGGGAAGTTATGGAAGCATCATTCTGGTAAAAAACCCTTGATTTGGGTATGAGCATGCTTTCCTTATCCACCCAGAGCTGGACTCTGACAATTTTACCCGGTTTGCGGGGCGTCAGTTCGAGAAGGAGGCATTTAACCTTGTCTTCGATTTTCTCCTCACCGAGAACTTTTCCGGAATAGTCTTTTGAATTAAAGCTTCTGGGGACCATATCCTGAAACATACTTTTTCTGTTTTTCAGGATTGCCGGAACAGTGGGAATAACCATACGGAGTTTATCGGGTCTTTTATAGTAGAGGAAACCTTTCAGGGGGACTGAAAGCCCCATGCAGTAAACTTTCATACTGAGATCCGATTTGAATGTTTCAAGACCGGGGTTGACTTTGGCGCTTTTTTCCAGAATCTGTTCATATGTCATTTCCCTGGCGAAGGCATTTCCGACAGAAAAGACGGTAAACGCAAGTAATGCCAGAAAAAAGCAAATTCCCGAATACAGGTTTAATCTGCGTAACATTGCAGATTATCTCCTTCCTATAACTTCCGTCAGCTATTAATAAACTTTATAAAACAAAATCAAACGACTGCCGCATCCGGCAGGTTTATTACAGGGTCGAAATCCCCAGGGAACTGCCTGAAATTTGTAACCATGGATGGTTCAAACCGGCCTCCCCTGTAACAGGACAGATCCACATCGAAAACCATACCTCCGGCGTTTGGATGTGCAAAAGCGATAAAGGAGGCAGGCTCCCTGCCGTTCAGATAGTTTCTGATCATCGACAGAAAACCGCCGTGGGAGTAGATAACAGCTACACTGCCGGTTTCATCGCAGTTTTTGAGTTTGTCCATTATGTCGGAAAGGGCGTCGATAGAGCGGTAATAGAATGAAGGCATGGATTCAGCTCCATCAGGCACTACTTCCGCAGGTCTTTCAAGCCATTTCTGAAAAAGGGAGGTACCGTCCTCTTCAAGGTCCTCAAGAAGTTCCTTTTTGGATTTGCCTTCCCAGGAGTTGAGATAGATCTCCCTGAGATCCTTCCGGTGGATAACCGCAGGTAGGGCAATTCCCTTTTCCTTCATTGCTTCCTCAAGGATTTGTGCGGTTCTGGCAGCTCTTGAAAGATCGCTTGAGAAAATCCGGCAAATATGAAGACCATTTTCCTCAAGTTCTGTCAGAAGTAAGCCGGCGGTTTCACCAGCCTGAGCTTCTCCTTCTTCCGAAAGTGGAATATCAAGATGGCCCTGGATAATCTTCTTCTTATTATAGGGTGTTACCCCATGGCGCAGCAGGTATATTCTCATTTTATTCGAGGGTTACGATTGGAATACCGGGGAGTTCCTTTTCGAGGAGTTTGCCGGCTCCTTCCAGTTTTTTGAATGCACCGATAAGCTGAATGGTGGCTCCGCCCTTTACGAGAGTCTTAATAACCTCTCTGAGGGTGAATCCGGTATTGATAAATTCATCGAGAAGAATCAGCTTTTTGCCGTCAAAGGGGTAAAGGTTCTGGGGAAGCAGAATGGTAAGGTCGATGGTTCCGTCTGCCTTGTGCTTTTTAATGCGGCGGATTTCGTAAGTTTCGATGTCGGCTATTTTAGCAACAAACATGGTGAGAAGCTGGCCTGAGTGGTCGATGGTAAGGGCGTAATCAACTTCCAGCTCCCTTTTTTCGATTTCCTCAACGATGGAATAGCTTAGCTGTCTGCAGACCGCAGCGTATTCCTCGGTGTATCTCATAATGTCCCTGTCGGCTTCGCAATAATCCTGGAGTCTCTGAAGAGTAAGTTCAGGTATGCTGACTGTAACCTTTTTACCTTTAAATCTTTCGAGATCCTTTGAATTTGCGGGATGAACGGGAACCATGCTGACCTGAATGTCAATTTCCTTTTCATCATATCCGCAGGGTATTGTTCCGGCTCCGATAAGGGGTCCGGTGGGTGTTTCATTAATAAGGGGGGATATTTCAACGAGCATTTTTGCCTCCGGTTGTTTTCTTGTGAATCTTTTCGCGGAAGGTTATATTATCAGAAAGGCGTTTTTTTCCTGCATAATCTTCCATCAAGTAAGGCATAAAAATTTATCCCGGCAGTCTGAACCTTCAGCAGAAATCTCAGTCCATCTGTTTTAAAAACAAAAAATCCGTATAAATTATTCCGCACTTTACATGAATACTTGCAGTTTATCTGCTTTCCATGTATTATAAGAAAGTATATCAAATGAGTAAAAAATGGTGATGCAACAGATGACAAAACAGGATTATTACAAAGTGCTTGGCGTTGAGAGAAACGCCACTGAGCGGGATATCAAGATGGCTTTCAAGAAGCTCGCCCGCCAGTATCATCCGGATGTTGCCGAGAACAAAGAAGAAGCGGAAGTTAAATTCCGTGAAATTAATGAAGCTTATGCGGTTCTTTCCGACGAAGAAAAACGCCAGCTTTACGATCAGTTCGGACACCAGGGCGTTCAGGGTTCAGGTGGAGGCTACGGAGGCGGTTACGGCGGATTCAGCGGAGGATTCGGCGGTTTCGAAAGCATTTTCGAATCCCTGTTTGATATGAGCGGAATGGGCAGAGCTTCAGGCCAGACAAGAAGCAGAGCCAGAAGAGGCAGCGATCTCCGTAAGGATGTGGAGATTGAACTTGAAGACGCCTTCAGAGGCAAAGAAGAAGATTTTACAGTTGAATCTTACCAGACATGTCCCGTTTGCAACGGAAGAAGAGTGAAACCCGGAGCAGGTTTTAAAGAATGCAAACCCTGCCAGGGTTCAGGCATGATGCGGAATGTCCAGAACACAGTATTCGGACAGTTTGTTACATCTTCAACCTGCGGACACTGCCACGGCGAGGGTAGAATTCCCGAAGAAGTATGCGACGAATGCAGAGGTGAGGCAAGAACCATCCGCAAGGAAAGGATTTCAGTTAAAATTCCTGCGGGTATTGATAACGGAATGCCCATCAGGTTAACGGGAAAAGGGGAAGCAGGAGAGTTCGGCGGACAAGCCGGGGATCTTTATCTGTTTGTGCATGTAAAAGAACACCAGCACCTTAAGAGAGAAGGCAAAAATCTGATCCTTGAGCTTCCCATTGGTTTTGCCGATGCTGCTCTGGGTACCGAAAAAGAGATTGTAACTTTTGATGGTACGGAAAAAATAAAAATCCACGAAGGCACTCAGACCGATGCGGTTCTGACCCTTCATGGAAAGGGTATGCCGGATCTGCGGGGAGGCAAACCCGGTGATCTCCTCGTAAGGCTCAAAGTGGTAACTCCCACAAAGTTAAACGAAAAGCAGAGAAAACTACTCTGTCAGTTCGCTGAAGAAGGACCTCAGTTCCACTGCGGAAAGAAAGGGTTCTTCGGAAAACTGGTGGACGCCCTGACAGGGAAGAATTAATCGATCAGTTTAACCATATAGTATTCATCGACAAACCGGCTGTCTATGAGTAGGGAGCGTTTTTTCAGGCCTTCCACTTCGAAGCCGGTTTTTGTGTATAATGCGATAGCTACTTCATTGTCGGTGACAACGGAGAGTTCAAGTCTTCTAATTCCGGTATCTCTGGCCCATTGTTCAGCGGTCTGCATAAATGCTTTTCCGAGTCCCTGCCCCCTGTAATTTTCCAGAATTCCCATTACAATATGGGCGCAGTGGCTTATTCTGATGTATCTTCCGCCAAATAAGCCTATGTATCCGACGAGTTCGCCGGTTTCTTCCCGTTCAGCCACAAAAATCATCGAATTGCCTGATGTAAGAAGCTGCCGGAGCTGGTTCTCCTGTTCTTCCACAGTGGTATTTCTCTCACCGGGTTCAAGCATCATGAATCTTGTTTCCTGATCCAGTTTTTTACTGAGTTCAAGAAATTTTTCCGCATCGGATTCGGTTATCATTCGAATTTCCATTTTTCCCATCCTGAATATATATATTTGAAGGATATAAGACATCTTCGATTGAAATATTTCTTACTGAATATCAACTATCCTTTAAGGATGCTGTTTATCAGTCAAATCGTTTCGACGGAAAAAATACTGATGTCATTTTGATGAAATATCTGCAATTTCAAAGATATTGCCCCACCCTGTTAAGACAGGGCCTGCAATGATGATATGCAGCGATTATTCCGAAAACTGGTATGAGAGGACAATAGATTTTGGGTACCAAGATTATTGCTTTTTTATTAATCATCATCCTTCTGTGCGTAGTCGGAGCAGTGATTTACTTTGGCTTCATACAGAAAGACGCTCCCCCTACCCCTGTTCAGCAATGGGGTGAAAAGGGAAACAAACCGGGGCAGTTTTTGTCGCCCGGCGGCGTATGTGTGGATAAAAACGGAATTTTATTTGTAGTTGACACCGGCAACAACCGTTTCCAGAAGATTTCAGCCAAGGGTGAAACCATAGCTCTCTGGGGTGAAAGAGGAGCGGACGCAGGTCAGTTTGACAAACCTGAGAGAATAGTTCTTGATAATCAGGGAAATCTTTATATATCCGACTGTCTGAATAACAGAATTCAGAAATACACCCCCATGGGCAATTTCATGAAAGAGATGGGCGGCTGGGGCTATGACGACGGCAAGTTCCACCAGATGCTCGGCATGGCTTTCGACTCAAGAAACAATCTCTTTGTTGCCGATACGTACAACCACCGGATTCAGAAGTTTTCACCGTCGGGCAAGTTTATAAATGCCTGGGGTACAGAGGGAACCACAGCTTCACAGTTCAGATTTCCCATGGATGTGGCTGTTGACTATCAGGACAATGTTTATGTGGCAGACACACAGAACAACAGAATTCAGAAATTTTCCAACAAAGGTGCTTTTCTGATGCAATGGGGAATTCCCGGCAGCAAAAAAGGTGAATTCAAAGAACCCGTTGCTCTTGCTGTAGATGACGACAACAATATTCTTGTAATCGACAAGGGCAACCACAGAATTCAGAAATTTAATTCTGCAGGCGAATTTCTTCTTGAATGGGGTAAAGAAGGCAGCAAACAGGGAGAATTCAAAAATCCATCAGATTTGTTTATCACCACAGAGGGCGATATTTACATAGCTGACACGGGAAACAACCGCATCATAAAATTTAAAAAATACAAGAGCCTTTTTGGGGAAGCGAAGAAAGAACAGTCTCCGGGACTGGTTCCTGCGCAGCCCAAGGCAACTCTGGAAATAACTCCCGACGCGGCTGAAACACCGGAAGGCACCCCCACGGCATCACCCGGCGCCGGAAATAACGGGTCTGGCTCATCCGCACCGCCTGCTGCTCCGGAGGCACCTGCCAAAACAATGTAAAGAATATGAGCCAATTATTGGAAATATAAATACACAAAGTCTTTTTTTTGATATAATTGCAAATATCCATAGAACAAGGAGAATAAAATGACGGCAAACACACAAACCCCTCTCAGACATCATATTAAAGATGCAAGCCTTGCTGAAGCAGGCAGACTGCGGGTTGAATGGGCATCAAAAGAAATGCCCGTCCTCCGGCAGATCAGAGAGAATTTTTCAAAAGAGAAGCCCCTTAAAGGCCTTCGCATCGGAGCCTGCCTCCATGTAACCACAGAAACAGCAAACCTTATAACCACCCTGAGAGACGGCGGAGCGGACGTTGCCCTTTGCGCATCAAATCCCCTCTCAACTCAGGACGATGTAGCAGCACATCTGGTTCACAACGAAGGCATATCGGTTTTTGCAATCAAAGGTGAAGACAACGAAACTTATTACTCACACATTCTGAGTGTTCTGGATCACGCTCCTCATATCACAATGGACGACGGCGCCGATCTGGTTTCAGTGCTTCACACAAAACGCAGAGAACTTCTTTCCAACATCATCGGCGGCACAGAAGAAACAACAACAGGCGTAATCAGACTCCGCAGCATGGAAAAGGACAACACCCTTGAATATCCCATCATCGCAGTGAACGACGCCAACACCAAACATCTTTTTGACAACCGCTACGGCACAGGCCAGAGCACACTGGACGGCATTCTCAGAGCCACCAACACCCTTATCTGCGGCAAATATTTTGTCATTGCCGGTTACGGATGGTGCGGCAAGGGTCTGGCAATGAGAGCCAAAGGACACGGCGCAAAGGTTATCATCACCGAAATCGATCCTCTGAAAGCCCTTGAAGCGGTAATGGATGGTTTTGAAGTAATGACAATGAAAGAAGCAGCCAAAATCGGAGATATTTTCTGCACAGTTACAGGCAATATCAATGTAATCCGCAAAGAGCACTTCCTTCTTATGAAAAACGGCGCTATTGTCAGCAACTCAGGCCATTTCAATGTTGAAATCTGTATCCCCGCCCTTGAGGAAATTGCTGTCAGCAAACGCACAACCAGAAGTTTCGTAGAGGAATACACACTCCCCAATGAAAGAACCATCAATCTCCTCGCCGAAGGAAGACTCATAAATCTGGCTTCAGCGGAAGGACACCCCGCCCTTGTTATGGATATGAGCTTTGCAAATCAGGCAATGGCAGCAGAATATCTCGTATCATATTCAAAAGAATTCAAGAAAAAAGTATATAAGGTTCCCGAGAAAATCGACCAGAAGATTGCCCTCCTGAAACTCAGAACCCTGGGAGTAAAAATCGACTCACTGACGGCAGAACAGAAGGAATATCTTGCATCATGGCAGATGGGGACTTAATTAGAGGAGGTCAACAATGGCTAAAACAAGAAATTTATTCACTTCAGAATCAGTAACAGAGGGACATCCTGACAAAATATGCGATCAGATCTCCGATGCCATTCTCGACAGTATTCTGGCACAGGATCCGTTCGGAAGAGTTGCCTGCGAGACTTTTATTCACACAGGCTGCGTTCATATTGCAGGTCAGATTTCCACCAAATGTTATGTTGATATACCCAAGATTACAAGACATACCATTTCAGATATAGGCTATACAAGAGCAAAATTCGGTTTTGACGCTGATACCTGCGGCATTCTTATGTCAATCGACGAACAGTCGGGGGACATTGCCATGGGTGTTGATAAAGCATACGAACTGAAAGCCGGAGAGATGAGCGAGAGCGAAATCGAAGCCCTCGGTGCCGGCGATCAGGGAATGATGTTCGGCTATGCCTGCAACGAAACACCTGAGCTTATGCCCCTTCCCATCACTCTTGCCCATGATATGGCAAGAATGCTGGCAGCAGTAAGAAAGAACAAAGACCTTTCATACCTGCGTCCCGATGGAAAAACTCAGGTAACGGTGGAATACGAAGGAAACAAACCCATCAGAGTTGAGACCGTTGTTATTTCCACACAGCACAAACCGGAAATTCCCCTTGATTTAATCAGAAAAGACCTGATGCGCAAAGTCATCAAAATGGTCGTTCCTGAAGAATATATTGACGATAAGACCAAAATCTTCGTAAATCCCACAGGCAGATTTGTTCTGGGCGGACCTCTCGCAGATACAGGACTTACCGGAAGAAAAATCATCGTTGACACCTACGGCGGAATGGCAAGACATGGCGGCGGAGCTTTCTCAGGCAAAGATCCGACAAAGGTTGACAGATCAGCAGCCTATGCAATGCGCTATGTTGCAAAGAATGTAGTAGCCGCAGGACTGGCAGACCGCTGCGAAGTTTCGGTGGCTTATGCAATCGGCGTGGCAAGACCTGTCAGCATTCATGTTGATACATTCGGCACAGGCAAGTTTTCGGATCTCACTATCCAGAAACTTATCGGCGAGATCTTCGACCTGCGTCCCGGTGCAATTATCAGGGATATGAAACTCAGAAGACCTCTTTACAAACAGGTTGCCTGTTATGGACATTTTGGAAGACCGGATCTGGATCTGCCCTGGGAAAAGCTGGATAAAGTTTCAGAACTGAAGAAAGCTGTCAATCTTCCTATAGACGATGAAAACGGCAATTCAGACAATGAAGACTAAAAGAAGGATTTAGTTCCTGACATGTTGAATTTCTCAGCAAAATGAAAAAACCAACAAAGCGCAAGGAGGACGAGGGTATGATAGTAGGCGAAGCAACAATGCTCGAGTACAAAATGCAAAAAGGGGAACAGCTGACCTACAACACAAAAGTTCATTCTGAACAGGAAATTAAGACTGAAGAGCAGTCAGGAAGCACAAGCTCAGATGTAGAGATGAAAATGGTTCAGAAATGCACCGATGTTGCTGCAGACGGAACAATGACAGTAGATGTCACTATTCAGTCAGGAAAGCTCAGAAGAGACGGCCAGGAAGAGGAACTGCCCAATATCGGACAGACCATCACAATAAAGATGAAAAAGAGCGGTGAAATCGTTCATACATCCGTTGATCTTCCTTTCGAACAGCCCGCATTCCCGACCAAGAGCGTCAAGAAGGGTGAAACATGGGACGGCAAGAGCCGTATCAGCATCCCCGGCAAAGCAGATATGGTTACCCTGATTTACAACTATTCACTTCATGATTTTGCCAAAGTATCGGGATACGACTGCGCGGAAATTAAAGTCTCCTGCCCTGAAACCAAGATTCCCATTCAGGAAGGAATCGAGCAGACTCTTACCGCCAACGGGGTTACTCACTTTGCCAACCGTGAAGGCAGACTTGTGAGATCAGAAGTTGAGACAAAAACCAACATCACCGCACAGGACGGTTCTGTGTTTACATCAATCAAGGTTATTGTCGAACTTGAAGAGAGCAAGAAAGACTTCGGTTCATTCGGCGTAGCTGAGGATTTCATCATAAAGTAAACTAAAACGGGTTAATTACAGGCTGTCCTGTTTTACAGGGCAGCCTTTTTGATGTACAGATATAAAATAGGAAACCAGACAGGCTCAATATGGGGAAAGGAGGGTTAATCAGACTGGGATTCGGTAGTTAAATCTATGTTGCCATAAATGCGGGGGGGGGGGAGTTAGAGTCTGATAGTGGATAGGTTGTGGCGGAAAGTGGGATTTATGGAGCAGGTTTTGCAGTGAAAGCGAACCCTGCGGTCCGCGTCGGGGTTGCAGAGATTGTGTAAAAACTTTTTTCGAAAGGCATTTTTCAGGTTAAAAAATCAAATCTTGTAAAAATCAAGGGTTTCGGTTTAGTGGTAAATTCTATAAAAGGGAAACCATTAAAGTTTAAAGCCCGTGGTTATGGGGGGGGGTGGCGGTTGGTTTTGGGGACCGGGGGGACAGGCTGGGAGCCTGCAATCCGGCAGTTGTTGGCAGAGATTGTGGTTATGGGAGGGGGCTGGCGGTTGGCGTTGGTTTTGGGGACCGGGGGGCAGGAGGGGACGCCTGCGAATTAAGGCATGAATTTACCAGATCGATCACGATTACTATAGTGGTTTGCCCAGCTCCCAGAGAAAACTTTTTGAAAAAAGTTTCCTCCGGACCTCCTTCCCAAAACTTTTGAATTGAGGGACCGACCGGGGGACCGGGGGGTTTTGGGGACCGTCAGAGGGAACCACGCTTTTTTGGAAAAGCGAGGTTACCCTCCGAACCTCCCTCCTTGAAAAACAAGAGTATTCGGCTGGAAATTGGAGTAGGTTTTACTAATTCAGTGGCATTGGAACCGGGGGGGATAGAACCGGAGGGTTTGGGGACCGACCGGGGGATTTGGGAACCGTCAGAGGAGACCACGCTTTTTTGGAAAAGCAAGGTCTCCTCCGAACCTCCTCCCTTGAAAAACAGGAGTATGAGGTTGGAGATTTGAGTGGATTTTCCTAATTCAGCGGCATTGGGATTTGGGGACCGTCAGAGGGAACCACGCTTTTTTGGAAAAGCGAGGTTACCCTCCGAACCTCCCTCCTTGAAAAACAAGAGTATTGGGATTGGAGCGGTTTTTGCTAATTCAGTGGTATTGGGACAAGCGGGGCAGATAACGGGGGAAATCGGGGGGATGGGGTATTCTTTGGGGAATTGTATTTTGCTTTGCTTATATACTAAAGGGAAAAACCCCGTTCACAGTTAAAGATCATCGCTTTCAATCGCATTGAATTTAGCTTTGCTTATATGCTAAAAGGAAAAACCGGTAAATTAAAGAATTATCAGGTAAATCTTATTTCCGGGTGTTTTCAGAATATGGAATTCAGTTATAAAAAATCTCTGGTAATGACATATGTGGCATTTGGTTCTTTTGCAGCTTTTCTCATTTTACTGTCCACATTTTTTATGGTTCTTTTTGCAGTTCCGATAATTGCAGTGGATATTGTAATAGGCATTCTGGGTTTTGGCGCGTTCAAAAGAGCCTATCAGATGTCTTCCATAACCATTTTGCTTGAACGGGAAGGCATTCATTATTTCAGGGGCAAGAAGAAGATTACTTTTATCCCCTGGCACATAGTGGAAGATTTTACATTTACCAGTTCGAGATGCATCCTGAGAGTTGGCAACGAGTTTTATTATATATCCCGGGAGCTCAACAACTTTGAGGAATTTGAAAGGCAGATGGTGGAGCAGCTCACATTGCCTTTAGAGCAGAGAGGTTCCAATCTGCCAAAGCTGGATATGCCGGAGAGCATGGGCGGAATCAGGGATGATTCGCCGCCGCCGGAAAAACAGACAACATTACTTCAACCTGAAGTATATGAATATGAAGAAGAGGAAAAAGATTCTGTCGAGATTCTCGGCGAAGCAGGCGACGACGAAGATTGGATTAACAAAAGAGTTCAATCTTCATCAGGAGACAGAACAGATGAAATTCCCGAAGATTTTAGTATTTCAAACGAGCAGCTTCTTGGGGCGGAAGGTTTTGCCGGCGTGGGGGCTGAACAACCCGATTCATTTGAATACCGGAAAGGCAATCGTGGAGCGGCTTCAGGAAACCGGGGAGTATCATCCCAGCCTGAGCCAGAGGACGACGACGACATTTTTTAACCCGGGTATTATTTCTGTTGTATTTTACTATTACCGCAACAGCATGAAAAATTCCTTACAAAGCAAACGGAGGCTCAGAAGAGCCTCCGTATTTAGTTTAGTCAATCATTAGATTACAATCGGTTATCAGGAATAGCGTACATATTCCGCTTCGTCATCTTCCATCTCATCGAGTTTGATGCTGAAGCCTTTGTCGTTTTGTTTAACCTTTGCCGTTCCTGTTTTCATATTATTCAGTTTCTTGCCATTTCCGTTTCCATTCCCGTTTCCGTTGCCATTTCCATTACCGACTGAAGCTTTAAATCCGTTCCCATTGCCATTTCCGGAAGCTTTTTCGGCGCTGAATGAGGTGGTTCTCTTTACTCTGCCTCCCCTGCTTTCATCAACAAGCTTGAAGAAGCTGATAGAATCCTGGAGCTGGTATGCCTGTGAAGATAACTCTTCAGCAGTAGCAGCCATTTCTTCCGAGGCTCCTGCATTCTGTTGAATTACCTGGTCGAGCTGCTGGAGAGCTTCATTGATCTGTCCTGCTCCTGCATTCTGTTCTTTACTGGCTTCACTGATTTCCTGAACAAGCCCGGCTGTTTTCTGAATTTCGGGTGTCATCTTTGCCAGTAATGATTTCGCTTTTTCAGCAACATTCACACTTCTGGTCGCAAGTCCGGTAATTTCCTTTGCGGCAGTCTGGCTTCTTTCTGCAAGTTTTCTTACTTCAGCGGCAACCACAGCGAAGCCTTTTCCGTGTTCACCGGCTCTTGCTGCTTCTATAGCTGCATTGAGAGCCAGCATATTGGTTTGTCTTGCAATTTCCTCAACAACAGTAATTTTGGACGCAATCTCTTTCATTGCACCTGTAGTTTCGGACACAGCGTGTTCACTTTCAAGGCTGTCTGACGAAACGGTATGTGCAATTTTTTCGGTCTGCAATGCATTGTCGGCGCTCTGTCTGATATTGGCTGACATTTCTTCCATTGAGGATGAAACTTCTTCAGCGGAAGCAGCCTGTTCGGAAGCGCCCTGTGAGAGTGTTTCGGCGGTGGAGCTGAGTTCCTGGCTTCCCTTGGTAACCATATCCGATGCCGATTTTACATTAGTAACAACTTCCCTGAGGTTTCCGACCATATCTTTGAGAGCAAGCAGTAATTTGTCCTTGTCCGATCTTTCCTTTACATCCATAGTCAGGTCGCCCTGTGCAATTCTCTCGGAGAGTCCTGTAACATCTCTGAGGCTTGCCACGACATTTTTCATGGATTCAAGAAGTTTGCCGGTTTCATCCTGGCTTTTCACTCTGATATCGGATTCGAGGTCGCCAATGGCAAGATTATTGGATACGGCAACAGCCTCTTTGAGAGGGTCAGAAATAATCTTAGCCACGAAGAATGCAAACATTAGTATTCCTACAATACAGACGCCCAGAGCCATGAAGATTTTAGCCTGCATCTGTGCAACTTCATGCTCCACATCATCCACATAGATACCTGTGCCGATCACCCATCCCCAGGGTTTGTAGAGTTTCACATAAGAAATTTTTTGTACGGGCCTTGCGCCTTCCTGTTTAGCCCACATATATTCGACGAAGCCTTCATTTTTATTTTTTGCAAGATTTGCCATTTCAACAAACATAAGTTTGTTAGCTCCGTCTTTATAGTCTGAAAGACTTTTCCCAGCCATATCGGGTTTCAGCGGATGCTGTACCATTTTGGGTTCGAGGTCGTTGATCCAGAAGTAGTTATTCTCTCCATATCTGATCTCATTGATATCAGCCAGAGCTTTTTTCTGTGCTTCATCAACGGTCATTTCCTTTTTGTCTGCCTTGCCTCCGTAGTATTCAAGAATCGAATATGATGTTTCTATCAGGTTTTTGGTCATTTCCTGTTTAGAGCTCATCAGTTTCGCTTTAAAATATGGCATAACATAAAATACAATTCCGGCGACTACAATCGCAACAGTTATAAGGGAGATAGTCATGATCTTGGAGAATATGGCCCAATCGCCAAATTTTTTCAACTTCATTTTTAAACACCCCTCATTTTTATTTTTACTCTTAGATCCCAAGCCTTTTCCTGTATGATCTCCTGATGTCCCTCCTTTCTGAAAGAACTGTTCTTCTCTTTATTTTGTGTATAACAAATTAAAGGTAGACCTTTATCAGCTGGAGTATGGAAAACCCAATACAAAAATAAGGGTAACCTGAGGTGGGTTCATTATGAAATCGGAGTGTGAGCCCTTGCCAACATCGCTCATCCGGAGTGAACTATTTCTGATTCCCTTGCGCCATTTTATTGCTTATTATTTTTCTACATTATTTTGTGAAATTGTTCACTATCCGATTTTCTGTTATAGTCATCCATAATCTTTTATCGGCACATGAAAATTAAATTTAATACAAAACCCTAAATTTTCCGGAATTATTTTAAGTTTTTTTTTGTTTTCGGAAAAACCAAGTCATTAAGCGGGTTTTTATCGATTAGCCGATATCGGTTTCAATGATTTTCAGTGCTTGAGAAGGAATCTGGAAGGATTAAACAAATTATCGGAGAAACGGGCAGGAATTTTATTTAATACTGACCGCAGTAAACCGGGGTTGTCTGAAAAGTCATAAGAAGATGACTTTTTGAACACATCCGGATAAATAAGGGAAATCCTATTAATGGAGTTGACTTACTAATGAAGAAAATCCAACGCTACACGGTATTACCGAATATTCCGAAGAAGCTTAAACCCCTTCTCAAAATCGCATACAATCTATGGTGGACCTGGAGTCCCGATGCTCTGGACCTGTTCCGCTGGGTTGATACTGATATATGGGAGCAGACAAGCCACAGCCCTATCGAAATGCTTGGAAAAATTTCTCCCGAGCGTTTTGAGGAGCTGGAAAAAGACGAAGCATTCCTTCGTCATCTGGACACAGTTCACACAGATCTGGAAAAATATCTCAAACACCCCACCTGGTTCAAGAAAACCCACGGAGATAAATTCCACGGCAAGGTTGCTTATTTCTCTTTTGAATACGGCCTTCACGAATCACTCCGCCTCTATTCAGGCGGTTTGGGCATTCTTTCCGGCGACCATCTCAAATCCGCCAGCGATCTGGGCATTCCCCTCGTTGCAGTAGGTTTGATATACAAATACGGTTATTTCAAACAGTATCTCAACATCGACGGCTGGCAGCAGGAATTCTATATTACCAACGATTTTGAAAATATGCCTATGACTCTCAGAAGAGGCGAAGACGGCGTGCCGATTTACATCGCGGTGGAATTCCCGGGCAGAGTGGTTTATGCACAGATTTGGGAGCTTAATGTAGGAAGAGTAAAGCTCTACCTGCTTGATACCAACCTTGATTTCAATTCTCCCAAGGATCAGGAGATTTCACACAAACTTTACGGTGGAGACAATTACACCCGCATCCAGCAGGAAATCCTGCTCGGCATCGGCGGCGTAAGAGCTTTGGAAGCCCTTGGCGAAAAGCCTACAGTATTCCATATGAATGAAGGACATTCCGCATTCCTGGTATTCGAAAGAACGAGAATGCTTATGGAGCGCTACCACCTTTCATTCAGCGAAGCGAGAGATCTGGTTTCCGCCAGCAGCATATTTACAACACACACACCGGTTCCCGCCGGAATCGATATATTCCAGGCAGACATGATTGCCACATATTTTGGCGAGTATTGCAAAAAGCTGGGAATTTCCATCGGCGAACTTATCGGTTTGGGCAGACTCAACCCCACAGACATTAATGAACCTTTCTCAATGCCCTATCTGGCATTCAACTTCGCAGACCGTTCAAACGGCGTCAGCGAACTACACGGAAAGGTTTCGAGAGATATGTGGCGGGCACTCTGGCCGGATCTGCCGGACAAACTTGTCCCCCTCAGGCATGTTACAAACGGAATCCACACCCAGACATGGCTTTCAGATGAAATGGCAAGACTGTACGATCGCTACCTCGGTCCTCAGATTCTTGACAATCCCCTTGATGACGCTCCCTGGCAGAAAGTGGACAAAATTCCGGAATCCGAACTGTGGCGCAGCAAGGAAAGACTCCGTGAAAGGCTTGTTTCATTTGCAAGAGGCAAAATGAAAGAACAGCTCAAACACAGAGGAGCTTCGTTCTCCAAGATCACTCATGTAGATGAGATTCTTGATCCCCGGGCGCTCACAATCGGTTTTGCAAGAAGATTTGCCACATACAAGAGAGCAACCCTTCTGTTCAGCGATCCCGAGAGACTTGCAAAAATTCTCAACGACAGAGACAGACCGGTTCAGATTATCTTCGCAGGAAAAGCACATCCCAAGGATGATCAGGGTAAAAAGCTCATCAGAGAGATTATCCATCTTGCCAATCAGGAAGAATTCAGAAGACATCTGGTATTCCTGGAAGACTACAGTATGGAAATAGCCCGTTATCTGGTTCAGGGCGTCGATGTGTGGATGAACACCCCCCGGAGACCTCAGGAAGCCAGCGGCACCAGCGGAATGAAAGTTCCCCCCAATGCCGGCGTCAACCTCAGCATCCTCGACGGCTGGTGGTGTGAAGGTTACAACGGAGCCAACGGCTGGGCAATCGGCAGCGGCGAAGTCTATAAAGACCTCGATTATCAGGATGAAGTGGAAGCTCTTGCTCTCTATGAACTCCTTGAGAGAGAAGTTGTGCCTGCGTTCTACGATCGCGGAGTGGACGGACTTCCCAGAGAGTGGATAAAGAAGATGAAATCCTCGATAGCCACCCTCAGCCCCGTATTCAATACAAACCGTATGGTTCACGAATACCACGAAAAGATCTATGACCCCGCTCAGGTTCAGTGGGAAGAACTGACAAAGAACGATATGGATATGACCAGAAAGATGGAGAGATGGAAACGCTTCATTCTCGAACACTGGGACAGCGTCTATATTTCAAATGTCTATTCGGAAGTCAACGATCAGCTTAAAGTCGGAACCCATCTGGAAGTAAACGCAACAGTAAATCTCGGCGAAATTCAGCCTGATGATGTGGCAGTTGCGCTTTTCCACGGCACAATGGATGCCAAAGGCGATATTTACGAAGGCGAAAGAGTATGGATGACCGCCAAGGAACAGAAAGAACACGGACAGTATCTGTTCACCGGCGACATACCCTGCGGAGAATCAGGACAGCACGGCTACGCAGTCTGCATATACCCCCAGACCAAGAAGCTGAGCAGAAGATTCGAGAAAGCCCTCATAAAATGGTGGGTAGGTTAAGCATTTTTTAACGGATATAATATCTTTCCGGTAAAAGACCCGCTGCAACAACTGATTTGCCCCCCGGTATCTGGGTGCGCAAAATGAGGAACGGCGGTTTTCCGGAAAGTCGGTATAAAGCATACACGGAGGCTTTTCCTTATATGGAAAGCCTCCTTTTGATTTTATGATTGTTTCTGGCTACTCGACCAATGAAAAAAATCTGAAATGATCATATCAGACATACAATGGGGAAACCAACAATAAGGGGAAGCGAGTGAAGCTCAATGTTGCTGAATTATGGCATGGATTAGTCTGTTTGTTCACGAGAAATATAATCGTTTGCCCAGCTCCCGGAGAAAACTTTTTTGAAAAAAGTTTCCTCCGGACCTCCATCCCAAAACTTTTGAATTGGGGGACCAACCGGGGACCGTGGGGTTTGGGGGACCGTCAGAGGGAACCACGCTTTTTTAAAAAAGCGAGGTTGCCCTCCGAACCTCCCTCCTTGAAAAACAAGAGTATAGGGCTGGAAATTGGAGCAAGTTTTACTAATTCAGTGGCATTGGGGTTAGGGACCGTCAGATGAGACCACGCTTTTTTGGAAAAGCGAGGTCTCCTCCGAACCTCCTCCCTTGAAAAACAAGAGTATTAGACTGTGGATTTGAGTAAATTTTTACTAATTCAGTGGCATTCCCTCCGAACCTCCCTCCTTGAAAAACAAGAGTATTGGGCTGGGGAGTGGAGTAAATTTTTACTAATTCAGTGGTATTGATTCCATGGGGCATCTGGTTTAGCGGGAAGCTACCAAATCCGATATCGAAACAAGCCAGATATTCGGAAAAATCCCTAATAACAACATGATTATCTGTTTTGCAGGATTCTATTGTAAATGTCAAATCTTTAAGATAATATATTATGAGTGGGATTGTATAGTTAATAATTGGGAATAATACCTTTTTAGCAACATATCTGATGCCAGTTTTCAGAAATATCTTCTGTAACGGTTTACCGGCAGGATTGCTTCGAACTTTTTCGGAGGGTTTTCAATGACAATATGCAGTGGTTATTCCGGAAAGCTGGGCTGAAATGCCAATGGAACTTTTGTATTCTGCGGGAACAGTATTTCAGGAGTGCGATGGGGAGTTGGCTCAGGAATTGTCAGGTTTTGTTTGCTCCGGTAAGTTGTTATCAAATCTTCAGGGGGTTTAATGATTGCCGCCAAACTGGGATCCAGAACTTTAGTATTCGTTATCATTCTTATACTGCTGATTGCAGTGTTATATTCTTTCTGGAAGCTTGAGCTGATAAGCATGTATGCTTTCGCATCCCTCTCCGTTATATCCGTGGCTTTTGTCATTCTCAATGTTTTTGACAGATACAGACAGCTTGAAAATATTGCGGAAACAGTGGTAAAAAAGGGGGACGAAGCATATAAAAAGGGTGATTTGGGGAGCGCAATCAAACATTATAAGGACGCCCTCGGCATATATAAAGACAGTTTCAATGCTCACAACGGAATCGGCAACTGCTACAGAAAACAGAACAACTGGGAAGTGGCGCTGAAAAATTATGAAAAAGCCTGCACCATCAATCCCGACTCTGCTATGGTTCATTATAATATGGGGCTTTCATTCCAGAAGCTCAACAAAGTGGATGAAGCTCTCAATTCACTTAATAAATCGGTGAAAATCAATAAGAACTTAATCGAAGCTTATCTTGTTATCGGTGATATCTACAAAAGCAACGGAAACGATAACGAGGCTGTGGAGATGTACGAAACATTCCTTGAGTATTCACAGGATGAGGAAGCTTCTGCCACAGTAAGGAAAAAACTGGAGACAGCCAAAAAAATCAGGGATGAGAAATCATCCTGAGAAAGGAGGAAGAGTATGGGTTTATTCATCAGGAAAAAGCAAAAGGGGTTTACGCTGATCGAACTTTTAACCGCCATTTTCATTATTACCGTCATAGCTACGATCATTTTCCCCAATATCAGAAAAGCTTTTTACCGGGCGAATCTCAGCGGATGCCAGAGTAATCTTCGCAATATGGCTACTGCAGTGGAAATCTATAATACGGACACCGGCAATTATCCGGACAAACTGGAACGGATTGTGCCTGAGAGGATGAGAAAACTTCCTGAATGCCCGGCAGCAGGCAAAGAGACATATTCTGCAGGTTACGAAGTAGTCACTGATCCCGCAGCTTATACAATCCACTGTTCAGGGGACAATCACGGAATAACGGGCTTAAATTCAGGGGAACCATACTATTCAGGGGATTCGGGATTGCACCCTTAACAGGAAAACAGAACAAAAGGGATAATACAGGCATTAGCTTAGTATTTTAATTTCGGGGAATAATTTTGCAGAATCAAAAAATCACACCGACCCATCTCATTTTTGCCGCATTTGTGTGCATTTGCCTCTGGCTTACTCTTCAGCCCATTCCGGTGGCAGATCTCTGGTGGCAGATGAAGTCAGGGGAAGTCATTATAAAAACCGGCGGAATACCGCACACGGAGATTTTTTCATATACTGCCGACGGCCTTCCGTGGGTTAACCACGAATGGCTTGCCGGCATTATTTTCTATATTCTGCACGAAGCAGGAAGATTTACACTGCTTTATATTTTCAAATCCCTGATGGTCATCGCTTCTTTTGCCCTTGTGATATGGTCCGGTGTTAAAAAACCCGGAGTCTGCCCTGCCTGTGCGGGAATTGCAGCCCTGTGGATGGTTATCATCTCCGGAGGCAGGCTCTATTTCGATATCAGGCCCTATCTTTTCACATATATTCTCCTTGCCGCAACAATATGGATTTTATACAAAGCTTACGGCGAAGGCAGAATGTCAGCACTCTGGTATATTGTTCCGGTTTCGCTTTTATGGGTCAACACTCATGGCGGCTATATTCTTGTTTACATACTTCAGGCAGCTTTTCTGTTTTCAGTAATCGCAGACGGATTTATTTTCAGGGGAAAACTCTCAGGAGCGGGGAAAAGCCTGCTTCTTATTCTTACAGGTCTGGCTATGTTAACGCAGAAGGCTCCGGTTTATTATATTTTCCTGCTTTTATTTGTATCTGCGGGAATTGCTGCTTTTATAAACAGAAATGAGGAAACGGAAAAAACAGATTTGAAGAAGCTTCTGTCAGGAGCGGTTCCCCCGTTTCTCGCAAGTCTTGCAGCAGGGATTCTGAACCCTTACGGTGCTGAAATATTCCTCTACCCCTTTACTTTTCTTGGAGATTCTTTTTATAAAAGAAACCTTATCGAATGGATTCCCCCTGATCTAACAGGAGCAAATCTGGGTTTTGGGGTCAGCATGGGTTTAATAATAGTTCTAACGGCGGTTTTTTCAAAAAAACTCAGAACATACGATGTTGCGGTGATTGCGGTTTTCTCTTACTTATCCCTCACAGTGGTAAGACACAGCGTGCTTTTTGCCATTGCAATGGTTCCTGTGGTTTCGGTTCTTGTAACCCCTCTGCTGGCTCACTTTGCGGAAAAATCAGCCAAAAGTGAAAACGGCGTTCAGGCGGAAAATTCAGAAACTCAGGAAAAATCCGGCGAGGACGGGCATGGTGGGGATATGCGCCGGCAGTCTAAAGCGACGGTCCTGAAAACCGCTGCGTTATATGGTTCGGCAGTCTGCATAGCAGCAGTATTTTTCATACTGTTTGTTATACCGGGGCAGTACAGAATAAATTACAGAAAACTGAATATGGAGAGGCAGCTTTTTCCTGTTGCCGGTGTTGAGTTTGTAAAAAACAACCAGCTTCCGGGGAGGCTGTATAATCCCTATGAATGGGGAGGCTACCTTATATGGCGGCTTTATCCCGACTATAAAGTGTTTATGGACGGAAGGGCAAACACTGTTTATACAGAGGAACAGTATCGTGAGTCTCTTTCGACAATGCGCGGGGATCCGGGGTGGGATAAAATTCTGGATAAATACAATGTCAATTTTGTGTTCTGCAATAAGATCCTAAGAGAAACCAATCAGCATCTGCTTCCGGACAGACTGGGGGAAAGCGGTAAATGGGCTTTGATATTTGAGGATGACATTGAGCAGATATTTATGCGAAAAACTCCTGAAAACGAAAAAATAATTCAGGCTGCGGAACAGGGCAGGCTGTATGTTCCGATTACACCTTATAAACTGAGCAACGCAGCGGCTCAGTGTATAGCAAAACAGGATTTATCGCAGGCAGGGGAATTTTTCAGAAAATCACTTGTCATTGATCCCGATTATATTCCGGCACTTGCAGGTTTGGGGTATATAAAGATACAGACGGGAAACAGGGGGGAAGCTGAAATTATATTCAGGAGAATTCTGGAAATAGATCCTTCGTATCCCTCGATAAATTTTAATCTCGGAAAACTGTATGAGATTGATGGAAATCCGACAAAAGCTGCTGAATACTACCAAAAGGAGCTGAAGGTAAATCCCGGATTTGAACCGGCAAGAAGAAGCCTTGATCAAATCTTAAAAGGAAATAGACTTTAGCTTCACGAATGTTCCCTTTAAAAATAAGACGCTGGAGGGTTTTTTATGCCGGAAGAAACAGAAAAAACTCCAAGCCCGGCTCCTGCCGAGTATGAGAAAAAATTTCAGGAATCAGAGATAGCCTTTTCAAGAGGGGATTATGACAAGGCAAAGGAATACTGCCTCGAACTGACCATAGCTTCACCCGACTATGAAAACGGCTGGTTCGGTCTTTCCAAGGTTTATTATGTACAGGAAAATTTTGCAGAGAGTGCAAAAGCCTGGAAAAAATGCCACAGAATTTCATCACATTCAGGACTTTACCACAAGCTTATAGGTCTTGGCGCAGGCAAACCCGGTCTTTTATTTGGAATGTCAAAAGCGCTTTATGAAGAAGGCATGAATGATGACAGTCTGAAATTTACGGATAAGCTGGTGGAAATGGAAATTCCCCAGGATATGCGTGAAAAAGTAATAATGCTCAGGGATGAGCTTCATAAAAACATCAACAAGGAACAACTTGAGGCTGGTGAAGCCCTTAAAAAAGGCGAAAAGAATGTTAATTTCTTCCTCAAATCTACCAGTGTAATTATTGTATTGATAATTGCCGTTATCGGATTTCTGATATATAAAAACATCCAGCGCACGCCGCTGACCGTTCAGGGTAAGGCGGCATTCAAACGGGCAATGGGGATGATGCTTGATTTCCGTGATACTGAAAAGGGCCATCAGGCTGATAAAGCAGTGAAGGAATTTGACGGTGCAAGAAGCCTTTTCCAGAAAGCCCTTGCAAAGAATCCTAACGATGCGGAAGCCCATTATTATCTCGCCCGCACTTTTCAGGAAATGAGCCAGCTTAATACTGACATTAACAGTCTTGGCACAAATAAAAACCTCCGGACCGATTTTAACGGTGAGATTGAGGTTAATCTGAAAAAGGCAATCGAACTGGATCCCAACTATGCTGACGCTTATCTCGCCCTTGCCTCCCAGAGGCTCAAGGAAAAGAATTATACGGAGGGTAAAGAGCTGCTCAACCAGACTCTTCAGAAAATCCAGGTTAAATATGGCGGAAGCGATCCTGATTCAATAGCCAGAAAAGCAGACCTGACTGATAAAACCAACAATCTGCTGAACTGGGTTGACAAGCAGCAGAACCAGACTCCTTCAGAACCGGGAAAAACCACCGAAGGCAAAAGCGACAAAAAAGAGAAGGATTCAGACAGGGATTCTGATAAAGAATCCGTTAAAAGCAAATAACAAGCATGCAGGTTTTTGGATAAGGAGCAAGACATGCCCAGTGACGAGGTTTCAATCCTTGGAGATTTGCCGGGAGAACTAAGGCAGTTACTCTTCGAGGCGGAAGACGCAGTAAACAGAAAAGACTATGTAAAGGCTAAGTTCAATTATCAGAAGATGGCTGACAAATATCCGGACTATGTTGACGGATGGTTTGGGCTGACAAGGGTTTATCTTCTGATGAAAGATTATGAAAACTCTGCCAAGTGCTATTCTTTTACCATTGATGTTGCGCCTGATTTTGATCCGGATCCTAATCTGCGGGTAATTATTATAAACTCCCCTGTTCTGGCTCCAGGTTTTATAAAAGCCCTCGCCCAGAACGGGTTTTACGGACAGAGTATCAAATTTATCGATTCTATAATAGATAAAGATATTGATTTTGATCTGAAAGTGGATCTGCTTCAGCTAAAAGAAGATTTTTCAAAGCTTTATGCAGAGGAAAAAGCCCGGGCGAAAGAAGCGGAGCGGAAGAAAAAGGCAAAAGAGACGGCGATGTGGGCTGTTTCGATTTTTGTTCTTGCCGGAGTGCTCATAGGGGCAGGATTCTGGATATATCTGTTTTTCCAGAAGTCTTCCGCAAGGGTGGCTTTTGGACAGGGAAAGAATAGTCTTGTGCTTGCAGAACAAAAATATTCCGAATATCAGAAATTCAACAGGAATATAAACGAAGCCCTTACATATTATCATGATGCCCAGAAGTATTTTGAAGATTCAGTTGCAACAAGAGCTGACGAATACATGTCGTGGTATATGCTGGGCGTTACATATATGAAACTGCGGGATATTGAGTTTACAAGGCGTGTCAAGGGAGGACCCTTTGACGAGAAGCTGGCTTCGGAGTTGCTTTCCAAAGCTAAACAGGCTCAGGAAAACGCCATTAAATACTCGCCGGAGTTTCCCGACAGCAACTATGAATTAGCCAGAGTCTATTTTGAACTGCTGAACAAGTCGCAGGCACTTGAGTATTGCGACAAAGCTATGAACTACTCAAAAAAAGTGTATTCGGACGATCAGCTCAAATTAGATCAGATACAGAAACAGTGTAAAGCTCTCAAGGCAAGTATAAATAAGAATCTGTGAGATTTTTTGTATGAAATTAATCCGTTTTTTTCTGCTGATTGCCGCTGCAATAATAATATCAGCCTCAGCACCGGTTTTTGCACAGGACAGCGAAGTCAGGCTCAATGCCGACAGGCTTGTTTATGATCAGGCGAAAAAAGTTATTACCCTTGAGGGTAATGTGAGGTTTAATTACAAAAACACGATTCTTTCCGGGGATAGAGCCAATTTCAACACTACCACCAAAAAAGGCAAAGTTGAAGGCAATGTGAGAATTTACCAGCCCGGAACAACCCTTGTGGGAGAAGTTATGACTGTGGATTATGCCGGTACAACCGCAAAACTCACAGGTTCAGTTCAGATTGTAACAATCAGGGATATGTCCGCAGCTCAGGGCAGCGACAAGGAAAAGCTTGAATCAGGCTTAACCACCATGAATTGCGACAATCTCACATACAACTGGATAACCCGTGAAGGTGAGGCAAATGGCAAAGTGAAAGTTGAGCAGAAAAACAGAAGAGCGTATTCTGACAAAGCCAGATACAGCCAGCCTTCTGATTTGATAACCCTTGAAGGAAATGTTCGTTTTGAGCAGGGCAGCAATGACTGGGTAACCTGTGAAAAAGCATACATAGATATGAAAAAGGAAACTTTTATGGCCACTGGGGGCGTAACGGGCAATTTCCTTGTTCAGGGGCAGGAAAAAAAGGAAGAAAAGAAAAACATCCCTGAAAAACCGGGAGACAAAGTCCTGATTCCGGATCTTCCCTTTGAGGAGAAAAAACTTCCGGAATAGGCGCCAATCAAGGAAGGAGGCTCTAATGCAGCCCATAACTCAGCGTGTGAAGTCTATTTTTATTTTATACACATTTTTAGTGGTATTTTTATTTAGTTCAACTTCAGCCTGGAGTAAGGAAATCAATTTCAAATTCATCAATTCGAGAATAAAGAAAATCACCCTGAAAGACGGGACGCCGCTCACAATCTGGGAATCCACCGAGAAATCCTCCACAGGAGTTCAGATTGCAGCTTCAACAGAAGAAACCGCTATCATAGCGATCACATATCTCAGACATTTCAAACTTTATCAGGACAAGGACAGCCTTGAAAAAGCCCGCCTCGCACTGCGCTTTCTTTATAAAATGCAGGCAGACAACGGATGCTTCTACCCTTATATGGATAATGCAGGCAATTTTCTCAACAACAACCCCGACGGAAAAGTAACACCCGGCGACGCTACTGCCTGGGCGTTTCTTGCACTGGCGGAAGGTTCAGGCGTGGTAAAGAAAAACTACCCCGGCGAATTTATCACCCTCGAAGATGCATTCCTCCGCACATTCAAGGTTATCAAACAGACGGTTAACAACGAGACAACTGGATTTGCCAATTATGTTCAGAATGAAAAGATGAAAATTCCGGCATGGCTCATTATGGGCAGAGGGGATCTTTCAGCCCTTTATCTTCTGGGAATGAGCAGATTTGAAGGCTCCACCGAATCCGACGACATGTCGGCAGTGGCAAAGAAACTGGGACAGGGAATTATGGAATTTAAAAACATTGAATCTGACCAGTTCCCTCTTTTCATACATCTGACTTATACTGACAAACCCTATATATGGAAAATAGCCAATGCCTTCCAGACTGCTGCACTTGCAGTAGGTGGACAGGCATTTGAAAGAAAAGTGTGGATAGGCGAAGCAAAAAGAGCCTGCAACGGATTTCTCGTTCATCTGGCTGCTTCATACGGACCTATCGACGGATTTTACCCCCACCCCGAAATTTATCCCCAGACCGCAATGGGAGCATTCACCCTCACTGAAAACTTTATGGCAATGTACAATGTAACAGGCAATGAAGACTATCTCAGAATGGCTGGGCTTTCAGCGGGCTGGTTCCTTAAAAACAATCCCACAGGAAAACCGGTTTATTCTTCAACCGACGGTTCATGTCAGTCTGAACTCGGACAGGACGGAGCTGCTCAGGACAAAAGTCTTAAAGGCTCAGCCGCAGCGCTTCTGTCTTTTATGGCAATCTACAGAACAAAAGGCGAAGATTATCTCAACTACAAACAGGACTTCGTTCATTCATACTGGATTATGGAATGGGAAGAAAGCCGGGTTGTGGATACTGATTTCGAAGCTCAGGAATGGGAATATGATTCAGGCAAAAAGGGCAAAGTTGCTGTAATAAGAAGAAAGAACACCCTCTGGCACAAGTTTAAGGTGGATCAGGAAGACGAATACATTCTTCTCCTGTCTTACCAGAAACAGATGATGTATTCTTCAGCTGTGGCAGTGGATGCAAGAATAGACGGCGGAAGAATTGTGGAGGTTCCTCTTGGCGGAGCAACCGAAAAACCTTACATGCTTATGCAGAAAGTGATGGAGCCGGTAAAACTTCTTCCGGGACTTCATACAGTGGGAATCCGTTACGGCGGTCTGCTGTTTACCCTTCCTGCAGTCATCGACTGTTCAGTTCTTCAGCCCGTTCTCGAGCGTAGAAAATTTGTTTCAGAAACCGGTAAAAACATAATGCTGGTAAAGAACATGGAGTCAACAGACAGGAAACTGAGAATTCCACCTGAAATCAAAGAACATGAAACCCGTTTAACTTCCGTCAGCGTGGATGGAGCACCAAATCCCAAGCCGGTAAAAGTTGAAAAAGGCAAAAAATACTTTGTAATACCCGGCAACGGATACGGTATAATGGAGTGGTAACAAAGGGTTTTTAACCCTGATTGAGAAAACTAAAAGAGGTGTACTAAATTGTCAGCAAAAAATAAGATTCTTCTGGTTTGTGCATCAGGAATGTCCACCAGCCTTCTGGTGAAAGCAATGCAGAAAGCTGCAGATGCGGAAGGTTATCCTGCAGAGATTTCATTTGCGCCCGTAGCCGGTTTTGAAGACCGCCTTGATGGTGTCAAAGCAGTTCTGGCAGGTCCCCAGATTAAGAACCGCCTTGAAGAAATGAAAGGTATCTGTTCGGAATCAAATATCCCTGTGGAAGTTATACCCAACCAGATATACGGACTTGTTGACGGTAAAAAAGCACTGGAACTTGCCAAAAAAATGATCGCGGGGTGATAACTTGATAGAAAATGCCTTTGCACCAAATGGCTGGATAGCAGGCTTAAAACTGCTTGCTCTTGCCGGTTTCGCAGCCTGGTTTTATTTCAGAGCCACAAAGCAGGATGTATTTCTGCTTCTTGCGGGAGCTTTGGGACTGAATGCCTTATTTACCCTGATTTTTTTCAGTGCAGGCACTCTGGAAACACCAAGCAACTCAAAAATAGGCGCTTTTCTTGTTGCTCTTACTTTTATTCCGGTTTATGCAGTTCTTACTGCTATTGTCTGTTCAAAGGTTTACCACGAACTGCCCAGATTCAATCTTATTCCTGCAGATAAAATAATGGACCCGGATAAGGGTATCAGCCCTATTTTTACAGGAGTAATGGCGCTTGTTACATTCCTTATTCTGAAGCTTATTGCCGGAAACGGTTTCCTGCTTCTCGAAAGTAAAACAAGAGGCTTAGGCCTTGATGTTTTCTCCTATGTATTCTATCTGCTTATTATGGCAGGCGTAGCGTTTACCGTTCAGTATATCATCCCCTTCAAGGAAACCACAGATTCTTTTGTGGTGTCGGAAACAAAACTCGATTCACTCGATGTTTTCCATGTAACGGAAGAAGCTTCCGGTATTGAAAAGGGAGGATCCTGCGCAGCATTGTTTTTCATATTCTTCCTTCTCCCCTATTTTGCAAAACCACCGGAGTTGAAAAATGATGCGGATATAGCCGGTCTGGTCATCTTAGGCGTTATCTTTGCACTGATAGTCAAGACAGCGTTCTTTTCAAAAAAATAAAAACAGTGTGTAAATAATATGAAAAAGATCCATATAACATTAATTGTTATCATAATCGCAGTTGTTGCTGCGGTTTTTCTTTTAAGCCCGAAAAATACGGGTAATACAGTGAAGGACAGCAAGCCTGTTTCCACTGGACAGACTCCCGCCGGGCAAAGCGAAAAGGCTCCCCCTGAACAGGGCAAAGACATCCCACAGGAAAAAAACGAAGGAATCCCCCCTAAGCCTGCTGAAGGCGCTCCACCACAGGGTTCCGGCGATTTTCAGCCTCCTGTGGATTTAAGCAAATTAGTGCCTCCCGGTGAGTTTGAACCTTTGAAGCCTCTGGATCCTGCGGATTATAAGGATTTAACCCCGGAAGTGAAAGACATTTTCGACAAACCGGGCAAAGATCTGCTTGCGGAAAGACGGCTCTCAGGGACAAATCCCTACACAATGATGAAGGAAATGGGCCTGAAAGAAGGCGACAACATAGCTGACATAGGTTGCGGCACAGGATATTATACTTTCATTTTTGCCTGGAAAGTGGGAAAAAAGACAAAATCCGGCGACATGACCATAGTTGAACCTCTCCCCGGCGACAAGGGAATGATGTACGCTGTGGACATAAACAAGGCAATGCTTACCTATGATCAATACATGCTGGAGCATCTGAAAACCGAGAGAAAAATAGAATTCCGTAATATTAAATTTCTCGCAAGCGATGAGAAAGCAGGAATGTCAGGAATTCCCGCAGGCTCTCTGGACTTTGCTTTTCTCAGCGAGACCCATGCATACAATCATATATGGGGAAATACATCCCATCTGGTTAACAGCGATATGAAAAAGAGTAAGGAAGCTTATTTCAAATCAATCGGAGAGCAGACAGCAGGACTCACAAAAACGGTGTATGAAGCTCTGAAGCCCGGCGGTATATATATAATTACCGAAAACGACATAAAGGACAGACCAACGGAAAGCATTCTGTATAAAGAAGATGTGGTGAAACTCCTTGAGTCAACAGGCAAATTCAAAATGAACCGCATAGGCGATTTTTACAGAAACGCATACATCCTTTTTATGAAAAAGATATAGAAGTATGGGAAGCATCAGATACACAACGGTGCACCCCCAGAAGAATACGAATCCCGGAAACCCGGCAAAAACGGTTTTCCGGGATTTTTTAATACGGGGGGAAGTTCGGACAATATTGCAAGGTTTCTGTGGTTTTTATTCCGTTACCCCGGAGATTGCAGAACTGCAGGGAATGAGAGCAGGGTAAGGGGTAATACCGGGATTTGGGGTTATAGTATGCGGTGAGTGCGGAGCTTTCAGGGTCTGTTTCGGGGTAAAAACCTTAATGCGGTAGCTGGCGGGGGGTTGTGGTTGAAGGGTTACTGGCGGTTGTTTATTTGTGGGAGGGTATATTGACACTTCCCCAATGCCGCTGAATTAGTAAAACCTACTCCGATTTCCAGCCCAAAACTCTTGTTTTTCAAGGAAGGAGGTTCGGAGGAAAACCCGCTTTTTCTAAAAAAGCGTGGTTTCATCTGAGGGTCCCCATTCCTCCGGTCGGTCCCCTATTCAAAAGTTTTGGGATGGCGGGTGCCTGCCCGCAGGGTGGGCGCGAGGAAACTTTTTTCAAAAAAGTTTTCTCTGGAAGCTGAGCAAACGATCAGTATTCTCGTGAGCGATTAGATAAATCCATTAATCTATTTAATTCTATTTTTCCATTTAACAGATTTTAATTCATTGCCATAATAAGTGAGCCAATAAGTTCGCCGGAAACAAACTCTAATCACCTGTAAACATCATAGCCGCAATACAACGCCGGCGACTGCCGGATCGCAGGCGTCCCGCCTGTCCCCCGGTTAAACAATCTCATTTTCTATCCTCAATCTCCAAAATGGAAATACAACTCCAGCTATAGAGGTGGTAATAATTCCAGAGTTGGCAAGCATTCGGGGGGCACGCGTGTGTGGGGTTCGCGGTTTGAGTTTGCGTCGCAGGCGGACCTGCGGGTCCGCGTCGGGGTTGCGGAGCCATCATAGGATCGCTTGCGAAGCTTGTGGTTATGGGGTTTACTGGCGGTTGGCGTTTTGTTTTGGGAACCGGGGGAGGCGCCGCCTGCGATCCGGCAGTTGTTGGCGTTTTGTTGCCGCGCTTTCGGGGGATTTGCGGTTTGAGTTTGCTTCGCGGGCGGACCTGCGGGTCCGCGTCGGGGTTGCAAAGCCATCATAGGATCGCTGGCGAAGCTTGGGGTTATGGGGTTTGCTGGCGGTTGGCGGGTGGTTTTGGGACCCGGGGGCAGGCGGGATGCCTGCGATCCGGCAGTTGTTGGCATTTTGTTGCCGCGCTTTTGGGGGATTTGTGGTTTTTGTTTGCGGTGGGGCGGACCTGCAGGTCCGCGTCGGGGTTGCAAACCCCTCCTACGATCGTTGGCGGGGCTTGTGGTTGTGGGGTTTGCTGGCGGTTGGCGGTGGGTTTGGGGACCCGGGGCAGGCGGGACGCCTGCGATCCGGCAATCGCTGGCGAAGCTTGTGGTTGTGGGGTTTATTGGCGGTTGGCGGTGGGTTTGGAGACCTGGGGGCAGGCGCCGCCTGCGATCCGGCAGTTGTTGGCGGGGGATAGCTGCTATTCAGTGGGGGTTTTTATTTTGAGGTTTTATTCAGAGGATTTCCGGGGGATTTCCAAAATCAATTACAACAGGGAATTTGAGCAAATCCTGATAATAAGGAGGAGTTATCAATGTCCGGAAAAATTAATAAAGCGGCAGTTGTCAGCACTATAATTCTGCTGGCACTGGTATTTTTGTACAATGGTCCCGTCTTTGCATCGGAAAAGGATGATATTACCGGAGCAGCGGTCAAGTATTACAGTGGAGAAGCCGGCACCAGGGTTTACGACATAAGGACGGCTGGTAACTGGGCTGCGGTTTTCATCGAATGCACATCAAAATCGGGAGATGTGTGGAAAGGGCAGGTGCTCCTTAAAAAAGCCAACGGAAAATGGAAAGGCGTAAGAGGCACTTCCCGGAATATGATTACACCCGCACTGAAAGCCAGCGGAGTGCCTGAAGCTTTATGGAACAAGCTTCTGGATCCTGCGTGGATAGCAAAATCGGCTCCTTTGACTTCCGCACTGGGAGATAAAGGGAGAGTCCACACAAACCTCAGAATATCAGGTGAATGGGCATTCGGCGCATGGGAACAGACGGATAAAAGCGGAGAGACCATAGGAGAGGGAGTTACCCTTCTTCATTTAAAAAATGGAAAATGGACCATAGTTACTTCCGGCGGAGGCGCTATGTCTGACAACGAGCTCAAACAGTACGGCGTGCCGGAAAAGAATTTAAAAGAACTGCTGGATCGATAAAGGAGAACTAACAAAATGCATCAACAGGCAAAACACTGGTATATGCCGCTGATTCTTTTTGCATTATCGGTGATTTTTCTGCAGGGGTGCGCAATTTCACCCCGGGACTACCTGAATGCCGGAATTCAGCTTTATGACCAGAAACAATGGGATAAAGCTGAAGCTCAGTTTTCTAAGGCAATTGAGAATAAGGATGACTTCACTGAAGCACATTTCTACAGGGGAATGTGCCGGATTAATATGGGAAACAACGAGAAAGCCAAAGAGGATTTCGAAAAAGTAGTCCAGCTTGAATCCGGAAATGTCGAAGCTCTGGTCAGGCTTTCAGAAATAAATATTCTGGACAAAGACTACTCAAAAGCAATCGAAAACCTCGAAAAAGCATCGAAACTCAAAGATTCCGTAACAATCCGGAACCTTATGGGTATTGCCCTGTATCGTCAGGGAAAGTTTGAGGATGCATTTAAGCAGTATGCCGCAGCTCAGGGTATGGAGCCTGAAAATGTTGATGTTCAGAGTAACCTGGGCCTTTACTATTATGAAATCAAACATGACCCTGCCAAAGCAAGGGAATACTACGAAAAGGCGCTGAAAACAAATCCAACGTCCAGCGAATTAAACCGCAGGATGGGAAATATCCTTCAGCTCGAAAATGATTATGACGCTGCAGTTGAAAGATACAGAAAATCACTCGAATCAGATCCGGGCAACAAAGACGCTATGATGGATTTGGCTTTTGCACTCTATCAAATCGGTGATTTTGAAGAATCAATGAAGACCGTCGGCGGACTGCTGGAAAAGAACAAGGAAATACCTCTTGCCCTGGTTTTGAGAGGTATGCTCTATCTACATCAGAAAGACGGAAAAGACAAAGCAAAGGCAGATTTTGAGCAGGCTGCAAAGATTGCCCCCAACATGCCCGACGCCCATATCAGACTGGGGATGTTCCTTCTTGAGCAGGAAAAGGATCCCAAAGGGGCAGCAGCGGAATTTGACAAAGCTATTGAAGCATCACCGGCAAACTCAATCGCCAACTATTTCGCCGCCAAAGCCTATTATGCAGCTGGCAATAAAGCTGAAGCTTCAAAAAGGCTGAACGAAGCTCTGAAGATCAACCCCCGGATTTATTTTGACGAAGCTCTTCTTCCCCAGAAGTATTTCGATGACGCCAAAAAGGACGAATCACGGAAAATGCTCAGGGAAATACTCGCCTGTCAGAAAAAGGGCAATGTAAATGATGCTTTCGTAAAAATCACAGAGTTTATCGGACAAAATCCCAATTCTGAAATTGGACAGTTCTATGCAGGCAATATCCTGTTTGTAAGCAGCAAACCTGCAGACGCAATGAAAAGCTTTAACGAAGCGGTAAAGCTCAACCCCGATTTCCTACAGGCTTATCTTTCAAGAGGCAATGTGCTTTTTGAAATGGGAAAGAACAGGGAAGCTCTTGCTGATTATGATAAAGCTCTCAGAATTGATCCCCTTTGCGTCACAGCTTTAACAAGCAAGGGAAATGTTTATGCTCTGGGCCTCAACAATTACAAAAGTGCGCTGAAACAGTTCGAGGAAGTGCTGAAAATTGCACCGGATTTCTGCGAAGCTTATTTCTTTAAAGGAAAATGCCTGATGAAACTGGGCAAAAAGAAAGAAGCTGCGGCAGCGCTGGAACAGTTTGTCAAAACAGCGGGCGACAGCTATCGGGAGCAAAAAACAATGGCTCAGGATGATCTTAAAAAGCTGAAGAAGAAATAGAAGCTGATTTTAAAGCTTCACCATAGACTTCAACAACAGGCACATTACACCTTACTGCAGCTTCCCTGCAGTGCTCAAATTCAGGAGCAAGGGTGATTGTGCCTTTATTGTTATATCCCCTTTTTACGCCGATTGCACCGAATCTTGTTTCAGCGGTGAGAATCTCTCTTCTGAGCTTAATCCGTTCGGTTTTGGAGATTCTGATGCCAAAAGTATTGGTGTGGCGGAAAATCTCTTCCGCAAGAATATCCTTTTTGTCAGTGGTGCAGATAACGGAAAGGATAACGCCGGTTCTCCCCTTTTTCATATAAATGGGAGTTGAATAAACATCAAGGGCGCCGGCTTCAAAAAGCTTTTCGCAGGCAAATGCAGTTATTTCAGGAGATTGATCATCAATATTCGTTTCGAGAAGAAAAACCGTATCAGTTTCGTAACCGCCTTCGATATTTTCCACAGCTTCGCCAATCTGAATTCTCAGAAGGTTGGGAATTGGAAAATCCAGATAACCTGCGCCGTATCCGATAGCTTCCACTTTCATATCAGGCATTGACCCAAACCGGCTGCACATTGTTTTCACAAGAAGCGCGCCTGTGGGCGTTGTAAGTTCGCCTTCGATATCGGCTGAATAGGACGGAATCCCTTTGAGGATTTCTGCAGTTGCAGGAGCCGGTACGGGGATAAGCCCGTGCATGCATTTTACAAAACCTTTGCCTGTGTGGATATGTGATGCGATAACTTCTTCGATCCCCATCATTTCGAGGGCTATGAATGCACCAACTATATCAATAATCGAATCCACAGCGCCTACTTCGTGGAAGTGGACTGATTCTATTGAAGTTCCGTGCATTTTTGCCTCTGCCTGAGCAAGAACGAGAAATGCTTCCTTTGATTTTGTTTTAACACTATCCGATAGAGTGCTTTCGTCTATGATTTTGTTTATATGCGACAGGTGGCGGTGTTTTTTTTCATCCTGAGCGTCCACAATAAAGCGGGTTCCCATAAGACCGTTCTTTTTGGTTTTTTCCAGTTTCAGTTCATATCCGGAGAAGTTCAGTTTTGCAATTTCCGCAGAAAATTTATCAAAATCCAGACCCGCATCAAACATTGCCCCGAGAAATTTATCTCCGCTTATACCTGAATAACAATCGAGATATGCAGTTTTCATTGATTTACTCCGGTTTTATTAATAAGATTTGCCATATATCCGGCGCCAAAGCCATTGTCGATATTTACCACAGCAATACCCGGCGAACAGGCATTAAGCATGGAAAGCAGGGACGCCAGACCATGGAAGCTTGCTCCATATCCCACACTTGTGGGAACCGCTATCACGGGTCTCGAAACAAGGCCTCCGATTATGCTGGCAAGAGCGCCTTCCATACCTGCAGCTACTACAAGCACATTAGCTTCCTTCAGCATGTGCATGCGGTCAAAAAGCCGGTGAACTCCGGCAACGCCGACATCGTAGAGCCTTTCTACGCGGTTGCCCATAATTTCGGCAGTAACAGCAGCTTCCTCAGCCACCGGAAGATCAGAAGTTCCCGCAGACACAATGAGAATAATTTTATCGGAAACAGGTTTGAAATGTTCACCGGCGGTGATTATCCTCGCCATTTTATAATAAACGGCATCACTGCAGACGGTTTTTACAGCATCGTAATAATCTTCCGTTGCTCTTGTCGCCATTATGAGGTTGCCTCTGGTGGAAACCGCTCTGAATATTTCACGAACCTGTTCTGTAGTTTTTCCCTGACAGAAAATAACCTCAGGGAATCCCCTCCGCAGAGTTCTGTGATGATCTATTCTGGCAAAACCCAAATCCTGATAAGGCAGATCCTTCAGACTCTCAAGGGCTTCCTCAACACCGGTTTTACCCTGTTTTACGTCTTCAAGAATCTTTTGTATGTGATCTCTGTTCACCAACAGGCTCCTTTCCTATCATTGCATTCAGGCTTCCTGTTTTGTAGCCTGACAGATCGAGGGTTACATAGATGAAGCCTGCTTTTTTCAGATAGTTGATAATTGGGGTTAAATTATTCTCTTTTATTATTTCAGGAAAGAAACTCCGGTCAACTTCTATTCTTGCAGTTTTGTCATGAATCCTGACCCTGACATTCAAAGCTCCCATTCCACGGATTATTTCTTCAGCTTCATCTATGATTTTCAGTGAGTGGGGGGTTATTCTGGTTCCATAGGGAAGGCGGCTTGCAAGGCAGGGGTTTGCAGCTTTATTCCAGGTGGGAAGCTCCATTTCCCTTGAAAGAATTCTTACCTCATCCTTTGTAAGGTCCGCTTCAAGCAGGGGGCTTCTTATGCCTAATTCAGCAACGGCACGCATTCCGGGCCTGTAATCATTTTTATCATCATTTACGGAACCTTCGGCGACATAACGAAGACCTTTTTCTGCCGCAAGGTTGAGGATTTTTGTGAAGCATTCCTTTTTGCAGTGATAACAACGATCAGGAGGATTTGTAACAAAATTTTCATCCTGCATTTCATCTGACATCAGAATAATATGTTCAGCGCCAAGTTTCGCGGCCAGTTCAGCCGCTTCTTTGCCTTCACGCTCAGGTGAAACCTGCGATTTAGCAGTTACAGCTACAGCTTTGCCCCCAAGAGCAACTTTCGCCGCAGCAAGCAGAAAGGAGCTGTCAACTCCGCCGGAATAAGCAACGGCAACGCTTTCCATTCCTTTGAGTATTTCAATAAGTTTATCATATTTTTCTCTGGCTGAATTCATCAAATCAATCACCATATTCTTTTGAAGTTATGAAAAAGAAAAGCATCTGCTTTTTATTATAATTGCTTTTCCAATGAATTAAACCTTTAATCGAACAAATGAGTTCCGAAATAATGATATGGAGGGGGGTGGGTTTGGGGCTAATCTTTCATGACATTTTTTTTTGCCTGCAACTTCTCTATGAAAAGGATGGATTTTTTTTGTTGGGTGTTTTCTGTTTTTCCATCTTTTTTCACTTGTCTGTGTTATGGTGTTTTGTTTTTTGGTTATTTACAGATTATCTTCAGGTATTATGCTCCTTTTTATATGGCTCATGCCAGTTTTTCGATATAAGTCGCTTCATTGTTTTTTGCAGGCCTTTTCAGGAGGGATGAAGGAATCATTTCTGAATGCAATGTTTACGCGCAATCAAGCCAACGTCTTATCTCATACCATTTTGCCGTTATATTTACAATACCGGCGGGATTGCTTC
>JAJTBE010000039.1 GCA_021287065.1 Bacillota bacterium
GGAGAAAACTTTTTTGGAAAAAGTTTCCTCCGGACCTCCTTCCCAAAACTTTTGAATCGGGGGACCGACCGGAGGGGTTAGGACCGACGGGGATTTGGGGACCGTCAGAGGGAACCACGCTTTTTTAAAAAAGCGAGGTTGCCCTCCGAACCTCCCTCCTTGAAAAACAAGAGTATTGGGCTGGAAATTGGAGTAAGTTTTACTAATTCAGTGGCATTGGGATTAGAGGACCGGGGGACCGTCAGGGGGAGCCACGCTTTTTGAGAAAGCGGGGTTTCCTCTGAACCTCCCTCCTTGAAAAACAAGAGTATTTGGGTTGGGAATCGGAGTGGGTTTTGCTAATTCACAGGCATTGGCGGTAAATTATCAGGTTTGATCACGATTAACATTTTCAGCTAAACTCTTATCAAATTATACTGTGCGTTGCCCATTCCGAGTTCTTTCATGTATGATAGCTGTCGCAAGCCTTCACGGGTTTCGATTCTTTCTTTGAGATCGTGGAGTTCCTGTGAGGGAAGTTTATAAACCATATCTATGGACGCTTGTTCAATGGCAAGAAGATCGACTGAGCCGAGGATTCCGAGATTCCCTGCCTTAACGGGTGCAGCCTGAACTCCGGCGCAATCGCAGTCAACGGACATATTGCGGAGAACATTTATAAACACAATCCGTTTGCCAAAGTGCTCAACAACCGATTTTGCGGATTCCACCATGTTTTCCTGAAAGAGTTTGCCTGTAAGCCATTTGTCAAAATGCTCGTTGTCGGGTGCGGCATGAATCAGCTTTTTGCCGATCTGTCCATCTGCACATCCAATGGCGATATTTTTGAGAGACCCACCGTACCCGCCCATGGTATGCCCTTTGAAATGTGTCAGAACAACCATTGAATTATAATTGAGAAGGTTTTTTCCGACTGATATTTCCTTAAAATGTCTGCCATTTTTGACGGGTATCGTAACAGCTCCGTCTTCGTCCATTATATCAACAGGACAGAAATTCCAGCCGTTGATCTTTATAGTTTCACGATGATCGGCTGTAGTATATCGTTTTCCCTTGTAATAAGTATTTGTTTCAACAAGATTGCTTTCCGGTATTCTCTGCTGCAGAGCTTTAACCATATCCACAGGTAAAATATTTGGGCCATGAGGTTCGCCGGTGTGAATTTTAATAGCAGTTTTTCCACTAATACCGATGTTGATGGATGAATAAATTTTCAGCAACCCATCGGCGCTTATATCTTCGGTAAAAAATACACTTGATTTTTCACCTGGCTGGGCGAAAACCGAGTCTGAACCTTCAATGCCTGCTACTGCCATTACTCCTAAAGCAATACTGCCGTTTCTGATAAAACTGCGTCGGGAAATTAAATTATCCATAAGATTACACCTCTTAAATCTGATTTATTAAGTTTTTGCAGATTCTCAAACCTGATAGCTTCACTTTAAAAAGAACACAACCTGCACTTATTCCTTCAGTTTGAAAGTGTGGCTGCCTGAATCTCCTGATAAAATTATATGAAAGCAAAAGCAGAATTTGAATACCTGTTTCTCTTAAAATAGTGCCTGATTCTGCTTGCATTGATTCGGTAGAATAAATTGCCCTGACATGAAGGGGTTTTTACGGAAAAATGGTATAAAACTGTCAAAAAGGCTGGTTCTGATGTCAAAAATGAAGCAATTACTACGGATTTTTCCGGAAATCCCGGACGGATGCCACGAATCTTACTTAAAAGGCGTATATTTATTTAAAGAGACAAAACACATTCCAAGAAAGCCTGTGGTTTATAATCCCGGAATCTGTATAATCTTTCAGGGTTACAAGGTGGGCCATCTGAACGATCATCAATTCCGGTATGATGAAAAGAATTATCTGGTAACTTCCGTAACAATGCCCATAGAATGCGAGGTTTTTGCCACTCCTGAAGAGCCTTTGCGTGGATTATACATTGATATTGACATGAATCAGCTTCTGGATCTGATAAGCCAAACAGGAATACCGGCAAATACCATTGTTGAGGAAGACTCTGACTTACCCCGTGCTATCGGGCCTGCGGTTATGAATGAAGAAATGCTTGATGCAGTTACAAGACTGATCATATGTCTTCAGTCGGAGACCGAATCCCGGATTTTAGGTTCAGGTTTATTACGGGAGATTCTTTACAGGGTTTTAAGTGGAACACAGGCTCCGGTTCTCCATTCGATCGCCACCAATAGCTGCACATTTTCAAGAGTGGTAAAAGTATTGAACATTATGCAGAACAGCTATTGGGAGAAACTGAATGTTGAGCAGCTTGCAAATTCTGCCGCCCTCAGCGTTTCGGCATTTCATAGAGCTTTTAAGGAGATAACTTCGGATTCTCCAATTCAGTATCTGAAAAAAATAAGACTGACAAAGGCAAAGGAATTCCTGATTCAGGAAAAGATAAAAGCTTCTGCAGCTGCTGATAAAGTGGGATATGAAAGTTTTTCCCAGTTCAGCAGGGAATTCAAACGCTATTTCGGACACAGTCCTGCAGAGATGATGAAAGAGATTAATGCAGGTTAGAAACAACCGGGATTATGGAGAATCAGACTTCCGGTGATTATTACCTGCAATGTTCACTTTTCACCGAAACTTCATAAATTGTTTCATGACCGGTCGGATTTCCGATAAGCATTGACGATAATGGATCATGTAAATTGAAACATGATTCCGCCTTTTCCGGCGATGTTGTGGCGTAGCAGTAAGCGCAATTGTGCAGGCAGGTGTTATTCATCCCGATGTCCCTTGAAACTACGCAGTTACATTCTTCCCTTTGTCCCTGAGCTTTTCTGTTGATTTTCCCGCTGAGTTTCAATCCAAAAATCTCTTCTATCAGGTTTCCGTCAATGCAGCTTCCTTTTTTGATACCTGCTTCTCTGTAGATGTCTTTTTCTGCACAGGTAAACATTTTTATACCTGCGGATTTGGCAATTTCTGCCATTTTTGAGAGAAGCAGTCTGATTTCGCCGGAATCAGGATCGGAATTCAAATTATCTTTGAAATCAGGGGGAAGCCTGCGTTTTGTTTTTTCATAGAGGTCCACAATGCTGATGATACACCTGTCGGTATAGCTGTGGAGTTTTTTGGTTATGTATGAAAAATTACGGAGATGATACTCCGTATCAAGTTCTTTTGTGAGAATAACGGGATCATAACGCCAAATGATTCTTTTCACACCGGTTTTGCTGTTTTTTGCCTGTAAACGGGTGGAAATTGTCCTGAAAACATCAAAAATATGTTCTAAAGACGGTACATTTGTTTCTATTTCACGGGGATAACCGGTTACGGTGAACTGAAAACAGTAATTATACCCTTTTTCATCAAGCAGATCGAGAATGCTTTTTCCCCCGGACTGTTTCCTGTTTTCAAGCAGAGATCCGGGGTTTTTTGTCCAGAACACAACGGCATCAACACTGGAGCTATCAAGGGGAATTCTAAAGAGCATTTTTGAATTGATGGGGTTGGGGACATAACAGAAGCCCGCGTTAAGACGGTTGAGAAGCCATTCCGGATAGAAAGCGGGGATATCAGTCCGTCTGCTGCAGCTAATTATCAGATTGGGGACAGATATACTGCGAATGGGTTTTTCTTTATCATTTTCATTGTTCATTGTTATAGTTCAGCTGAAAACGCCGGATTATCCCAATCTGCAGATCATATTGCTGATTCGGAAAAAATCCGGCGTTTTTTTCATATTTATGGGAAGGTTCCCTTACAGGTTGATTTCCTGCCATTTTCCGTTTTTATACTGGAGAATTGCAGGGACTGTCTGTTTGGGGCGGGTTGTTTTTGTTGCAGTGATGAAGCCTGTGTTGCCGTCTGATGAAAAAGCAATGGAGTTCATTTCCATTTTGGGGAAGAATGCAGCTTTTTTCCATATTTTACCGTCGTGGCTCCAGATTGCGAAGCCTCCGGATTCGGGACAGAAAGAGTGGATTTTTCCGCCGGCTTTCACAAATTTAGTTATGGCAGGAAGCTTTTCCATTCTGATTTCATTGAGGACATTACCGTCAAGTCTGCACATCATGGGAAGAACTTCGTCTTTTTTGCCGTTTTCGGGATAATAGTATTTCCAGCCTGAAACGAGAACTTCCGTGCCGGATTCGTTAGCCCATATATCGGTGAAACCCTTTGCCCGGTGGGGGCGGGTATTTGCAAGGGGTTTAAGCTCCGGCATAGACCATTTGTTGTTTTCGAAAGTGAGCAGGAGTCCGGTTTTGTGGAGGGGTCCATACATTGCTTCGCCGATAGCGAGGAGTTTCTGCCCATCTTTAACCTGAGCAATCCTGCTTATGCTTATATTCCAGGTTGTGGGCGTATCTTTAAAAAAGATGGACTGTTGGGACCATTTGCCAAGTTCCATTTTCCAGAGAATCCCTTTTTTGTCATCGCAGCCTGCTGCCCAGACTTTATCTCCGTTTTTACTGCAACAAACAGAGCTTACCTGAAAATTCTTCATGTTGCCGGGGTTTACTTTCATCCAGCGCATTCCGCTGAATTCATATACTTTACTGCTTCCACCGGCAGTTCCAACTGCAAAAGCTTTTGTTCCATCTGAAGAAACGCAGATCGAAACAGGCTGAAATGTGACATTTTCCTTAAACATATTTGTCAGATCTATTTTCCAGCCGCCGTTTTCATATTTGAAAAAAAGCGGTCCTGTTTTGGTGCCGCCGAGTGCCCATCCTGAAGATCCGTTCTCACTAAGGCCGATGCTTCCAAGGGAAACTTCACCTGCAAAAAGTGATCCACAGGCAAAAACCAGCATAATCACCAGAGAAGCGACGGTCTTTTTCATCTTATTCTTCATATTAACTCCTGTTAAATTATTTTCCGGATTATTGTGTATTCAATAAACTGTCATCAGAATTTGGCTTTTATTTTCAATTTTCCTGTATGAAAAGCGGGGGCTCCTTCCCCCGTTTGCCAACTTTTTAAAAACTGCGAAGTAGATTTCAAAAAAGTTAGAATAAGCAAACAACAATAAATTCGATATGCAGAAACAAAATTTAAGAGGTCCGAAAAATGATGCACTGAAAGTTTTTGCCGGAAGGGTTTGGGAAACAAGCTTTTTATAAAAAGCGGGTTTCCCAAAAAAAAGAACCACAGATGATACCCCTCAGTGGAAAACACGATTCAACCAAATTCAGGCATGGATTTGTCTGGCCTCTCACGAGAATTATAACCATTCGCCCAGTTCCCGGAGAAAACTTTTTTGAAAAAAGTTTCCTCCGGACCTCCTTCCCAAAACTTTTGAATTGGGGGACCGACCAGGGGGAATTGGGGACCGGAGGACCTTGGGATTTGGGGACCGGAGGACCTTGGGATTTGGGACCGTCAGAGGGAACCACTCTTTTTTAAAAAAGCGGGTTTCCCTCCGAACCTCCCTCCTTGAAAAACAGGAGTATTTGAGCTGTGGATTTGAGTAAATTTCACTAATGCAGTGGCATTGGGGACAGGCGGGACGCCTGCGGTCCGACAGGTGTTGGCCGGGCTTGTGGTTATGAGGATTGCTGGCGGTTGGCGAGAGGTTTTGAGACCCGGGACAGGCGGGACGCCTGCGATCCGGCAGGTGCTGGCCGGGCTTGTGGTTATGAGGGTTGCTGGCGGTTGGCGAGAGGTTTTGAGACCCGGGGCAGGCGGGACGCCCATGAGTTAAGACATGGATTTATCTGAATCATTAATGAGAATCATATCCGCTTACCCAGTTCCCGGAGAAAACTTTTTGAAAAAAGTTTCCTCCGGACCTCCATCCCAAAACTTTTGAATTAGGGGACCGACCAGGGGGAATTGGGGACCGGAGGACCTTGGGGATTTGGGACCGTCAGAGGGAATCACGTTTTTTTAAAAAAGCGGGTTTCCCTCCGAACCTCCCTCCTTGAAAAACAGGAGTATGGGACTGGGAATTGGAGTAAGTTTTACTAATTCATTGGAATTGGCCCGTTCGGTTTTTTACAGGAGCTTAATAGTTACCAAAAACTTTCAGTTCAGAAACCTTTTCAACGCATTAATTCTGATTTCGGAATAATTGGATTGCTGCTTTTATAGATAATCAACTAAGACAGATTATGAAGGATTAGCATTTCTTTCCGGGAAGCTTGTTTGACAGATTCTCTGTTTACTGCACACACTTTTGAGGTGATTATTATGATACTTGATACAATAAAACGGATAAAACCCCAATCGGTTCTCGATATAGGATGTGGCTGCGGAGCTTTCACAAAGGAGATTATTCCCTTTGCCGGGCATATTACCGCCATTGATACTGAAGCATACCTGATAAAAAGATGTCAGGCTGAAATTCAGGCCGATAATGTCAGCTTTATGGTAAAAAACGGAAGCGATACCGGGTTTGAGGATAGAAGCTTTGATCTTGTGTTCGCTAGATGCTCCCTGCACCATTCACCTCTTTGGAAAAACATAATCAACGAAATGCTCAGACTTTCAAAAGGTCCGGTTCTCATAGAAGAACCAGTGGATTCAGACAGAAATGAAGCAAAGATAGTAAAGAGAAAAGCCTGGGACTTTTTTCTGGATTTACAGAGAGAAATTGGACAATATCATGCGCCCCACTTCGAGCCTGAGATTCTTACAAACTATCTTGACAATCTGAAAGCAGATTACAAATCCGAACTTCATCAGAATGATGAAACCACAGAGTTTGACGAATTCTTCTCCCTTTACGACAGATATGCAAAGAAAAGCAAAATGTATGAATACAGAACCCTCATACTGGAAGAATTCAGAAACGAACTTAACGGCGCCCCCCTGTGCGAAGACGACCTTATTTATATTGAAATCACAGGTGGCGGAAGAACAACTGAGTAACCGGAGATTTCTGTTGTTTCTTTAAAGAATTCTTATTAATAATGATTAAAGCATGAAAATTGTATAATTGGCGCATTTAGCGTTTTTCATGCTGACAAAGCCCTGATATATAAGCACTTCAGGATAGTTTGTGAAAATGAGCGCATTATATTTACACCTTCTTTACATTATCACTTCGAAAATAAAAGAAAATATCTTTACTTCCCATTTTCACCATGTTATAATGAAATCGCTCGGTTCTCCATAGATTATGCAGGAGGGATACCAATGAATTTCACCTCAATCGGCGCCTGGCTGGATAACAAAATTGACAGTGCAAACAGATCCTGGAAGGGAAGCGTAGCACAGCAAACCATCAACAATGTGATGGAAAGATCCCAGCAGGCAGCACATCAGGTTGCAGATAGTGTAAGTATATCCGCTTCATCAGCAAAGGATAACTTTCAGGCAAACATGGATGCTGTAAATGCCAAAAACGAAGGCAAAGGTTTTCTTAAAAAAGCTTTCGATGTGGGAATGTCGGGCGGCTTAGTCGGCATGATGATGAAAAAACCCGAAGCAACACCTCCACCGCTTCCTCAGACACCTGCAACTCCCCCACCTGTTCAGCAGCACGACGGATGGAATATCAGCGGCTAAAATTGATATATGCCACAGGATAAAAAGCAGTTTATCTACCCTGCTATATTAATTGTCCTGGTCGCTTTAACGGCAATATACAATGTTTACTGGCTCGGCGCCGATAAGACGCCGATTTTTGCTGACGAAGTGGATCACATTAATTTCTGTCAGGATTATTACTTCAACCTGCAGCAAGGCAAAATAGTTGAATATTTCCTGATGCCGTCAGCTTATTACCCTCCCCTTTTATACTATGTATCTTCTTTTCTGTGCCTGTTTTTTGGACACGGATATTATACACTGGTATTCAGCCAGATACTCTTTCATCTGATTCTGGTTCTGTCGGTTTATGCAGTGGGAAAACTGTTATGGGATGAAAAAATTGGCCTGCTGGCAGGCATTCTTTCGATGACATATCCCCTGATGGTTCTGCTTACACACCGCTACTTTCAGGATGTTTCCCTTGCTGCAATGACAGCACTGGCTTTATATCTGCTTTACAAATCAGAAGAGTTTGGTAATAAAAAGTTTACCTGGCTCTTTTTTATTGCAAGCGGTTTTGCCATGCTTGCCAAAATCAATTTTGTTTTCTTTATATCACTGCCATTCTTCTGGTTTTTCATCTGTTTTATCAAAAAGAAATGGGCTGAAACAGACAACAGAAAATTTATTGTTCTCTCAATTGTTTTTCTGCCGATAGTTCTTTTTCTGGGATATGAAATTGCAGATCTGATTGATGTGGAAGACAAAGCTTCTTCCCTTGAAATCCTCGGCACGTACCTGTTTTCACTGCTGCCCACCGGAATTTACCTCATCTTTATAAGCTTTTCAAAGATAAAGGACAAACAGCTAAAGACCTTCTTTCAGGGTGCTTCTGTTTGTTTTATGATGGTATGGCACTTTTACTTTTTCCACTTTGCAAATGTTATGGATATGGCAAAAGGACAAAAAGCTGTGGGCAACAATACCAGCGGATTTATCGATTTTGCACAGTTGTTTATACAGGGGTATCAGGGGACGGGATGGTTTCTTTTTACCATCGCAGGTATTGTTTTCTACCTTATAACCAAAGACAAAAACAGGGACAGAAACATTCTTCTCGCTTCCTGTTTTTTCATAATTGTAATCCATTATTTCTTCCCGTTTAAGGAAAACCGCTATTTTATGCCTCTTATCGCCTTTTCATCGCCTTTTATGGCTCTGTGGGCGCTCAGAATAAAACCGGTTCCCCTCCGATGGGGAGCGCTGGCGGTGATTTCCGGCTTTGTTTTTTTCTCGCTTTTTGGCTATAATATTAGTAATCCGGGAGCCGGAAACCCATGGTACAATATCTACTGGAACCATTCCCACTTCCAGCTTTCCACTCTTGCCCCCTACCCTGTGGACCACTGGAAACTTGAGGAAATGACTGACGAGACTGTAAAACTCCTCGACGGAGGCAACAATCTGCTTCTTTATATTTCCCCAACAGGCATGAAAGAAAATCTCCCTTACAGAATCTACCCGGTAAAAATTCAGATTAAAGAAAAGCAGAAACTTTATTTTGTCAAAAATCTGAGAGATCGGCAATTCAATTACCCAGACTCCAGAATCAACATGTATTCATTTCTTTTATGCCCCGGCGGAATTTATAACAAAAGCAGCAAATTCGACAACATTATTGTTCTTTACATCAGAACGCCTGAAACAAAAGATGAAATTCCACCACAATTCAGACAGAAACTTGAAGAAGCAGGTATAAGATTCAACCCGGATCTGGTTAAGGAAATTAAACCCGATGCCAATATCAGGGTTACAATTATGAGAATCCCCATAAACCCGCCTGTTTCAAAGGAAGAAATGGAATTCTCATCCAGACCCCTTGTAAGAGTAATGGAAATTCAGAAAATCTGGGGAAAGGGAAGCTATTTTTGATACAGCCTGATTAGGTAAAAAAAGCACACAGAATTAGCTCTCCCCCAAAACTGCAACAGACTGCATTTTTCTGATTTCAAACCCTTTCTCCGTAGGTGGACACCTCATAGACTATAAAGAAAAGTAATAAAATCATTAAAAGAGATATTTTGAGCTAAATAATACAACAGGAAAAGGCAGGGGATTTTTGTGAAAAAACTGAAAGCTGATATTAAAAATCTGGTTCTGAATAACAAAGCTGACGAACTGAAATCATTATGGGATAATTCGAAAGAAAGCCTGATGCAGTTCTGCCCTTTACATTTTGCTGCCTCAGCCGGAAAAACAGACATTCTTAAATCGTTAATTCAAAACGGTGCGGATCCGGATATGAAAGATAAATTCGGCAGAACACCGCTGTTTATGGCAGTATTAAACAATCATGTTAAAATATCAGAATGGCTTCTCGATATGGGAGCCAGTCCTGAAACA
>JAJTBE010000041.1 GCA_021287065.1 Bacillota bacterium
ACTTACGAAGAACTCTTTGAGATAGCTATGAAGAGAGGTTACAAAGGCAGTACAAAACTCAAACATCCAGGCATGTTTCGTCATAGAATCAAAGAAGATATAGCCAGGAGAGAAGGAGATTCGATTTTTCAGGTTACCGGATATCGTCAGGTAGGCTTGAAAGAATGGAATCTGCCAGACTTTAACCTTGACGAGTACAAAAAAACCAAAAAGGAAGAACTGGAGAAAAACAAAAAGGTTTCTATTATTAATGCAACGATAGAAGCACTGAAGGAAAACGGGCAGCCCATGAGGGTAAAGGAAATATTCGACTTTGTAGTCAAAAGGGAAAGAGTCTCTTTCAAAACCAAAACTCCCTTTAAGACAGTCAACAGCAATATTACCCATGAAATAAACAAAAAGGGTGATCTCTCCAGGTTTGTCAGATTATCAAAAGGTCTGATCGGTCTTAAAGAGTGGTATAAGGCTTAGTGCCTGATGAAAATTTTTGTCAGCAGGAACACCTGATCGTCCTGAATTTTTGTTGTTCTTAACCTGATTGTTATAATCTGGGGGTTTGAGGTGTCATCCTGCTTGAAATTCAAATACTCGATATTACCTGCAGTTAACCGCGTTTGAATCACTTTTTGAGTAGAAGGCGTTTCCGGATCAAATTCCGGTGAATAAAGAACGAACTTTATCTGTTGCGACGCGTCATCCCAACTGTAGCCGAAAACATTTGTAGATACTCCATCGGCAGACCTTGCTTCGAGAGATGTAAATACGACAGCTCCGCTTCCATTGGTTCTTAAAACGGATTCGTCCGGATAAATGATGAATTTTGCTTTTTTAAGATCATGGGAAATTCTGTCTAATCCGATGCGTGCGTCGGATATAACCTGTACTCTTGCTTCTCCGAATCTGAAACTTCTGATTGCCTGAACAAAAAGACTTACTACGGCAGCGAGAAAAGCAAGAAATACAGCGCATGCAACAAGAACCTCTATAAGGGTATATCCCTTGCCGGCTTGGGGCTTAAAAAGCCCGCCGGCGGTTCTTCCGGGTTTCTCATCAGAAATAATCATATCGGGTTTCATTTCCTTTTTTCAATTTCCCTGACGCCTTCAACCAAATAGTCCATCTTTTCTATTTGCTTTTCGTCAGGCTTTTCCCCTAACTTGATTCTGATCTTCCCCTTGTTATCTTTAACGGGTCCATCGAATACATTTATTGTACCGTCTTTGATTTTTATTTCGTAATCTTCAGCAAGTTTTCTAACTGCTGCAGGCACTTTTTTGCTGAAAGGAGCCAGACCCACAAGACCATCTTTCAGGTCGCCGACATAATGCCCCGGCTTCCAGGTGTTGTCGGAAATTTCATCAAAACTCCTGTTGTAATAAACACCCCAGTTCCACACAGGGGCTGTCAGGTGGTTTCCCGGAGCGAATATACTCATATCCGAATTGTAACCGATGCCGTTTTTTCCAAATTCGCCGGCTGTCTGAAGAACTGCCGGACTATCCTGATGAAGGGTCAGAAGATCGCAGCCTGCATCAATGAGCTGTTCAGCTTTTTCCCTCTCCTGAGAAGGAGCAAACCACGAATAAGTGAACGCCGCATAAACATTTGCTTTTGGATTTGCTTTTTTTACTCCCAGGGCAAAGGCATTTATTCCGCATAACACTTCAGGCACCGGATAAGCTCCCACGAAGCCGATTTTATTGGTTTTTGTCATTTTTCCCGCTATGAGGCCTGTGAGAAAGCGGGCTTCATAAATTTTTCCAAAGTAGGTGCCGAGGTTTGGGGCTAAAGTTCTGCCGGAACACTGAAGGAAGATTTTATCCGGATTCTTTTTTGCCGCCTGAACGGTTTCCCTCTCAAAAGAGGCTGATGTAGCTACAATAACCCTGTAATTTTTTATTTTCGATTCCGAAAGGACTTTTTTCAATTCTTCAGTTGATGAAACGGATTCTGCATAATCAGCTTTGACATTGCCGCCGCTTCTTTCTATCTGCTGCCTTATTGTTTCGTGTGACTGGGTCCATCCTCCGTCGCTTACCGGACCAGCATATATAAATAGGACCTTCAGTGGCGCTTTTTCTGTTTTCTTTGCTTTAGGTAAGGGAATAACTCCAAACACAATAAGAGCGGCCCCCAACAGCCCACCGAAAATTATTATATAAGGAATTTTTCTGTACATACATTAGTATTCAATAATAACCACAGTTGATCCTTTGCAGGACTAAAAAGGGTTTGATTATATACCGTCGAAGTATGCGGGGCTAAAAATGCCTTCATACCTGCAAAGGCGTATTACCCAAGGAGGGAATTTAATGAAAAAGGTAATGATTGTCGGACTTATTCTTATGTTCGGATTAGTCCTCATGCTCGGCTGCAATCCCAGCCAGCCCACTCAGCCTCAGGGTGAACAGAAACCGGCCTCCGCACCCGCTTCAACAGAAGCTCCCCCGCCGGCTCCCGCACCCAACCCCACCGGTGGAGCGGCACAGACTCCTTCAGCTCCTCCGGCTAACGATCTGCCTTACCTCTTCACAAAAGTTATCTTTTCAGCAGACAAAAATGCCAAAGACGAAGCTCTGACCGAAGATACCAAGATGATTTTCGACGAAAATGTCGGAGTCATTGCAGTCAAGATCGAAAAGAACAAAGACATACCCAAGGGAAAAGAATTTGACTTTGTTATCAGCCACAATGGAAAAGATGTTGACCAGTTTGCAGTGAAAGCTGAAGAACTTGCTGATAAGGACAATATCCGTAGAATTAAGGCTGAAAAAGACAAATACGCTCCCGGTCCTTACGAAGTTCAGATCACAGAAAAAGATACAGGCAAGAAAGTGATCCTTCACTTTGCAGTAGGCGCTCCCCCTAAAGGCGAGCCTGGCAAAGGACCCGTAGAGCCTAATATGGAACCCGGTAAGGGACCGAAGCCCGGCGAACCCGGAATGGAACCCGGCAAAGGACCCAAGCCTGGTGAACCCGGCAAGCCCGGAATGGAGCCTGGTAAAGGACCCGACAAAGGCGGAAACGATGTCGATAAAGACGAACCCGGCGACGACAAGGGAACCGGAACCGACGACAAAAAAGACGACAAATAAATGACATAACGGAACCCCGGAAACGGGGTTCTTTGTTTTTATCCAGAAATTCAACTCCGGCGGTAACTATGAAAATTTCAGCATATGATAAAGACATTACGGATGAAGTTAAACATTCGAAAGGGAAAGTTCATTCGGTTTTCAAATCAGCACTTTCCATAGAATCGGGAGGCAGACTGATCACTTTTGCTCCCGCTTCCGGCGGAAAAGGTCCCGGATTTTTTCTTGTTGAGGATCCACAGGATTTCAGAAGTATGGGGTTTGAACCTGATATGCCTTTTTCTGTTTATGAGGACGATAAGTATATTGCAATCGGGGGAAGAAAACTTTCGACCGCCAATGCTGCCGGATTTTCTTCAATGAGTGATTTCAGCGGATACAGTGTTGATGGAAAAAAAATAAAGAATAACATTGAGTATTTAAAGAAAAATCTCGTTCGTTATGTCTGCAATGACCTTCGTTGTCTGGAAAATTCGCTGTTTCCGGTTTCTGCCGGAGAATACCTTCCGGAAAAAATGGACTCTTCAAATTCCTGTGTTATTCCCGTATGGAATGAATATGTCCGGAATGCTTTAATCATTATGGATGAAGGGATAATCGACCGGGACGAAAACCTGTTTTCCCGGTCGCTTGAAAAGCTGACGGGTGCGGGATGCGGTTTAACACCGGGAGGGGATGATTTTATCCTCGGAATGCTCTGTATTTCCAACCTAATCACCAAAGCCGGTTATAGTAAGGGCAACAGCTCAGGTCTGTTTATTTTGGGAAATATTCAAAAATATCTCCCCTTGTATCTTAATAAGACCGGTTTTATCTCCCGATCTTATCTTCAGTATGCTCTTGAGGGAAGATATACCGAAACGCTGGTCAGTTTTATAAGGATGTTTTCAGATGGTTATCCGGAGAACAGTCAGGAATGCATCTCAAAACTAATGTGCCGCGGGGCTACATCCGGCGCGGATACTATTGCCGGAATTCTTTTTGCTTCCGGCTATTTATGCTGAAATAAACCTATTGGAACAAATCAGACTGCGGTATGTTTTTTCAACTCAGCAAGCATGGCCTGAGGGTCGGTGGAATATGGGATTATTGCGTCCGCTCCTGATTTCGATGCAAGATTTTCGAGATTGGCGTCCACATTTACAACTGTTACGATAACAGGAATGTGGCTGAGCATCGGTCTGATTTTCACAAGTTTGCAGATAGAAAAGCCTACGATTTTCGGGGGAACAACTTCAATAAGGATGAAGGATGGAATTTCCTTCTCCACAACTCTGTAAGCATCGAAGCCGTCGGAAACTTTGATAACCGAATAATCGAGCCTGACAAGTTCCTCTTCAAGCTTTTCCCAGCTTTCGTCCCTGCTTCCGATAAGTAAAGCTTTCTTTTTATTCAAGGTAGTTTTTCCTCATTCTCAGAGTCTTAAATATCATCTGTATATAATTTTTCCCGGACGGTCTTTTTCCTGTCTGATTTTATACAATTCCAGAGAAGATAAAATAGTTCCCCTGAGGGTTTGTAATATTTCACATGCAAACAATTATAACCATAAAGCAAAATAAAAAAATTAAGAAATAAATTTTCGGAATTTTAACACAAATTTAATGTTATCATGTTTAACAATATCTTTTATTCCGATGAAATTTCTGATATATTGTAATTCAGAAATTGACGCTGCGATAATCTGAAAAATAAAAGGCTGTTGAACAAAGCCGATATATAATTCAGATGGGAAAATTGCAGGGACATTTATCGGACAATATGCTCAAATGTATTTACAGGCAGTGTTGTCAGGGTCTTTGGGGCGGATAATGATCGAAACAGCGGGGGGTTGTACACCTCCTGCATATATTTAATCGGAGTATTCAAATGATTTTTTTTCGAAAGAAGTATTTTGCGGGTCTTGATATAGGAACCAGTTCCATTAAACTCGTACAACTAAAGGAAGCCAAAGATACTGAATTCGACTATCAGGTGGAAAACATCCAGTATTCTGACAGAGAAGATCCTACCCTCAACCAGCTCAAGGAAGTTATTGATAAAATGGTGAAAGATACAAAAAAACTGGGAGATAATGTGGTGGTAGGAATTCAGGGGATTTCTATTTTCACCAGATATCTGGAAATTCCGAAAATTTCACCAAAAGAACTTGAAGTGGCACTGCCTATCGAAGCAAAAAAATTCATACCCTTCCCCATGGATGAAGTAAGGCTTACATACACTCAGGTTGGCACTCTCTCCAAAGATGAAAAGAAAATGGGAATCACTTTTGTGGGTATTCCCCGGAATCAGATTCAGAGGGTGGAAAAGTTTTTTACCGAGCATAAGATAAATGTCAAAGACTTCGAAACGCCGGCTTTTGCCCTTACCCGTGGTTTTAAAACCACAAGACATTACCGGCGGGGGGAAACTGTCCTTATTATCAATATAGGAACAAAATATACCAATCTGGTTATCTGCAGAGACGGTGGAGTCTATTTTGCAAGAGACATACAGATTGGAGGCAGAGATTTTACAAAAGCACTTATCGGTTCGGATGCACCGGAATATGCCAAAGCGGAATTGAAAAAGAGAACCACGGATCTGTTCTCTAAAGCTGAGTTTTATCTGAATATCCACTCGGTGGTCGAAGACTGGTTCAAGGAAATATCAGACTCAACAGACTACTTTTACAACTATCTGCTTGATATGCCGCAGGAAATAGACAGGGTTATTTTAACCGGCGGTGGATCAATGATGAACGGTCTGCCATATTTCCTTTCAAAAAAACTTGACAGACCGGTGCTTGTGGACAGCAATTTCCCGGGAAAATCAGAAACGACGGATAAGGAAAGAGATATATCAAAAGTTGCTCCGTCTCTTAAATTTGCTTATGGACTGGCTCTGAGAGCACAGGAAGAATCCATATAGCGGAGGGATTATGGCCAGTATTGAAACAATAGGGAAACGACTTGTCGAACTGAATATTGTTAACGATGATGAATTCTCACAGGCTGTTGAACAGGCGAAAGCTACCAGATCATCGATATTTAGTGCTATCGTGGATGGCGGCTTTGCTGCAGAAGATTCAATATACAAATTTCTGGAAGAATTCTACCGGCTGCCTTTCCTTTCTCTTGAACATATGGAAATAGACAAGGATTCTCTTGTTTTCATACCGGAAGATATTGCCCTGCAGTATATGATCATCCCTCTTTATGATCTTGGTGATGAGCTTGCCATCGCAGCTTCAACACCTCTGGATGTCTATACAAAGGACTATATTCAGGGACTGACCAGACGTAAGGTCGTCAATTTTCTTGCTACAAAAAAAGACATCTTCAATGCGGTAAAAAGGCTTTATATAACCGTTGACTCCGGCGATTCCAATGTTCAGTCGATGCTGGAAGGCGAAACAGAGGAAAAGGAATCATACCTGAGGGATCTTATCAAGGAAGCTGAAAAAGCTCCTGTGGTGAAACTTGTAAACTTTATCCTTACTCAGGCAATAGAACACAAGTCTTCGGACATCCATATCGAACCCTATGAAGACAGGGTTCATCTGAGATACCGCATTGACGGCGCCCTTTATGATTATCCGGCTCCTCCGCTGCCTATGCACAGAGCACTTGTTTCAAGAATCAAAATTATATCAGCCCTTGATATTGCAGAACGGCGACTGCCTCAGTCCGGCAGAGCTGAAATCAAGGTAAAGGACAGAACCGTTGATCTGCGAGTTTCCATCATACCAACAATCCATGGTGAAAATGTCGTAATCAGAATTCTTGACAAAACAAGCGTCAGACTTGATCTTGAAACCCTCGGATTTGATGCGGGTTTTCTGGAAAAACTGAAGGAAGTAATTATAAAACCTCATGGTATCTTTCTCGTTACAGGACCTACAGGTTCGGGAAAAACTTCAACTCTGTATTCCTGTCTTCAGAATTTACATGATCCGAAAAAGAAGATCATCACTATCGAAGATCCCATCGAATTTAATTTTATGGGTATTTCACAGATACCTGTAAGAGAAGATATTGGTCTTACCTTTGCTGCTTCACTGAGATCCGTTCTCCGCCACGACCCTGATATCATAATGGTGGGAGAAATGCGAGACCTTGAATCTGCAGAAATCGGCATCAGGTGCGCCCTTACAGGACACATGGTGCTTTCAACCCTGCATACCAACGACGCCCCTTCGGCAGCAACCAGACTGGTGGATATGGGAGTAGCACCGTTTCTTATTTCATCGACTTTGATAGCATCAATGGCTCAGAGACTGATGCGCAGACTATGCCCCTACTGCAAGGAATCTTACACGCCTTCAAGAGAAATTCTTGAAGAAATAGGTGTTCAGCATAACAAAGCCCGGGACTATACTTTCTATGTCGGCAGAGGGTGTGCAAAATGCAGCCAGACCGGGTATTCAGGAAGAACTGCAACCGGAGAAATGTTTGTCTTAAATGAACATATTCGGGGTATGATCAATGAAGGAGCAAGTTCGACCAGCCTTAAACAGGTAGCTGCAAGATTCGGCATGGAAACTATGCGTCAGAATGCATTCAGAAAATTCCGGGAAGGCCTTACTTCCTGGGAAGAGGTATTGAGGATTACAACTGCAGACGAGCACTAATCAGTATTAGAAAACTGTAACTGTAATAGTGAATGTAAACGGCAGTATTGCACAGGGTCGTGATTTAGACTAATCGCACCGTATTTGTCTTGTCAAAGTAAAATATTGCCTGAAGAGTAAATATTCACTATTAGTGGATTGAAACACGGACCGAAATGTGGATTTACACACCAGATAAAACATTGTTTTGTTTAGGTGTATGTAAATCCGAATAGTAAAAAATATATAAAAAAAAGTTATGGGAGAATGAATTATGCCTGTCTATACTTATGCAGCTATAGACATATCGGGAAAACGAATTACGGGAAGTCTGGAAGCGCCTAACAGGGATACTGTTGTTAACTCTTTACAGGAAAAGGACCTGATTATCACCAAAATCACCGAGGGAGCAACTAAAAACGGTAAAGTAAAAGAAGCTTCGGTGAAAAAGATAACAATAATTCCCCAGCGGGTTTCATCAGAAGATCTTATGATTTTCACCAGAGAGCTGGCAACAATGGTAAATGCCGGTCTTCCCCTCGTCGAATGTCTATTCAGCCTTGCCGAGGATATGGAAAATGAGCAGATGAAGAAAATTATCCATGATCTTGGCACAAAGATCATCGCGGGAGTTTCTTTTTCTGATTCCCTGCGTAACCACAAAGATACATTTGGCAGTATGTATATCAATCTGGTCAAAGTGGGAGAAGTAGGCGGTAATCTTGAAACCATCCTTATGAAACTCGCCGAATATATCGAAGCTTCAGAAGCTTTGAAGAAAAAAGTTCTTTCGGCTATGTATTACCCCATTACTGTTCTGACTTTTGCATTCCTTGTGGTAACAGGATTATTTCTGTTCGTTATACCAAAATTTGCAGATATTTTTAAGGGCTTCGGAGGCGAACTTCCGGGTCCTACCAAGTTCTTTCTTGATGTAGCCAATTTCTTCAAATCATATTTCTTCATAATCGCCTTTATAATAGCCGCTGCTGTTTGGCTGTTTATGAGAACTATTAAGACCACCAAAGGACAGATATGGTTTGACAGGCTGAAACTCTCAATGCCTTTAATCGGGCCTCTTATCAAGAAAATCGTAATTGCAAGATTTTCAAGGACTCTGTCGCTGTTGTATTCAAGCGGCGTGCCTATTATCGACTCCCTCGAACTGGTTGCCACTTCATGCGGCAATGTGATTGTCGAAAAAGCAATTCTACTGGCTAGCGAGCAGGTGCTCGAAGGGGAGAGAATTACAGGGACTCTTGAAAAGAGCGATATCTTTCCGAACATGGTTATTCATATGATTGATGTAGGCGAAAGGACCGGTAATCTGAGCGATATGCTTCAGAAGGTGTCGGACTTTTACGAAATGCAGGTTAACTCTGCCATCAGCGGTCTTACATCTATCATCGAACCTGTATTGATTGTTATGATGGGTGTTTTTATCGGAATCGTGGCTGTATGTCTGTTCCTTCCGATTGTTAAACTGCCTACCATTATCAACGCCTGAGCGTTTCTGCTGTTTGTGCAGGAAGTAAATTTCCGCCGGGGAAACTATATAAACCCGGCGGATGTTTAGTTATATATAATCTGCCTGAGAGCAGAGATCTTTTGGGGAATTTCCGTTTATCGTTATCAATTCTTAATTCAGGAACAACAATGAAAGAAGAAGATAAATTTAAAGTTCTTATTGCCGAGATTGACACGCGCCTGCTGATGAATCTCGAAATGGTTGCACGTGAAGAAGACATTCAGGTAGTTACCTGCAGGGATGGTCTTGATGCACTCAATCTTGCACGTAAGGAAATGCCGGACCTGCTCATTATTGATGTTAATGTGCCGGGTTTAAAAGCTTTCCATGTCTGCAATCTTCTGAAAGCAGACGACAGATACAGGGATATCAAAATAATGATGCTGACAAATATGCTTTCGAGGGATTATGAAGAGAAAGCAGACAGAACCGGTGTCTTTGAACTTATTGTCAAACCCTTTTCAAACGAGGAGTTCCTTCCTCACCTGCAGATGGCTGTTGGGAGATGCCGCTGGAGAGGACAGAAAATGATATTTCTTCAGACAAAATAGAGGTTCACTATGAGAGAAATGAAAAGCGTCAACAGGATGAAAATGGACATCCGCACTATTATTTATCTTGTACTGCTGGTATGTATTCTCAGTGTATCCGCTTATTCCCTTAAAATAGGCTCAATCCGCATTTACGAGTTTATGTTTTTTGTGATTGGCAGCATTATTTTTATTATCTGGAATCTCAAAGACAGAATAAAAAGCATAAAAGACAATATCAAATCGGTTGTTGAAACAGCGGAAAAAGCCGAAAAAGCCGGGGAATGGAAAAAAGCACTGCAAGCTTATGATGAACTGGTGACTGCCAGACCCAACCACTTCAAATCAATAATACGCAGAGCGGAATGTATCAAACATCTTAACGGATATCGGGAAGCAATGCATGAATTTAAGCTGATTATCGAACAGTTTCCCAAGGAAGCTGAAGCCCATTTTATGCTTGGCATCTGTTATTTTGAAGGCAGATTGACTGAAGAGGCGATGGACTGTTTCGAGACTGCACTTAATCTGGATCCGAAGTTTGTTGAAGTTTACCCTTATATGGGAGATATCCATAAACTGAACAGAAATATCGATAAAGCGCTGGAATACTACGAAATCTACATTCAAAAAGGCAGCGATAAAAAAACAGTCAAAGCTGTTGAGAAAAAAATTCAGGGTATAAAGAAACAATAGCTTTGTAGATTTTGTTTAACCTTTTGTAACTGTTTCAGGTTACAACTATTTCAGGGGGTGAATGATAATGCGTCGAAATAAAAAAATACATGGTCTTGTTCTTCTTGAACTGTTAACTGTAATTTTCATCATATCTTCTCTGGTTTTGCTTCTTATCCCAAATTTCCGCTGGTCGATGTACAAAACCCAGCTTGCGGGATGCCAGTCCAATCTCAGAATGACTTCAACAGCTTTGCAGTTGTATGCCAATGACAATGAGGACTATTATCCCGATGATCTGGAAAAGCTAAAACCCAACTACGTAAAGGAACTTCCCACATGTCCTTCAGTAGGGGTAATCACATACGCAGCAGGATATGAGCTGACCGCCGACCTCAAGGGATATACACTGCGCTGTAAGGGTAAAAATCACGAGAATATGAACCTTCCCGCAGATCAGCCTTACTGGTCGTTGATAGAAGGGTTAAAACCCTGATTTGGTGTGATTTATAATAAATCAGGCAGGGAGCAGAAGAAGGCCTACGGGCCATCTTTTTCCTTTTGAGTTTTCTTCCAGTATGGGGCATTTTTCGAACCGTGATACATAGTGGTTCTTTATTACGCTGCTCATTTCATACAGGCTCTTGTTGGTAAGTTGTTTCTCAAATGCAGGAGGCTCGTTGCCAAATTGAAATGTCAGAATAAGAGGAGCTTCGATCAAATCAAGATTCTGCATCAGTCTTTTTCTGTTTTCCGCTTGTTCCACCACTGAGAAGCAGATCACTGCTCTTGTTTCAAGATCGTTCAGTTTTTCAGCCAGTTTTTCATCCAGATCCGCTTTTATGTCGTCTTCCATGGAAGGATCAAGGAGGGGATCAATATTAATACACCTACAGTGGCGCCGCAGCAGGTCAGAAAGCATTCTTCCGCCGTTGCATCCAATAACGGCAAAAGTATAGCTGCCGTCATTGCTGAACGGGGGCAGGTTATCGATTATGTAATCATATTCCCAGTAAATCTGTCCTGAGATGCCATTTATAGATTCTTCTCTGTTTTTTGATAATGAACCTGTTTTTGCATTCCAGATATCCCAAAGCTCCTGCTTCAGTGTTTCTTTCATTGCCTTTCTCCCCATTCACGATCTGGTAATTGGTGAAATTAAATCTATCTATGATCTTATTAACGGCAGAAACAAAGATCAATTTACATTAATCCGGTCTGAACTCAATGCCACTGAATTAGCAAAATTCACTCCAATCTCCCAGCCCAATATATTTGTTTTTCAAGGAGGGAGGTTCGGAGGGCAACCTCGCTTTTTCTAAAAAAGCGTGGTTCCCTCTGACGGTCCCCAATCCCCACGGTCCCCTGGTCGGTCCCCAATTCTAAAAGTTTTGGGATGGCGGTCAGGAGGAAACTTTTTTCAAAAAGTTTTCTCTGGGAGCTGGGCAAACGGACATAATTCCAGTGATCGATCAGATAAATTTCATCTTAATTCTGGGCATTGGGTCTAAGCTTATATCAAATCCTTAAAAAACCGGCTTTTTGGAGCCTCCAGGCAAAATATTTGATTCTGCCTGTGGAAAATCAACATCCGTATAAATTCTGACAATGCTCCATAAAACTGGATTATTTGATATAAGCTAAAAAATCTGATTCCGAATCAGATCGATATTAACTTTTCATTTTCCTTATGTTTTAGTTTTGTCCTCTCGTTAATATCAATAAACACCACAAAAGATCCTTTGAAATTTCCGTTTTCGTCGAGGAAAGGCGTTGCTATTGCAATAGCCCAGTATGGGGAACCATCTTTGGCTCTGAGCCTGACTTTATACCTGGCTGATTTTCCCATGGCTCTCTGCTGCATTCGTCTTATAATTTCCGGTAAATCCTCATGAAAAACAAATTTTGTTATACTCTGGCCAATATATTCTTCTCTCTTGTACCCCAGAGTTCCGACAACTGTTTTGTTAACAAATGAAATTCTGAAATCCTTATCGATTTCCACAATACCTTCTGCGGCATTGTCAATTATCTGTTTCATTTTGGTCTCGTTTTCCCTGAGGGCATCCTGGGTCTTTTTCAACTCGGTAATGTCCATCATACATTCTATTGCCCCTGTTATTACCCCGTTTTTATCTTTTATCGGTGCAATATACGAATTGAACCACATTCCCGTAACTTCAGCCTCTTCCCGGGTGCTGATGCGGATAACCGTTTTACCGTTTCTTAAAACTTCGGAGACTTCACAGTCCGGGCACGTTGTATTGAGCTGCTTCCACATTCCGAAGCATTTTTTTCCCTTTACATCCTCAATGCTTTTATATCCAAAAGAATCAAGAAGGCTCTGACTTGCATTGATTATATTAAAATCCCGGTCAAGGGTCTGGATTATTCCCGGAAAAGCATCAAAGACGGCATGGAGTTCGGAATATGATTTCTGCATAATTTTTTCATGTTCAATGAGTTCCTTTTCCTTGCTTCTCAGTTCGTTGATTGCACTTCTGTATGCTGTAACATCCTTGCAGAATCCGAGAATGGTTTTATCATCAATTTTAACAACTTCAAAAGCGGCATCAAATCTGGAGCCGTCTTTTCTCTGAACCACAAGTTCCCCGGAGGCGCTCCCATCATTCACTACCCTTGACAGAGCTTCGAGACCTCTTTGTCTGAATTCTTCCGCAAGCACATCGATGGTGCACATTTTAGACATTTCGTCTCTGGAATATCCCGACATAATACACGCAGCTCTGTTTACATCACGGAATCTTGCTTTTGAATCGGTTACAAAAACGGCATCAGGGGCGTTTTCAAGATAACTTCTGAATCTCTCCTCACTCTGTCTTAATGCAATTTCAGCTTTGATTCTGTCTGTGGCGTCTTCAAGTATTACCGCAAACTGATCCACGCCAGTGCGGAATCCGTTAATCTCAAGGTATCTGTCATATTTTGGGAAGTAATGCACAAAATATACAGGCGTCTGAGTGATAGTGGTAATTTTGAATGCATCATACCACAACCCGCCCAGTTCCTGTGGAAGCTCTGCCGTTGTTTTGCCTGCAATATCCGCTGCTGTTAACCCCATCAGCCTTTCGAAAGCGGGATTGACGGCAATAAACCTGAATTCGTATGGAGTTCCATCATCGTTGTTTATTGATTCCATCAAAGCAAAACCATTGAGCATTTTTTCGAAAAGGATTTTATAATCCTGTTCAATTTTCTTCTGGGCGGTGATATCCCGTCCGATGCACATAATACTCTGAATTTTTTTTTCCCTGTTGAATTCCGGAATTATTCTGTAATTAAAAATCACAAGACCCCTTTGGCTTGAAAACTTTATTTCGCCTTCCTGAGCTTTTCCGGTTCTCAGAACCCGATTAAAATCTTCGTTCAATTGCTCTATGCTTGAATGGCTGAATCCGGTTTTATCCAGTGTTTTACCATAGAAAAATTCACAGTTTTTCCCAATATAATCTGAGAAATTCGGAGTAATATAAACCAGTCTCAAATCCGTATCAAACTGAAGGATAATGTCCGGCGTGTTTTCTATAATCGCCCTCAGCTTCTTATCGCTTTCTTTTCTGCCTGTTTCTGCCTGTGATTTTTCTATGGCGTTGTTAATGGAATTGATGAGTCTTTCTTTGCAGGCAAATCCGTCAAAGTCTTTTATAAAATAGTCGGAAGCTCCATTGAGGAATGCGTTTCGTGCGATTTCCTCGTTGCCCTGTCCTGTGAAGAAAATTACAGGCAGCGAGGGAAATTCATCTTTAACTTTCCTGAGAAGTTCGAGACCATTAAGGTCCGGCATTTCAAAATCAGTAATTACAGCATCAAAATTTCCGTTTTTTAAGACATCGCTGAGATTGGTGGTTTCTTCAACCAGTGTAATATCAAAACTTTTAGAAAATGTATATAAAAACAGTTCAAGACAATTTTCATCGTCATCAATATATACGATTCTCTTTTTATTCATAATACTAAATCTCCCGTTTATACCAATTGATTTTTTCTGGGGATGAAGGTTTTGAATACCAAAAGAGCCTGTGTGGTGATTTAAACATTTTTTTTTATGCATCCCCCCGAATTATATCTGACTGCTATGTTTTAAAATCACAACACATTCTATCAGAATTTACTATCACATGCAAATACATTCCATAATAAATGATATATAATCAGCGCCATAACTAAAAAGTCTGCCGCTTTTTTTGCGGAATACGGATTTGAAAATCAGAATTTTAAAGGGAATTAAGCCAGATGCTCAGGATTAAAAAGCAGTTTTTTGCTTGTTTCCCGGATTTTCTTCTTCATAAGCCAGATTATGATATCTGTTGCTTCATCCTCTGTTATTTTGTCTGTATTAATGACTAAATCGAAATCCCCCGGATCACTGAATTTTTTGCCGAAATGCTTTTTAAGGAAATAGGCTTTTTGTTCATCGTCTGTATCTACAAGCTTTTCTGCTTCTTTTTCCGTGATTTTTTTGGTTTTAACAAGTTTTGCAATTCTGGTTTCTTTAGATGCAATAAACCTTATTCTCAGTCCGGTTTTACTTCCGAGGATAAGATGGGCTCCCCTTCCCACAATAACGGACATTCCGTTGTGAGCAATGGAAAGGATCACCTCTGAAAGATGCTTGAAGTATTCACTGGAAGTCAGATAACCTGGCTCGAGAAGAATGGCTCGGTAAAATTCCTCAATAAACATACGGCTTTTCTCATCGAGAGCTTCGATCTGCGCTTTGCGCAGGTTGGCTTTGCCGGCTATTTCGTCCACCAGTTTTTTATGGTACACTTTAAAACCAAGCTTCTGAGCCACTTTTTTGGCGATATACTCTCCGCCGCTGCCGAGCTGTCTGGAGATGGTAATTATCGTTTGAAGCTGCAAATCGGTTCTGTTAGTGTCATCCGTAACAATACTTGCTTTGTTAGTCTCGACATTCCATTTGCCGACCTGCCTGTTGAGCAAGTCTGTCAGCTTAACTCTCTTCATAAGATCACCCCTAACAGGTATTATACCACATTATGTAAATTATTGGGAGGTTTTGGATAAAACTTAATTAATAAGAACCTGAAATAATAATGGAGTTGATGTTTTAATGATTAGGGATGAGGCAAAATCTGCAGATCTTTTATCCGAATCAAGACAACTCTTCAGAGACCTTGATATACCAGATGCTTTTCAAAAAGTTCTGATGAGCCTTGAATCGGATTGCATAAACATGAAGGCTGTTTATCAGATGAAAACCCTTATTTCGATTATTGCTTTTTCCTATCCGGAAAAATTTGAAACAAACAGGATAGAAGCTATAATTGAAAATGCACTGAAACAAAAACCAAAATCACCGACAATATGGAATCTCCGGGGACTTTTTTACAAACTTAACCGCAACTGGGAAAAATCCGAAGAATCATATTTCAGATCCGTTTTTTATTGCGATGGAACTGAACCCATAAACAGCTATTATCTGTTTGAACTTGCCTATGTCTATAAAAACACAGGAAATGTCGATCTTTTCAACAGAACCGCTTTTTCCGCACCATGGCAGTTTTACCTCGTCAGAAAAACAGGCAGATTCGCAATTCCGGCAGAAATTTCCGCAAAAAGAATAACCCCGATAAATCTGAAGACGCCTCCCATCAGATACATAAAACAGTTTGAACAGGAACCGGGAAAACTTCATCTGCTGCAGATTGACAAAAATCCGGACCTCAACGAGCTTGCAAGACTAATAGATGTTCTTGAAAAGAGAAGTATCGATTTTGCCTTTTTCAACAACATACCCTATGAACACCACCAAACTCTATGGCAGATTTTGGGGAAAGATGCAGGCTGTTTTTATAAACATCCCCGGTTATGCCCGGCGGCAATTGGGTATGAAAACTTCACAATCACCGTATGCAAGCCTATGGCTGATGAAATAAAGCTCATTCTCGACAGAACAGGGGAGCATTGGAAGGTGGTTGTCAGAAACCATAATTTCTGTCCATGTACTAATAAAGGCTCAAATTTTTAAAAATAAAGGGGATTCGGGAGAAAACAGGGAAAAATAATCTTGTGAAACAACATGCAAATTTTATTCAGGATTGAGGTGGGAATATGTTCTGTCCTCATTGCGGTTTTGTAATAACTGAGGCAGATTTGAAATGCGGCGGCTGCGGAAGGGATCTGGGTGTTAAAAGAGGACCCAGTTTCAAAAAAGACGCACAGGCAGCGGCGGCAGGAGAAACAAAAGATACTACGGCAGAAAAGCCGGAGAGCAAAGATGATGAAGAAGCTGTTGAACTTCAGATAATCAAGCCCTGGGCAATACCCGGAGCACTAAAGAAAAAGGAAGAGGAAGAACTATCCTCCAATTTTGCAATCAAAACAGTGGATGTAAAGAAAAAGGTGGGAATGAGCTCCGCCGGATTCTGGAAGGAAAACCTGAAATTTATTCTTCTTCTGGTTGGTATTGTAGCTATTGCATTTGCTTTTCTGAACCCGTTCTTCAGCAAAATCAAACTTGAACACGAAAAAGAAGAGTCCGAATACAAAAAAATGCTCACAACCGGCTGCGAAAGCAACAATCCGAGACTTCATCTCAGAAGAGCTGTTTTTTACAGAAGCCAGAAAAAGATTGATGAAGCTATACTTGACTTTGATCGGGCTATTTCACTCAACAGAAATTTCCCTGATCCCCACTACGAAAAAGGCCTGCTTTTCCTTGAAGATAAAAAGGATTATGAAACTGCAGTCTTCGAGTTCAATGAAGCAATCAAACTCGCACCGGAAACAAAAGAATACTACATGGACAGAGCAAGGGCAAACATAAAACTAAAGGAATACCCCAAAGCTCTGGATGATTATAACGACTATATCAGAATAGCTCCGAAAATTCCTGATGGATACATGGAAAAAGGAAAGCTTCTTGAAAAACTCAATAAATATGAGGAAGCTATTGCAGAATACCGCAAAGCTGTAGCTGCAGCTCCGGGAAACACCAAACCTCAGGATATGCTTTCATATGCACTTTATATATATGGAGACATACTCAGGGGCAGAGGGCAGATAGACGAAGCGGCAAAATGCTATCAGGAATCATTTGAGCAGAACCCCCATCAGGATCACGCAAAGGAAGAACTGGCAAAGATTCTGTTTGACAAAGCCCAGACCGCACTGAAGCAGAATAACAGAACCGCCGCAATGGAATATCTCAACAAAACTCTGGATGTTAAAAATGATTTTGTGGATGCACTTGCCAAAAGAGGCGAAATCTACGAAATGACAAACCAGAAAGACAAAGCTGTAGCTGATTTTCAGAAAGCATTCGATATGGCTCCCAAGAGAATTCAGCTTAAAGACAATCTCATAAGGCTCTACAAAGCCGCCGCTGATGATGCGGAAAGACTGAAAAAGACGGACGATGCATTAGCTGCTTATGCAAGCCTTTCCAGATTGGTTCCAAACAATGTGGAATACAAATTTAAAAGAGGCATGCTGATGTATAACAATCAGGATTACGCCGGAGCAGTAGCAGAATTGTCTTCTGTAGTAGGTAAAAATCCCGGAAACGCCAAAGCTGCTGCAGCTTTAACAGATGCATACCAGAAACTGGCAAAACAGAGATTTACCGAGAAAAACTACAAAGACGCCGTCAACCTGCTCGAAGGCGCTCTGAAAGCTAACCCCAATAATGTGGAATTGAAAGTTCTTACCGCAAGGGCAAGAAGTCTTGCCGGTGATCCTTCAAGAGCATTGAGCGAACTGGATGCGATTCTTGCCTCTGCACCCAATAATGCAGATGCACTTGCAGAAAGAGCAAATGTAAGGATTATTGCCAAAGAACTTCCAAAAGCTCTTGCCGATGCCGATGCCGCAGTAAAAGCAGGACCCGGCAACGCCAGATGCCATCTGGTCAGAGGTAATGTCTATGAGGCAATGGGCGACAAAGCCAAAGCTACGGAAGACTGGAAAAAAGCCAGAGAATTGGCAAAACCCGACAGTGACGATCTGGCTGAAGCTAAACAGAAACTGGGCGAACAGTAAAACTGGCATTAACGGTTAACAATCGGGCAAAAGCCTGATGCCGATATAAAAAACTCCGCATTCCGGAAAATGCGGAGTTTTTCTTTTTATCTGTTTTTGGGATTAATCATATACATATGCATAGGATAAACATAGCTGCCCATAGGGTTTCCATTCTGATCCGTTGGCCATCCGTCTATTTTTGCCGGCGACTGGGTTGCAATAGGTTCAAACTGCGCATATACGGGAGTCGGTTTTACTATGGGCGTGATAAAGGGCTGCAGGGCTATCATTACAAGTGCCGCTGCTATTACTGTAAGGATGAATTTTGTGTACCTGTCGATTTGCATATAAACCTCCTGATCAGCTGATTTTTTAATGCATTGGAAAATAAGTACTGCAAAAAGTGATTTTATCCTGCGGACAGTATAACGAACCGTATCTTTCTTTGTTTTGCCTGTATTATAAAATTATGATAATATTTATTTATGATAAAGAGAACTCCGCCGGAACAAATTAAATATTTCAGCCAGACTGATGAAAGCTGCATTTTGCCCCGATTCAGAGCCAGAAGGGAGTTTTTCGGCTCCCTTGTTCTTGATTGCAGGGAAAAGTCTGTTCTCCCCTTTGATGCTATATCTACAGCAATTCTGGAAAGCTTTGGTGAATACAGCCTTCCTCAGATAAAAGCAGCTTTTGCCCCATATATACCTGAAAAAGATATGGAAGATTTTGTTTCCCAATGGCACGATTATGGAATGATTGATGACGATTTCAGATTCGGTGGTGTTTTTTTCCCGGACAGAAGCCGGGGAGAATACCTTTCCGCACCTTTGCGGATTTATCTTGATCTGACCGCAGGATGCAACCTCCGATGCCGCCACTGCGTAAGCTCTTCCACTGTAGCTGCGAAAAATGAACTCACAGACGAAGAAATCAGAGAGCTGTTTGAAGAATTAGCTTTTCTCGGTGTTTCCGAACTGAACATCGGCGGCGGAGAACCCCTTATGCGTAAAGGCGCCTGCGACCTTCTTCAGTATGCCTCCTCACTGGGTTTGTCAGTGTCCATTAACACAAACGGAACTCTGATCGATGAAAAAATGGCGAAAGATTTAGCTTCAGTCAATTTTGACAAATTCAACATCAGCATGGAAGGGGGAACTGAGGAAATTCACGATTTCTGCAGGGGAAAGGGAAGTTTCAGGAAAACCCTCGGAGCTGTTGAAATTCTGTCGGCACACACACCACATAGGATTAACCTTGATTTTACAATTACAAAACACAATGCTGCCCACCTGAAATCATTTTTTGATCTAACCCAAAAACTGCCTGTCAGTTCGATGTGCCTTGGTATAATAAGGCCCCAGGGCAGAGCTGCACAAAACACCGAGCTTCTCCTCACTTCTGACGAACAGAAAGATATTCTCAACCGGATAGAAGCCCTGAAATCCGGGTTCGAAAAACCTGTATGGAGTAAAATCCTGATGCCTGAATGTTCAGACGAACCAAGCGGCAGGCTTTACAAAACATTCGGCTGCGGTGCGGCACAGGTTGCCTGCCAGATTGACGCCGAAGGATATATGTCTCCCTGCAATTTTTTTGATGAAGCTGACTATCGTGATAATATCAGGGAAAAGACCGTTAATGAGATATGGCATGAAAACCGGTTTTTTATTAAACTGAGAAATCTTCAGGGCAATTCAAAATGCCTGAACTGCAAATTCCACAATCATTGCAGAGGGGGATGCAGAGCACAGGCTTTATACCATTACGGTGATTTGAATTCTCCCGATTTCCTGTGTTTTTGCGAAGAATAGGTGTTCAGCCGGTTTTTTTTGTGAAATAAAAAGCTGTATAAATAAAACATCCGGCAGATTTTTTCTGTCCGCCGGATGAATCGGATTTATATTTAATCTTTGATTTATCTTGCGTTAGCCACTCGTTTCCCCATGGCGATGCCGATTTCATCAAGTCTGCTTTCCATGGGATCAGTCCACTGGTCTCTTGAAACCAGATATGATTCAAACATGCTCATTCCCTTGCTTGCCATACTTCCGGTTTTCATTGCAGCAGTAGCGGTTCCAAACATATGGTACCATCCGCCGGTTTCATCATTTCCGCCGGATATGGACTGGAGGTTGTTTTTCATAAACTCGTGGTCTGAGGAAGCTCCGTAAGTGCCGTATTTAAACTCTTTGCGATCTGCCTGGGTTCCGAGGTAGGAATCGCCGCCTCTTGCTGCAGCTCTGAGTGTGTTATGGGCTGTCAGCATTGCATTGAATTTGTCGCCTTCGTTCAGTTCGAGTGAAAGTCTGTAAACATCAGCAGGGTTAAGTTTTTTGCCCGATGTCTGGGATTCTTTCTGAATAGCCTGATAGAGTTTAAACTCTTTTCCGGTTTCGTTGGATGCAGGCACTCCCTGGCTTGAGAATCCATCGCCCGGTGTGCTGAGGTGGGCTATCAATAATGCGCCGTTTCTTTCCCCTGATGAATCTTTAAGTTTTCCGCCTTTGGCTTTATACTGGTTGTTGACATTGTCGATGTCGCTGAGAAGTTTGTCCTGATCGATGATCGGTTTGTCGTTCTTCATCATCTGAGCTGCCAGTTTTCTGTCGCCGGTAACATTTCCCAGTTCATTGTCGAGGTCTTTTTTCAGACTGCTTCCGTATTTTTCCTGATACTTACCTTCAATAGCAGGTCTTTCTTCAGGTTTGGTTTTTGAGAAAGCTTTGAATATGCCTTCTTCGTCGGTTCCAACGCCTTTCATGGCATAATAGAGTCTGTCAGATGCCTGTGATGCAGTAAGAGGTTGTTTTTCATATCTGTCGTTAATAACGAAGCTGTTGCCGGAATTCCTGTTTCCATGAACTTCCGGTGAATTAAAAACATGGCTGTCCTCTGTAACAATAGCCTGAAGTCCCTTAACATTGGTTCCTTTGGTGGTAACATTTGAAACGGGGTAATCCTTAACCTGTTCGATATTTCCCTTTGTGAGATCACTGCTGCTTCCGTTTTTTATGCCATATACGGAAAAGTCGCCTTCCTTATTTTTAAGAATCGCTTCGGCTCCTTTATGATCATAGGCGGCTTTAACGGCATCATCCATAGTTTTATATCTGCCGCCGACCTGATCTCCTGCAGTCAGCTTGCTATTGGTTAATCTGGTCATTCCTTCCCAGGTTCCAATCTGCTGTCCTCTCACTGAATCCATAATGTACCCCCATATTGGTTAAAAATAGATCTGATTACCGGCAGATAACCGGAAAACAGTCATACATAAAACAAATTCGTATCTGCATGATAATAATACAAAAAGTCCCTCACTCATGTATCACAAGCGGTTATATAAAAGTAAAGCATAAAACAAGAAAAAGTTATAAAATAAACATAGAGTTTTACATCAATGAAACCTCTGAAAATCGTAATTTTCAGAGGAAATAAACTTAATGGATAGAACTACTGTTTGTTTGGCGGTGGTATGCCGTTAATTTTGTTTTCCCCTTAAATTTCAATGGGTTTGGATGAAATGAGCAAGGATAAGAAACAACCTGCAAAATGGTCTAAAATAAAGAAGGTTTTTCTGGTAACAGGCATCCTTCTTTTTGTTGCCATACTTGCGTTCCTGCCATTTTCAAAGGGAATAGCCAAACAACAGATCAAAACAGCTATAAACAAAAGCCTGAGGGGATCCTTTGATTTTCAGGATTTTAGCATCTCCGCATCACAGATATCAATGACAGAACCTGTAATGACTTCCAAAGGCGGGCAGAAGTGGATTGCCGCGGAAAAAATTACCGTCAGTATAAATTTACTTAAAGCACTCAATCCGTCATCCTGGGAAAAATCACTGACATCAATAGAAGTTGCAAAGCCTTATGTGGTTCTTGCCACAGATAAGAAAGGCAAGTTCAACCTTGACGGATTTTTTATTCCCGGAGAACCAAAACCTGTTGAAAAACCCGGAAGGGAACTTGCTTTCGATTGTCCGGTTTATTTATCAGAAGGAACAGTCCATTACTCTGACAGCAGGGATAAACACCGCATTAGCGCTTCTACAAAAGATGTAAAAGGAAGTTTCCATTTTTATTCCATAAAGAATCTTCAGGTTGATTTGCATGCAACAACTGAAGAAGAAGATGCTGTTCTTGATATAAAAGGCAGAATTATCCCTGAAACATTCGGAATTTACCTTAATGTAAAAGGCAGAGGGCTTACAGCTTCCAAATGGGGCAACTATATTGCCGGAGCATCACCCCACAGACTTACCGGAGGCAGAATCAACCTTAATGCCAATCTTGCCAGTAAGAATATCTATTCATCTCCGAATATGCTTGAATCCATAGACATAACCGGCAGAATTTTTGTTGACCGCTGCAGTTTTGAAACACCTCTCCTTCAGGATCAGATAAAGAATATCGAAGGAAAGATACTTCTGACAAAAGACACTCTTACAGTTGAAAAACTGAAAGCTGTTTACAGAAATACTCCCCTGACTGTTGGCGGAGGAATAACCGGGCTGCTGAAACCAAAACTCAGAGTATTTGTCAACACAAAATCCTTACCTCTGGCTACCATAATAGACGAAGGGTATAAAGGTGCGGAAAAGCTTAAAACCAAAGGCACCCTTGCCATAGATACTGCAGTTTCAGGCATGTATGACAGTCCTGAAGTCAAATCCACAATTAATGCAAAAAAAATCTCTATCGAAGGTGAGGAATTCAGCGACTGCCTCGCCAGTTTCGAATATTTCAAAAACACCATAAGTTTTGAATTGCGGAACGCTCTGTTTTCAGGCGGAAACATCAGCGGTTCAGGCTGGATCAACATAGAAGACAACCGTCTCGGAATGCTGGAATTCCACGGCAGGAATACGGACATAGGCAGACTGGTTCGAAAATTTGCACCGGGCCAGCGTCTGACCGCCATATCCGATTTTGATGTGCGAATCATAGGCACACCTTCGGATCCGCTGGTTCTCGGAACTTCAAGCGTCAGCGGACTCAGCTATTCCGACAAAAACATAGGAAGCGGAAGCGCTAACTTTATTTTCGGAGATGGAAGCGTTGTTCTCAGCGACATAGTAGTCCATACCCCGGGCGGAGTTCTTATAAGCCCCGGAGGTTATGTTGATTTGAAGGACAAGATGCTTGATTTTTCCGTAAGCACAAGAGATTTCAATGTTCCTGCCTCATGGCTTCCCTCAGGAATGTCCATTTCAGCAAGAACCACAGCAAAAGCCAGAATTCTCGGAGGTTTTGAAGCTCCGATTGTAACAGCGGATATAGCAGATACCAATCTGGTTTACAACGGAAAACCGATTAACAACATTTCAGGCAGTTTTATATTCAACAACAACACAATTTCGCTCCGGCAGTTTGAAGGAGACCTTGCAGGCAGTCCTTTCCGTATGTCGGGATGGTTTAATTTGAATAAGGGTCTGGCAGGGCAGGCAGTCTTTGACATTCACAACACAAGACTTTCCAATCTTGCCGTTGTTAATCCCTATTTTGGAACCCTGAATTCGTCCAAAACCATAAATCTCTCAGGAATGATAACAGGAGAGAACAACCAGTTCGGCTGGGGTATTTCAGGGAGAGGCGAATTAGGGAATCTGGCTGCATTCGGTTCGATTAGAAATACTTCAGGCACAGGTTTTTCAGCCAATGTTATGGGTTGGAATACCGATCTTAACGAATTCATATCACCTGAAAACTATAAATACATTCAGCCCGGAAACAGTAATTTTGTGATAATGGCAAAAGGTTCGCCTTCTGCTTTCAGGGCATATTATCTTGTCAGTCTGGAAAACGGCAAAACTATGGGGCTACCTGTCAATAAAGGCAGAGGAATTATTAGATACTCATCGGGTAAAATCACACTGGCGGATAACCACTGGGAAGGTTTCTATTCCGCTCCGGGAAGGGACAGAAGAGTTTCCATCATTGATGATGATTACAACCTTTCAACTTACTGGGGTTTTGATTCAAACCCCGACAGAGTAACGACTCCTTTTGCCCGTATGTATTTTCTGCCCTATGTGCTCGAAGGTGCGGTTTTCACCCGCAACGGCTGGCAGGCATCTATGGTTAAACCTGTTGTTTTCAGAAAGGATGCTCTCCCCGGTGAGGAAATGCAGCCGATTGACGGGCTTCCTGTAATGTGGCTTTCTATGAGACAGCTTCGCCGTAATACTGACGGAGGATTTCCTCAAAGCGTAAGTTTCAGAAACACACTGCCGGGAGACAAGTCGGAAAATCTGCCTGTTTTCAGCACCTGGGTTGACGGAAGCATAGATTTGAACAGAAAAACCCTGGCCCTCAATGTGAAGAGCAGGGAAATGGATACCGGTTTTATTATGAAGAAACTGGATTTATCCGGACAGGGAGTTTCAATAAAAAAGATTCGTAAAGATCTTTCGCTGAAAAACATAGAAGGCACTGCCAATCTGGACGGAAAAATTCTTGGTTACTGGAATTCCCCGATGTGGAAAGGCTCCTTCACTATTCAGGATGGAATACTCGACCACGAGGCATTTGCATTCAACTCCGATTTTTCAGTTGATAAAAAAGGACTGGACATAAGAAACTTCGATTATAAAGAATCAGTCGGTTCTTACTGCGGCAGCGGAAAAATCGATTTTTCGAAGGAAATGCCTCTTAATCTGACAATCAACGCCGCAGGGGGAAAACTTGAGAACCTCATTGCCCGCTCGCCTTTTAAGGATGTTAAGGCAAGAGGAACTTTATGGGGCAAAATCCAGATCAATGGAACCGCTTCTTCTCCCCTTCTCAGCGGCAACCTGAGCCTGAAAAACGCCACAGTTCTTAATATGCCCGTATATGAAGCGAATGCTGATTTGAAATCGACCACAGATTCGTTTACACTGAAAAATCTTTATGCAAAAACAGACGGCTCTGAAATTACCGGTGAAGGAAGCCTGAAGGGCCAGAACATCGATTTTACATTCAAATCAGACAAACTGAATCTCTCAACACTGGAATATCTCGATCCGGAGCTTCCCAAAATGAAAGGTGAAGCTTCGGCATTTGTTAAGCTGAGTGGAACAAAATCATCGCCGGTTGCAGATATTCAAATGTCAACCGGTGAATTCACCGTAAAAAAACATCCTTTCAGAAAAGCGGGGGGAAGAATTCACTGGGGCAATCACACATTGAGCCTTGAGAAGTTTACACTCGAAGGTATAGAAAGTTACTGGAAGCTTGATGGAGGAATATATTTTCCAAAAGGAACAAGCCCTCTGGATAAGGCGGCTTGGGATGTGGCGGATAAAGATGCCCCGGTACTCAACATAAAATCGGAAGTGAAGAACTGGAGCCTTGCCAATGTGCTTGATATAAATGATTCTCCTTTTAAAGACATAATGGACGGCAAAATTGAGGGAGAATTCGAACTGTCAGGTTCTATGTCGAGGCCCGAATTCAAACTGGGTCTCAGACTCAAAGACGGTATTATCGCAGGCAATGTTTTCAATACATTCGATTCATTCATCACATACAGGCCCGGACTTCTGGATATCAACAGGATCGAATATATTGCCCCGAAAAGCCATGCTCTTATAACAGGGCAGATAGATGAAGAAAAAGATCTTTTCAACATAAACGCCGATGCCGAGGATATGCCGGTGGAAATGCTTCATCCTTTTATTCCCGGTATCCGGATGCTCAAAGGCAAAATCCAGACTATCACCAAGATTACGGGCGACCTCAGAACGCCGGAATTAATGTCGGATACAAGACTTACCAACGGTTCGTTCGGCATTGTGGAATTTGACGAAGCAGGCGGAAACTTCAAATCCGATAACGGCGTCATTCTGTTTGATGATATGCGGATAAGGAAAGATAAACACGCAATTTCCTTTGCAGGCAGAATTCCCATCGAAATCAACAATGGGCAGATTACATACCCTGAAGACATGGAAATCTCAACAAACATTGACGATAACAGCCTCGACACCCTGAGCCTTGTTGTGCCGGGTCTTGCAGATACTGACGGTTCATTTAAGGGAAATCTGAAACTCACAGGCAAATACCCCAGTTTTTCACTTACGGGCAAAACAGAAATCAAAGGCGGCAGAATGAAGCTGTCTTATATGGATAATTACATCGAAAATATAAACGCCAGAATCAATTTCCTCGGCAAAGACATTGATGTATCAAGCATCAAAGGCAAACTTGGCGACGGCGATTTTGATGTGGCGGGTAAAGCTCATATTTCCGATACGGAAACAACCCTCGACAGCATTAATATGCACCTGAACGGCAGCAATCTGGCGGTTTTAATTCCCGGTCTGATAAAAGGTAAGGTTGATGCTTCACTTTCTGTTACAGGAAGCCTGATGAGGCCCATCATCGGGGGATCCACACGGAAAATGGAAAACTATATCGGAATAAGCAACGCCACAATAAGCCTACCCGATGAAAAATTCAAACAGCTTGCTTCGCTTCAGCCTGCAGTACCCAAAAAGAAGGAATCAACCACAACCGATTTCCTGCTTCACGGAATCGACTGGTGGGATTATGACAAAGGCAAAAATGCCGCTACAGCAAAGTCCGAACAACCGCTTATATCCCCTGTCAAACAGGAAAAGCAGGAATCATTCATGCCTGAAATCAGAAATCTTGTGGTGAGAATAGGCACTGATGTATGGCTCGATTTCAAGGGACTCTTTATCAAATCAGATGGAAATGTCCATATAAGCTTCCATCCAAGCAACGGTTCGGATATAGACGGTAAAATTTCATTCTCAAGAGGAACCCTGCAGTTCCCATTCCTCAGAAATCCATTCCGGGTATCCAAAGGTGAGGTAATATTTGAGGAAAACGCATCCGGAGGAGGCTTGAACCCGATTCTGGCTCTGGAAGCTTCCACCTATGCATCCAGTGTTGAAATATTTATGGATTACCGGGGAACCCTTGATGATCTGAAAGATTCATTTGAACACAATAAGTCAAATATAGCAGGTCTTAATCTTTATTCTTACCCGGCGTATTCAAGGGAAGAAATTCTTGAACTTCTTGTTTCAAACGCACTGGTGGGAGTCCCCTCCCTCACCAGCAACCAAAATACAGGATTGCACTCCAACCTTGAAGGCACCGCAGTTAATATGCTTGCCAACTATATGCAGGGGCTTCTGCTTACACCTATTACAAGACAGTTTGGCAGAGCTTTTTCGCTATCTGAAATTTTCTTTGAGATGGGAGTTTCAGGCACATGGAACCTCAGAATTTCCAAAGCTCTTGATGCAAAGGAGAGGTTCTTCCTCACATATTCACAGACAAAGGCTATTCAGGGACAGACCACAGGTATATGGGGAATCGAATACAAATATAAACCCGGCATGAGATTAAGGCTTGAGAGCTACGAAGGCGCTATGACAGGTTCAATTCAGGGCCAGATACAGTTTGACGGAACGAAAGAATTCTTCAGAGAGCTTTTCAATATTGTAAAGAAGAAGAAAAAGACTGTGAAAAAAACTTCAGATCAGATTAATCCTCAATAAATTCGCCATTTTCCGACAGTTTGCCATCTGAGAGGATTTTTTCCGCTATGCTTCTGTTCACAACCTTTTCATCGGAGAGAAGTTTGCCGTCGCGAAGGGATATGATTCTTTTGGCATAAGAAGAAATGTCAGGTTCGTGAGTTACCATAAGAATGGTAATACCCTTTTCATCGTTGAGTTTCTGGAAAATATTCATAATTTCGATACTTGTTTTGGTATCGAGGTTTCCGGTAGGTTCGTCCGCAAGAATAAGCGGCGGATCGTTAACGAGGGAACGGGCTATGGCAACACGCTGCTGCTCGCCGCCGGACATCTGGGAAGGCACATGATGGGTTCTTTTACCAAGACCAACAGACTCAAGAGCTTTTGCAGCCCGCTTTTCCCTTTCCAGACTATCAAATTTTTCCGAATAAAGCATAGGAAGTTCAACATTTTCTATTGCAGTTGTTCTTGCAAGCAGATTAAACCCCTGAAACACAAATCCGATTTTCAGGTTTCTGATTCCGGCAAGTTCATCTTTTGTCATTTTCGAAACATCAATATTATCAAGAAGATAAATGCCTGAGCTGGGAGTATCAAGACAGCCCAGAATATTCATAAATGTTGATTTCCCTGAACCTGAAGGTCCCATAATGGCAACAAAATCGCCCCGTTCAACTGTTATGCTGACGCCTCTGAGTGCTCGCACCTTTACTTCGCCCATTATATATGTTTTTACAAGATTTTCTACTTCAAGTAATGCTTTTCCGTTTGATTCGCTCATTGTATTCCTGCTTTGCTAATCCGGATATCTGCAAACGGGACTTTACACCCCGGGCTTTCCGGTTATTTTTAATTCCGCTTTTGTCGGTATGTCTATTTCAAACAGCCTGTGAAATGGAAAAACCACAGGACCGGCTTTTATTTCCGCCTTTGTCGCATAAGGGTTGGCAGGCAGCTTCACTAAAAACCGGAAACTGTTATCACTCATTATATTGTCGCTTTCAGCAGATTTTTCATTCCCATTCCCCTTTTTGGGTATTAATTCGATACCAAGTTCATTCAGGTTCTGCTCAAGGGCTTTCACAGTCTTTTCAACGGCTTCCCTTTCCTGCTCCGGAGTCATTACAGAAAGACTGTATGCGGGAATCCCGGTCTGTTCCGCAAGCTGAAGATGAATGTTGCAAAGATAAATGTAGTCGGTGAGAAGCCTCTCGTAGAGGAAGGATGTGTGTTCGGTATATGACTGCCTGTCTTTACAGCTAAGCCTGGCAAACCCCTCGCAAAGAGTGGTTCCGAGAGCATTGGTTCCCATTCCCCATGTGGCATAACCGGCTAAACCGGGAAACAAGCCTGCCCGCCAGATTTTTTTGAAGAAAACCGCTCTTTCGGTCCTTGCGGAAATATCACCAAGAGCAACAGGTTTGTCTGTGCGCAGCTCTTTGATTTTTGCAGTGAAATCCTCCATGCTTCTGCCTGAAGAGGGATGGTTTACCGCCAGAACAAGATCCGCCAGCGAAGGCTGATAGACAACTTCCGCACCTACAGCTTCCACCATATCCAGAGCCACGCTCATAACCGGAGTAGCGCTGTAACGGTCGATTTTCATCCTTGCCGATGTTATATCCCTGTATTCAATATAAACACATGGTTTCTTTTTCTTTGTGGAATTTATATACCTTGTAAAGAGAACCATTGCGGATTCGTCGATTCCCAGCCTGATTCTGTCCACATCTGAAATCAGGACTTTTGCCTCAAGTTTGTTCTCAGCTATAATCTTCTTCATTATGGCAATTTCACTGACCTGTCTGGAAATATCCGTTACATCGTCGCCGGAAATACTCAGAAAATCGATAACACCGGATTTTACAAATTCCAGAAGTCTGGCGTTTACAAGAAAATTACGATCCCTGTTTTCCGCTTCCCGTCTTGGTATGCTTGAGAATACCAGAATTTTGATATGGGGATATTTCTTACGGATAATTTTCAGAAGATTAACCTGATTTAAAGCCTGCAGAATGGTCATCGGGCTGTGTCTTGATTCCAGAAGGCCGCCGTAAACAAGGGAATCAGCGGAAAGAATCAGAATGGCGCACCGGCTGTCCAGATTATTATTGAGCCAGTACCAGCAATCCCAGTTCTTTTTAAAAGACTGGTCATAATCATTGATATTCCCCATAATTGCCCTCGGAGGCATAATGGGTTCGTAGCCATGAATCTTTACAATACGGCCTATATAGTCATAGGTCTGGTTTCTGCCGTCCAGTGGAAGAATCACTATCCGCCTGCAAAGAGCGCCGGTCTTGCCGCAGGATTCTCTGCTGCTTTTATTTTGTGCGGAAAAGCTTTTCTGAATCAGCATCAATCCCATAATCATAATCAGAACTATGGTCAGGGGAATTTTTCCGTAAAATCTATTCATACCCGCACCCGCCTTAATACCGAAAATCTTCGGAATCTGATTTGACGGATGGTGGAGCTGTTTTTTCTTTTTTTTCCCTTCTGATAAGGAAAAATACTGCAATCGCCACTATTATGAAAGTTACAACCACAAAACCGATTCCCACCATCGACGGTGTTGAAACCGTAAGGGATTCTGCGGTGAGAGGCGTGCCTTCGTAAATGGTTTCCCATTTCACATAATTGCCGATACGGGTCTGGGCGTTGGTGGTTGTAACCCAGCCAGGCATTATAACTTCCAGCTCCCTGATGGAAACATTATCCATAAACTGGTTTAAATAACGGAATTTCCATTTCCCGTTTTCTTTTTTCAGATATATGTTCTGCCTCGGAGAAAGGAGGCGGCTAATCATTATTACCCTGTTTTTGCCTTCCTTCTTTTCACTGACTATCGCCTTTGGTTCTTCTTTCTTTATACCTTCCATTACAGCACCAAAGCTGTTGTTGGCATCACTGTCCATAGGGTAAAGTTTGAAAAGAACATCGGCGCCGCCGTCCTCGAAGAATACAATTTTGCCGTCTGCCTGCCATTTTCCCATATTACAGGAGCAGAGAAAAAGAAGCACAGCCAGCAAAACCGGCAAAGCTATGAGTTTTGAAAAATTTTTCTCTTTCATAAGCCTCCGCCAAACATCCCTGCATCCCCTAAATCAGACAGGCTCAACCGCAACCGGATTTCCTGCGGTCCTTTTAAATCCAGTTTTTGAAGATATTAAGCTTCATCAGATAGTCAAAGTAGTGCTGGGGTATTGGTATTCCGGTGAGAATGGGGTAAAAGAACCCTAAGAAGGCAACAAGGCCCACACAGTAGATAACAATCGATGTAACGCCGATTTTGTTGTCCCGCAGGTCGTTGAGGGTTTCCGTAAGACCGAGCGCCATAAAAGGCACGCAGGGCATCATATAATAGAAGAATCCGCCCTTGAAATGCCACCCCTGATAAGATGAGAACGAGGACAACCAGAAGAGATATAACGGCAGGTATCCGCACAGAATAAAGACAACCCTGTTGTCCTTATCCTTAAACCCGCGGTAAATCATATCAAGCAAAACAGGAATAAAGCTCCACCAGAACAGTAAACTGCCAATGGCAACAATTCCATGAAGCATGCCTGTTACGGGGTCTTTTGTCCATTCATACCAGATGGGCCTGTGAACAATGGGCCACTGCCACATCTGTGAAAGGTAAGGGTGTGTGAATTTTTCCGTATAGTGGAACTTGAAAGTACGTTTGTATGTAATTCTGTCTTTGTATTGACTCATAAGTTCTGAAATATAAGGTTTCTGCTTGGCGCGCTGGGGATCTTCCGCATACTGCTTCTTCAACTGACCTGCCATTCTCACGAATACAGGCACATGACTCAGAACAAAAACTCCAAGCAGCACAGCAGTAAAAAGGGCAATCATCTGAATCATATATCCCGCTGATTTCAGAAGGTGTTTTCTGTTTTCCCTGATATGCATAAACAACGCATAAAGGAAAGCTCCGCCCACACCTGCGATAGCACTGATTTTCACCGCAACCGCACAACCTAAAAACACAGCGGAGAGAATCAGATATTTGACAGGCCTGACCCGTTCATTTTCCTTACTCAGAACAGGGGGCTGATCATAATACATATAGATAAAATAGTAGCCAAACAGTATAAATGCAGCTATGTAGATATCAAGAGTAGCTATCCTGCTCTGCACAATGTGCAGAAAGTCAATGGCAAGCAATGATGAAGCCATAATAGGGGCGAACCGGTTTTTGAACATAGCCAGTGCAAGAAGATAGACACAAACAATCATCAGAAGGCCGAATACCACTGAACCCGCTCTCCATCCAAGAGGATAATCGCCGTAAATCTTTATGAAGAATGCAATAATCATCTTGGCAAGGGGCGGGTGGATATCGTTTCTGTCAACTGCTCCGTCTTTCAGAAAATCATTAGCCGCCGGCACATAGTGAACTTCATCAAAATATACAGCTTTGGGATAATCGAGGCCATAGATTCTCAATCCAAGTGAAATTACGATAATAATCAGCAAAATCATCAGATCAAGCCGATCAAATTTTATATGGGAATCAAGTTTAACCTTTGTATCTCCCTTGATAACTGCTTCGCCGTTCCCCGGAATATCGGGACCGGCTGTATTTTCAACTTTATTTCTGTCTTTCTTAGCCACTGTTCAGCCTTTCCAAAAAGCAATAATTTCGCCGTTTATTCTGCACAAAAACAAAATAACCTGTTAAAGGGTTTAATAATAAAACCTCCGTGTAGTTTTTCACACTGATTTCACAGCATGTCCGGCATACACTTGCAAGTCTGTTATAAAAACAGAAATACCGGAGATTTTCCGATATGTATTTACGGCAGTCTCCGGTATTTCCTGTCATATAAAGAAAAAATGGGCATCAAATATTGTAAAAATCTGCTTTACACACAAGCGCATCGGATAGCTTCCTCCAGAGTTGTCTCTCCGTTAAGGGCTTTTTTTATGGCAGCTTTCCTCAAAGTGGGATATCCCAGGGATTTAAATTTTTCCCGCATTTCAGCAAGGCCCGGTTTTTTAGCGATAAATTCCCTGATTTCCACAGTTCCGGGGAGTATTTCATAAACAGCCATTCTGCCGCGATATCCGGTTCCCCGGCATTTCTCACAGCCTGCACCCCGCCATACATGGGTTACACTGTCAGGATTCTCAACATCTTCCCGGATTCGATCTATTACTTCCCTGCTGATGGAAACTTTCTGCTTGCAGTCGGGGCATATTTTTCTGAAAAGCCTCTGGGAAATAATACCTTCGATACACATGGAAACCAGATAGGGTTCCATCCCCATTTCAAACATACTGTGTATTGCGTAGGCAGTATCCGAAGAATTGAGCTGAAGCATTATCAGATGCCCCGTCAGTGCTGCCTGCAGCGCCATAGAGGCGGTGTCCCTGTCGGGAACCCCCGCAAGGAATATAATATCGGGATCCTGTCTCATCAGGGCTTTCAAAGCTCTGTAATAATTGAAATCCCCCTCAGAATCCACATTGGACTGAACAACGCCGTCGATGGTAAATTCCACAGGTTCTTCAAGAGTAACTATATGACAGCGGTTTTCAGTCTGTTTTGCAAGGAGGGAAAGTGCAGCATAAACAGTGCTTGTTTTTCCGCTGCCTGTTGGTCCGCAGAAAGCAACCATTCCATAAGGTTTGTTTATTATGCCGGTAATGAGTTCGAGATCTCTTCCCTCAAGGCCGAGGAGAGATAAATCACCTTTGAGGACGCTGGCGCCGCTGCCGGGATCCAGAACTCTGCACACAAGTTTTTCACCAAAGATGGTGGGAAAAGTGGAGAGCCTGATGTCCCAGGTTTTCTCTCCGCCTCCTGTTTTATCGGAGCTGAAAAGAATCTTTCCCGTCTGGGGAATATCCGAACCATCCGGATTCATACCGGCGGATTTCTTAATCACCCGCAGCAGCGCCTGAAGGGAGTCGTTGGTCTGTCGGGATATTACCTGCAAAACACCGTCAACCCGGTATCTGATATGTGATTCAAACCTGAAGGGTTCGAAATGAATATCGGAAGATCTTTCGGTAATAGCATCAAGAGCGATTCTGGTCCAGAGTTCGTAAGCCAGTTTTTCTTCTTCATCAGCGGGTGTAAAGGGATGAATCATTGAATTTGTCATGGCACTGCCTCCTCAAAAATTATTCTACACCTATATTTTTCTTCTGCAGACGCTGACCGAAAAAGTCATTGAGTCTGCGAAGCTCCTTCCGGAGAACCTCCGTTTCCTGATCGGAGGATTCGAGGTATGAAATCAGATCGGATTTGTAAAAGCGCCATTCCCTGCCCATTTTGAAGCCTTTGACAAGGCCCTGTCCCAGCCATCTGTAGAATGTGGGTTTTGATGTTTTCAGAAAGACCACTGCTTCATCAAGATTCAGAATATCCTGTTCCACTGTTTGGCCTCCTTTCTTAAAGGGTATTGCATCAGTTTTTGCGAATGTATTGACTGTCAGAGATAAATCTGGCGCTTTATTAATTATCATTGTTTATCATTTATTATTATAACTTATCATTATTGATAAGTCAATACAGGTTTCAACACAAATGAATAAATACTTTATGGGAATCGATGTAGGGTCTCTCTCTACAGACGGCGTCATTACAGACGAAAACGGCACCATTAAAGGCAGCATCATTCTGCCCACAGGAGCCTCAATCCTCAAAACAATCGCCCAATGCCGGGAAGAACTGGCCCGGAAATGCGGCATAAGCCCGGAAGAAATAGTAAAAACCGCTTCCACAGGCTACGGAAGGCGCAAAGTTGAATATGCAGGAGAAATTATCACCGAGATCACAGCTCATGCCCTCGGCGCCCATTATTGCAGCCCGGTGACAAAAACCGTAATCGACATCGGAGGACAGGACACCAAAGTCATCAAACTCGACTCAAGAGGAAGAGTTAACGATTTTGCTATGAACGACAAATGCGCCGCAGGAACAGGCAGATTTATCGAAGTTATGGCAAGACTTCTCGAAACCGACCTTGACGGACTCTCCACCCTGGCTTCCAACGCTTCCGAAGCTGCGGAAATCACCAGTACATGCACCGTATTCATAGAATCGGAAATCATCTCCCTCATTTCGGAAAACGCAGGTCTGGAATGTATCGCCGCCGGTGTTTTCAAGTCAATTGCAGGCAGAATCAGAGCTATGGTTTCAGGTCTTGGCGGAGAACCGCCCTTTACCCTCACCGGGGGAGTGGCAAAAAACAAGGGAATGGTTGCCGCACTGAAAAAGATTCTGCCCGGAGAGGTTTTTGTGCCTGAAGATCCCCAGATTGCCGGCGCTCTCGGAGCAGCGGTTTATATTTGCGGAAAACACAAAACAGAACATAGCGAGGCTCAATAAATGCGTTCGATTATTCTTGCAGCAGGATTCGGAACCCGCCTGCTTCCTGTTACCGAAAAAATACCAAAAGCTCTTGTCCCCATCGTCAACATCCCCATAATCGATATTCAGGCAGACTATATGAAAAGAGCCGGAGCGGAAGCTGTAGGCATTAATGTGCACCACCACAGGGAAATGATGCTTTCACACCTGAACAGTCTGAAAATCGGAATTGAAATAACCGCCAAAACAGAAGATGTGATTCTGGACACAGGCGGCGGACTTGCCAATTTCAGGGATTTTATCGGAAACGAGCCGGATTTCATAGCTTACAACTGCGATATTTTAACCGATGCAGATCCCCTGAAAATGATGGAAATTCACAGAGAAAACGATTCGATGGCAACACTTGTCCTTCTGGACAACGGAGCAAGAAACGGCATTCTCGTTGATAAAAACCGCAATATCCTCGACATAGCAGGCAGACTTGGCGTAGAAGCCTCTGAGGGCAGCAGACTCCTTTACGGCGCAGGTATTTTTATTTACAAAAACGAGATATTCCGGCATATTCCGCCAGCAGACTCCCCCTACCCCCTTGTGCCCGAACTGATGAAGCTCATCAAAAACAAAACAGGCCTGGTGAAAGCCTGCATTATGGATGAACTCAACGGACCCGGAGAGGCAAAACCCTACTGGAGGGACATCGGAAGCCTGAAATCATATCTGGAAATGCACAGGGACATTCTGGAAACGGGAGTTTTCAGCATTCCGGGGTTTAAAAAACCGGAAAATGGCATCCTGATTGATAAAAGCAGCAAAATCCCGGAAAACACCGCTTTCTCAGGTTTTGCTTCCATCGGTGAAGGATGTTCAATCGGGAGAAATGTGGAACTTTCAGACATTGTTGCAATCAGCGGAGCAATAATACCCAAAAACGCAAAGATCAGCAATTCCATCATATTTGAAAACAAGGTCTTAAAAACAGACTGATTACAAAGAGCCTTCATCGTCGGGGAAGAGAAGGTCTGCATCGTCAGCTTCCATAAGCTGGTATTGGGCGTAGCCTTTCTTTTTTGTGTCGAGAGGGGAACAGACAAGTTTAACGGATTCAGTTACAGGATGTGTTTTGATGGTTGTATATGCTCTTACGATAGCTGCTATGGTTGCTTCCTGAAAAACAAGAACCCCTTCCGGGGTTTCTATTGATGTTCTGATATGTCTGTGTCCGGGAGGAACTCCCATAGACACAGACATTATATCGCTATTCTTATATACTTTGAATTCCGGCATTATCGGCACACCTAATTAAGAGAAAGAACTTTCTCTTTTTCCCTGATTCTGCCTGTTGCTTCTCCTGATGAAGACGATGTGTTCAGTCAGGTTTTTACCAGTTTCAGCGATTCCGGCATACAGTGGAGGAATATATCGTCCCCTTCAGCCAGAGGTGCGAAATTGGATTCGTCTTCCTGAAAAACAAGATTCTGCCTTGATACGAGTATGTGAACATTCCCGTTGAGGCGGACATCATAATGGAATACATCGCCGAGGAAGCGGACATCGGCAATAGCTCCCTTGAGCACATTATCCGCTCTGTTGTCGGGTTTGCGTGAAAGCCAGAGGCGTTCGGGTCTGATGGAGACTTCCAGCTCGTCGCCGGCTTTGCAGGGAACACCGTTTTTCCGTGCTTTCAGATGAATACCGCCAAGGTTGAGATTGATAATATCCGAGGTAATATCTTTGACAGAAACCTTGAGGAAGTTTGACACACCGATAAAATCCGCTACGAAACGGGTCTTGGGGTGTTCGTAGATCTCATAGGGTTTGCCGACCTGTTCGATTCTGCCTTCATTCATAACGGCAATACGGTCGGACATAGAGAGGGCTTCTTCCTGATCGTGGGTAACAAGGATGAAGGTAATGCCCAGTTTTTCCTGAAGCTGCTTTAATTCTACCTGCATGCTTTTGCGGAGTTTCTGGTCGAGAGCGCCGAGAGGCTCATCGAGTAAAAGGACTTCCGGTTCGTTGACGAGAGCGCGGGCTAATGCAACCCTCTGCTGCTGTCCGCCAGACATCTGCTGTATGCGGCGTTTTTCAAAACCTGAAAGCCTGACCAGTTCGAGTATGTCGGAAACTTTCTGTTTGATTGTTTCCTTAGGTACATTCTTTTGTACAAGCCCAAATGCCACATTGTCATAAACATTCATATGCGGAAAAAGGGCATAATTCTGGAAAACAGTGTTAACAAGCCTTTTGTACGGTGGTTTGCCGTTAACTTTTTCCCCGCAAATAAAAATCTCACCGGAGCTGGGCTGCTCGAAACCGCCGATAAGGCGCAGCGTTGTTGTCTTTCCGCATCCCGAGGGACCCAGAAGTGAGAAAAATTCACCCTTGTTAATCTCAAGATTAACACTTTTTACTGCTTCGACATCGCCGAAAAAGCGGCGAACGTCTTTTAATACTACATGACTCATAATCATCACCCGCCCGCTGGATTTAATGAAGTGGCCTTCATATAAATTCTTCCCCGCTTCCTTTTTAGTTGGTTTTGGGAGAGATGAATAAATGTTTGACAAAAAATTATATTGCAAACAATTGGGGAATATACTTTTCCAATACCCCCCGAATCCCTTTTTTGCCTTTTAAAAAAATATTTTACTCAAACATTGATACTACAGGGTTTGAAGGCAGAAATGAGATAAACTTCACAAATATATTAAATCAATTAACATTAATTTAATATACGTCCTGAAAACCTATGCCCCAAAGGGGTTTCAACCCTGCAGGGCGAGGCATGGATGACCTGCATGCCAACATTCATGCCTTTCAGGTTTTAAGAGTTAATTGAAAGGCTTTTTGAGATAAAAGTCAATAGATTTCCGGTATTTTTAAAAATAATTTCAAAAAGATATGACATCATTTCGGATTTTCAGATTTTTTACCGGAGATAGAGCCAATGCCACTGAATTAGCAAAAACCGCTCCAATCCAAATCCCCAATACTCCTGTTTTTCAAGGAGGGAGGTTCGGAGGAAAACTTTTTTCAAAAAGTTTCCTCCGGGAGTTAGGCAAACAGTTATGATTCTCATAAGTGAATCAGATAAATTCATGACTTAATTCATGGGTATTGGCCTAATCTCCACCTTCCAGCAAATATGGGAAATCCTGTAAGGGAGAGCCTATGTGATCTCCCGCAACACCCTCTGACCAACCGCCAGAAAACCAAAGAACCACAAGCCCCGTCAGCTTTGGCGTTTTATTTCCACTTATTCGGAGGATTTTCGGACATAGGTTTGTGTCGCGGGCGGACCTGCGGGTCCGCGTCGGGCTTACAAAGCCCTCCTACAATCCCTTGCCAAGCTTATGGTTATTAGGTTTGCTGGCGGTTGTTGTTTGGTTTTGAGACCCGGGGGACAGGCGGGACGCCTGCGATCCGGCAGTCGTTTGTGTTTTATTTCCGCATATTCGGAGAGTTTTCGGACATAGGTT
>JAJTBE010000070.1 GCA_021287065.1 Bacillota bacterium
CAAAAAGCAACGGTATTATCAGACATCTCTTTTTTATTGCTGTATTCATTTTTTACTCTATAAATAGACTATTAAATATTTAATATCCAATTTTAATCAAATTGATTATCTTCTGTTCATAGTTGATGTTTTATTTATATGCTCAGGCTGCTGTTGGAGAAACTGCGCAAAGGAGATAAATCAATGACCCAGTTTTATAAAGTAAATTTACATATTTTGCCATATTTATCACCTCCTGATTGAATGAAACCAATGCAAAGAGATCTACAATGATACTCAGCAACAGAAGCCCTGCCAATAGCAGCCTGAACATACACCTAAACCAACCAACAAATTAGTTAGTATTAAACAACTCAAAACTCTTTAAACTACCTGAAACAAAGATTGAAAAATAGAAAGCTATAAATGCAAACTCTATGTTTTTAGATTTCTATTGACATTAAAATCTGTTAAGTCAAATTTCCCCATTTGTATTATACCATGAAATTTATATATTTGCAATATAAAAATAAAATTTGATTACTTTTATATTCAAACTCGATACTCTTAACAACAATACTGCTTAAAATAAGAAACCTGTTGTCATCCAAACTATTTATGTAAATTCGAAACCCCTTACCCTTTCCCCGCCCTTTTGCGTTGCCACACTATATATGGCATTGACACGATGGCGTTTACCACCATGTATAGCATAATTGCAGCAATGGCGAGTTTTTTGTCGGGGAAGTTTGTGCCTGCTATGGAGATTGCCACTCCGGGGTGGCGTAATATGGTTGATACTGCCAGAACGGTCCGGTTGTGGTGTTCGGGGCCTCCCAGAAGGTGGCCTGCAGTCAGTCCGGCTAAAACAAATCCGGTGAATGCTATCAGTGTGCCGTTGCCCATTAATGAAATAATACCGGGAATGGAGCTGATTAAGATGGGTATAAGGCCTGCAAGCATAAGGATTGGTGCGGTTCTGGATATTATTCCCGATGTGCGCTCAACAAATCCCGGAAGAAAGTGCCTGAAGATCATTCCCAGAAACAGCGGGGCAAGAATGGTGGTGGTTACAATTTGGGCGATTGTCGAAGGTTGAACCACTGAGTGCTTTCCCAGACACAATCCCAGCAGATACATGGAAAGAGGGGCGAACACAACGGATAAAACCGCTGCGGATACAAGCAGAGCAATGGTGTAGGAATTATCTCCTTCGGCGTTCACTACTTTCTTCGGTAGCATCGGAGGGACTGGGGATACGGCAAAGACAATCATGGTAAACACAACCGCAGGGTTGAGGTGAAATGACAATGCGGCAATCAGAGCTACGACGGGCATTATGATATTCATCGACAATACTGATTTTAACAAAAGCCCGGGTTTTTTCAGCAAATAGAGAACATCATGCCATTGGGTAGTGAAGCCGACGGCGAAAACTGTGAGAAAAATGCTGATTTGCAGCGACATTGTGGGTAATGTTGTAAGATTCATACTATTTAATCCTGTTAATTAAACTGAAATCCGGAAGACCCGAACAACGTAGCACAGGTCTTTAGACCTGCTATGTAGTTGCTTATCAAAATGACACATACGACATATAGTATCAAACATCTTGGTTTTGACCCAGATAGCAAGGCTAAAACCTTGTGCTACTTGTTTTTACACAACCTCTTTAAGCCCATGCCTGTCCTCATGAGTATCAGATCTAAAAAAGACTATCAAACCTGATACCGAAGCGCACGTGGTTTTACTAAATCGTTGTTATTTACAATCCTGCCTTTACCTACATTTTGAAAACAACTACAAGAAGGGTCAGAAAGCCAAGAAGGGAAACAAGGATGGCAATGGTTCCAGTTGACGAACCCGGAATTCCGGGACATTCTGCATGCATTCTTTTTATGTTGCCGGAATATTGAAAAGTGGACACTATTAAGGCAAGAATAGCGATACTGATCATTATTATGGCGAACCCTCTGGGTCCTATCAACTGTCCCTGTGCTGATTTGAATCCGGCATCAAACTGGAAAAATTTATAGATTGTAAACCCAAAGGAAATCAGTGAAGCTGCTGTTCTGATCCATGCCATCAGAGTCCTGTCAAATGCAAGAGCAGTGCGGTCGTAAGCAAGTTTTGTGCTTAGGGATGCCTCTTCCAAGTCAATCCTCCTCTTATATGCTTTTTCAATTATTATAACAACATCCCGCACTACCGGTTAAACGGAGGCAATGCGGGATGTTTTGTCTTCTTACTGTCTCGCCATAATCACTTTCATGGCATGCTCATGATCTACAATCAGCTCGCCGCTTACATCTACGGTTACGCCGTGAAGAGTGCCCGTAAATCTGAACGGCGATTCATACCTGTTGCAGACAACGGAACCAATATCGGCGCCGCAGACTATCCCTCCGCCCAGACCAAAGAGAAGGGGCATGGTTACGGGAATTTCTCCCTGTCCCACAAGCTCTCCGTCTATAAACAACCGTCCTGTACCCGGAGCGCCTTTTCCTACAGCAACATCAGGTTCGCCTGTTACTTCAAATTCAAACCGGAGTTTATGGGGTCCCTTCGGCACCTCGACATCAGAATCCACATAAAAGAACTGGCTTCCTGCATAGCTGTAAACATAATGGAGCTTCTGATTCTGCATGAAGAAGCCGTAGCCTCCCTGAACATCGCCGGCGGAAATAAGAACTCCCTCAGCTCCTTCATCGGGAATCACCACATCGGCGGTTATGCTGTGGGGGCGGTTGAAAAGGCTCGGACTGGCATTTGCAGGCACCATCTGAGTCCCCGGATAGTATGTATAACTTGTCCTGTCCACAGCGATTTTGGGCCTCTCATCAGCAAATTTCAGCGTGCCGCGCGAATCTATGGGCAGAACATTATACTTGCCGGCTTCCACATACCATGTGGTTATCAGCTCAATAAGCTTTGCCCTGTGCCGATCCGCAACATTATGATTTTCCGCAAAGTCCTCTTCGATGTTATAAAGCTCCCATGCAGTAGTATCCAGTTCAACCAGTTTATCCTTGTCTATGGGTGCTCCGAAGAAAGCTCCCGACTCCTTGAAAGATGTGCCGGGCCATGGACATACTGCCCGCCAGCCATCATGATAAATGGCTCTGTGTCCGAACATCTCAAAATACTGAGTATGCCTGTTTGTGGGAGCATCTGTATCATCAAGGGTATGGGCAAAACTGACGCCCTGAATGGGAGATTGTGTAACTCCCCTGATTGCCGTGGGGGCTTCAATGCCTATAAGTTCAAGTATTGTGGGGAGAATATCAATGGCATGGGTATATTGGGTGCGAACCTCGCCCTTTGCTTTTATCCCTTTGGGCCAGTGAACGAGGAAAGGATCGCTGACGCCGCCCCGGTAAGTCTCCCGCTTCCAGCGCCTGAAGGGAGTATTTCCTGCAAAAGTCCATCCCCATGCATAGTGGTTGAAAGTGCTTGGGCTTCCCAGCTCATCAAGTTTTTCCAGATTCTCTTCCAGTGAATCGGGAATATTGTTGAAGAATTTCATTTCGTTTACGGATCCCGTAGGACCGCCTTCTGCACTGGCTCCATTGTCGGAAATGAACATAACAATCGTGTTTTCCCATTCACCGATTGATTTGAGAAAATCAAAAATCCGTCCGATGTGATAATCGGTTTGAGTAAGGAATCCCGCAAAGATTTCCATCATACGGGCATACAGTTTTCTCTCCCCGTCAGAAAGCGAATCCCACTCAGGTACATCGGGGTCATGACGGGAAAGTTCGGTATCTTCAGGTATTATGCCAAGTTCCTTCTGTTTTGCAAAAGTTTTTTCCCTGTAGGCATCCCAGCCATCGTCAAATTTGCCCTTATACCTGTCAGCCCATTCTTTGGGCACATGATGGGGAGCATGAGTTGCACCGGGGCAGAAATACATAAAGAAAGGCTTCGTCGGAGCTATCTGCTTGGCATCAGCTATAAAACTGATAGCTTTTTCCGCCAGATCATCATTGAGATGATAACCTTCTTCAGGTGTTTTTTCAGGTTCAACACTATGATTATCATAAACCAGCTCAGGAAAATACTGACTCGCCCCGCCTCCGAGGAATCCGTAAAACCGTTCGAAACCACGCCCCAGGGGCCAGCGGTCATAAGGACCCGCAGCGGAAATCTGATATGTCGGTGTAAGGTGCCATTTGCCCAGTGCATAGGTATTATATCCATGCTGAAGCAAAATTTCGGAAAGGAATCCGTTTTCGAAAGGGATATTTCCATTTGAACCGGGATAACCGGTGGATAATTCAGTTACGCCTGACATTGCATTGGAATGATGATTACGGCCTGTCAGTATGCATGAACGGGTTGGAGAGCAAAGTGCTGTAGTGTGCATATTTCTGTAAAGCAGACCATCCTTAGCCAGTTGGTCGATATTCGGTGTTTCAATGGGGCTTCCGTAACATCCCATCTGCCCGAATCCCGTATCATCAAGCACGATAAAAAGAATATTGGGAGCACCTTCCTTCGCCCTTACAGGCTCCGGCCAGGCAGGTGTTGATACATCAAAAGTCCGTCCGATGACCCCGGAAAAAGCAGTTCCGGGTTTATACTCATTAAGCGCCATTATTGATTCATTCCTTCCATAATAGGTTGATAACCTCAATGGGGATTTTAACGAATGGATTTTCCGCTCTTTTTCTCAGGCTTGCACAACTTCATAATTTCATCTGCCGGTCTTCCCTGCCTTAACAAACCTGCCATAATTTTCATCTCAGGTTCAGCATGTTCATAAAAAGCTTTATAGCCCCCGCAAAGCCAGTTCATCCCCGGTTCGCCGTCAGGGGAATCGACAAAGCGGTTCTTCGGGCATTCACCATTGCAAACAAAAAGATAATCGCATTTTCTGCAAAACCCCGGAAGTGTATCCCATTTGTCTTTCCTGAATTTTTTTTGTTTTTGTGTAATAATAAGTTCCGTCATGGAAGTTTGCAGAATATTTCCCAGACAATAATCAGGTTCAACAAAATGATCACATGAATAAACATCCCCGTTATGCTCCATCACCATGCTCAAACCACATTGAGGGCCAAATATACATATCGTACCCGCCATACCCAGCCACCCGGCAAGAATCCCGTCAAAGTTGGGCACAAACATCTTACCCACATCTTTTCCCACCCACTCATCAAAGACAGCCTTCAGAAACTTTCCCCAAGCCTCAGGCTTCACAGTGCGTTCAGTCACAACATTCCCTTTCTGACGGTCCTTTTCACCTGCACGCTCAACAATGGGAATGAACTGAACATACTCCACACCTGCTTCATCCCGGAAAAACCTGTAAACTTCCAGAGGATGATCCACATTTGCCCGGCTCACTGCACAAAGAATATTGAACTCAACCTTATGCCTCCGAAGAAGCTGAAGCGCCCTGAAAACCTTGTCAAATGTACCTTTGCCCGACTTATCCTTCCTGTATTTGTTATGATATTTTCCAGGCCCGTCAAGACTTAACCCCACAAGAAAATTGTTCTCCCTGAAAAACCGGCACCATTCGTCATCAAGAAGGATTCCATTTGTCTGAAAAGTATTCTCAACCCTCGAATTAAGCTTTGCATATTTCTTCTGAAGCTCCACGGACCGCCTGAAAAAATCAATCCCCATCAGGGTAGGCTCCCCACCCTGCCACGCCACCGTTACCTCCGGACCCCTCTGGGACTGAAAAAGCTGGGAAATATAAGCTTCATGAACCTCATCCGGCATTCGGAAACTGCTGCCGGGATAGAGCTTTTCCTTTTCCAGAAAAAAACAATAATCACAATGAAGATTACACCTCGAACCGGTAGGCTTCGCCATCACATGAAAAGAAAAAGGAGCGCCTTGAGTGGAATTCGGACTGCTCATTAATAATTAATTCCTTTTAAACCTAATCCCGCTGATTAATCTCTGCATTCCCGCTTGAAACATTATTACAAATCAACAAAACTAAATTCTCGAAAACCCCCACCCTTCCTCCCCGTAAGGGAAAGAAGAAATGTAAAACAAAACATGCAAAAACAACCTCAGGAGATGGATTGGAGCAAAAAGAGTAACAGAGTTTTCTATATCCTATGAGTATCAAACCTTTACAAAAGTCAAAGGATAATAGTATGACAGTAAGAATCGTTATGATAAAATTTATTTCGGGGTCGATCATAATGTTCAAAATTAACACAGAAACAAATAGTATTGAGGAAATACCGGAGAAGAGTTTTTCGGAGCTTGGGTTCAGCGAGAGGAAACATCTTCAGGAATGGTTGACTAAAACCCCGTCTGCCCTTGGCGAGGAGCTTCTGATTATTCAGAAAGAATTTGACGGATTTGATGAAACAAGGGAGCGGCTCGATCTTCTTGCACTTGATAAACAGGGAAGCCTTGTGGTAATAGAAAACAAACTTGATGATTCCGGGAGAGATACTGTTTGGCAGGCGCTGAAATATGCTTCTTATTGCTCTACTCTTTCCAAAACAAAAATCATTGAAATTTATCAGACATATCTCAACAAACACGAAAACAGCATTAGTGCGGAAACAAAATTGACTGAATTCTTCGGGAGTGACGATATAGCTGACATCAAATTAAATGAGGGACAGAATCAGAGGATTTTTCTTGTTGCCGGTTCATTCCGTAAGGAAGTAACCTCCACGGTTCTCTGGCTTCTCAACTATAATATTCAGCTGCAATGCTTCAAAGTTACTCCTTACCAGATGGAAGACAAGCTGCTTCTTGATGTGGAGCAGATAATACCTCTAAAGGAAACAAAAGAATACACAATCCGGATTGCAGAGAAAAATTCTGATGAAATACAGACAATTACTGAACAGAGAACAAGCCAGATTAACAGAAATAACTTCTGGAAGTATTTACTTGAATATGCAAACAAAAAATGCAATCTTTATCAGAATATTAGTCCATCAAAGGACTCTTGGATTTCCACAGGTTCAGGAATCAGCGGAATATCATACAACATTTCAATCTCCAGGGAAAACTGCAGGGTTGAACTTTATATGCAAAGACCAAATGCTCAGGATAATAAAATAGTTTTTGAATATCTTCTGAAAGAAAAAGACGAAATAGAAAACAAATTCGGCGAGCCTCTTATCTGGTTACGGCTCGACAATAAAAAAGCCTGCAGAATAAAATGCGAAATGCAGGGAGTCAACTATTACAACAAAGAAGACTGGAAAAAAATGGCGGAATTTCTGACCGATAGAATAATGAAGCTTGAACAGGCAATGCGGGAACCTTTAGCCAAAGTAGCAAAACAGCTAAAAGGCAGGGAATAAATCTCCCTGCCTTTGTTTGAAAGATGTTTTAACAGGCGGCTGCCTGATTATGGAAACCGGGTTTATCTATTGGCAACCTAATTCAAGCCAGCTTTTTCGGCCATTCTGCAATATACTTCACCGACAGGCGAGCCGGAAACAGCATTTGGCGTCATGTTGTAATTTTTGCGGATAACTTTGTTTCCACAGAGATAACCTATGGCAAAATTACTTTCCCGCCTATTGGGTACGAGGGTAATTGGTTTATTGACACTTCTGAGACGGAACACAACAGCATCTTCGATTCTTCTTATAGCTTCTTTTTCCGCAGCTGTTTCTGCATGTTTCTTTACCCGCTGAAACTGAAGGAGTGATTTGAGAAAGGACTCTTCTTCGGAAGTTCTCACAGGTGATTCGAATAAACCATTGAGGATTCCGTTGAGATTGTAATCAAAAACTTTTCCAATTTCCGATTTGTTGCAGTTTTCCGGATACAGATTTACGGATGAAGTTCTGGGGATTCCCGGAAACATCATCAGCTCTCCATTTCCTGATTTGTTTTCGTGATTGTCATTTGAATAATACATATTTGCCTCCAAAAATTTATTTTGATTTACTTTTTTAAGTTTTCCGAAAAAACAGTCTGATTTTAAAGAGCGCCTTTCATTCCTTCCACAAGTCTTCCGAACCTTGTTTTTGTTTTTCCTCCGTGGCATTCGAGGATGCCTCTTTTGGGTTTGTATGTGTATTTGGTTGTTATTTTTTCTGAGTATTCTGCTGCGTGTTTTTCAATTTGCCTGTAGAGGAGTGATTTTTGTTCTTTGGTTCCTGTTTCAAGGACTTTTTCCATGTCGGGGCAGGTTTGTTCGTTCCATACCATGTATTGTCTGCCTTCGAACCAGTCTGGGGTTTGGCTGGTTTCGTAGATATTGTTTTTGCCGGCGGTTACCCTTGGTTTATTTTCTATGCCGAGGGCAGTGAAAAAAGTTTGCCAGGGTTTGGCTTTTCTCCGGAGTTCCCTGTATTCGCTGATTTTTCCAACCGGGTTATTTCCTGTTGTTTGTTCTGTTTCCGGGGTCAGGTATTCGGTATGGATAAAATTTATACCATCTATGCCGGAAAAGAGTTTTTCGAGGATACCGTTGCCGGAGTATGTGCGGGAAAGGTATATTTCATCAGCCTTTCTGTATTCGCAGCCATTGGATGATTCAACTCTGAGGAGGATGCTGTTTCTGACATCCTCCATAAGATTCCAGCAGACTGCGGATGTTTCCCTGACATGATTTATGTATGCTTCCTTTATGAAACGGATATAGTCGGGGTGTATTGATTTTCCGTTGCTTTCAGAAGCTGATGTGTTACGGAGCCTGTGGAAAAAAGGAATGATGAAATCCCTGATTATTTCGTCTGAGGCGGGTTTTCTGACACCAGTATTTTCAAGAAAATGCCTGATATTTTTTTCCCTGTTGTCAAGCTGAAGAATTGTGCTGCTGCAAAAAGGAAGATCTTTTTCGAAGCAGTAGTTTTCGCTGGCGTCAAAGGGGAAAAAGACTTTTCCCGCTGCGGGTGAAGCCTGGGTTCCGTCTGACATTCTGATAGTTTTCAGAGAATGAAAAGCGGATGAATATTTTCTGTCAAGCCCGTGGCGGTTGAGATAAATATAAAGCTGAGCCATCCATTGGTCGCTTTTTGCTGAAAGCCATTCTGTGCAGGAGAGGCATTCGAGAAGGTGGCTGTGAGTGAACTCGGCAACACCCAGTTCCCACAGAAGTTTTTCATCAGCTTTGATTTCCGGGGATACAAATTCCATTTCAAATATGAGCCTGATGTCGTCGCCGGAAATAAGTTCCCGAATTTCCGGGGAAGCGGTGAACACCCTGCCGGGTGCCGTCAATCTGCCTGATTCAGCAAGAATGCAGTCCATCTGTCTGATTTTTGCATAAATCTGATCCACAATCAGATTGAAAAATTCATCCTGAGCTTCATCTTTCAGGGGAAGAAAATGAAAACCGTCGGTTAAAAAATCATTTTTTCTTTTCATTTCTTCAACAGCATTTGCAAAAAGCTCAGCTATGCTGTCTCTGAGCCAGAGATTCCACTCACCGGCTTTGTTGAATTCGTCGCTGCGTATCAACTCCAGAATAAAATGAGTTTTTTTATTGTTCATTTCCTCCGGCAGTCTTGCCACAGCATTATTAATCATCTCTGTGGTATTTTTCAGGCTGAAATCCGTTAAAAATTCCCCCTGATGTTTCTCTGTCAGCAATCCGTTATTCATAAACATATCCTCCCTTAACCTTTATTTAATTTCGTAAACTTTGTTCATTTCAAGTATCTTTTCAATAAGTGCATCCCGCAGGAATTGTGGTTCGAGAACCTTCACCCTTCCGTAAAAAGTCATAAGCCAGCTAATCATGTTTAAAGGACTCGTCACATTAACGGTGTAAATAAACCTGCCATCTTTAAACTCGCCATATTGTTCTGTTTTATGAAATCTGTTTTCCTGAAGATATCCCAGAACACTGTCTTCAAAATCGAGAACAACCCTGATTTCAGGCCCATCTCCAAAATCCCATGGGATATGAATTCTCTTGAATTCCTTATCCTTAAACTCAGGCATTTCGAAACTACAGGAATTCAGCACAATGTCGCTGACTCTCGAAATCCTGTAAACCCTTGTGGCATTTCTCTCCTCTGCAAAACCATAAAGGTACCAATTTTGATCAAAAAATATCCGGTAAGGCTTCACATTTATCACATAGGGTTTTTCTCCCAGTTTGGTATAGGTGAAAGTAACACAGCGTCTGCTGACCAGTGCATTATTGAGCAGAAACAGATTTGTGGAAATCTGCGGTGCAGCATCGCTTGGGCTTATAAAAAGTATAAATTTTGTTATAGCGTCGAAATCGCCGCCAAATCCGGGCATTTTTTCGATAGAAGCAACGGTGCCGGTTTTTTTACCTGTCTGCCCTCTGCCCAGAGCCTGCATTGCCATTAAAAATGCGTAAAAATCCTCAGGACTGTCCATAAACCCTCTCAGAGGCTTTCCAGAAACAAACGCAAACCGCTTTTCCTTTTTATTGTATGAAACAGGAACAACATGAGAAATTTCCGTAAAATAGCGATGATACTTATCCTTGCTGATTCCATATTTTTCCATTATCTGTTTTGGGGTCTGGTAGGGATTTCGTATGAACTCAAAGAACATATTAATCACCATTTCACCCCTGCTGAAATCTTCATTATTCATTGGAAGCGCCCCCTTTTTTACAACTTTCCGCATTTGTTACGATTATACCAGATGACGGTTGCAGTATATCCAACTATAAAAATACAAGAAAAAATATTTTGATTTTTTTTCATGCAAAAACGGTTTTTCATAAAAAAAACAACTTCAGACTTAGATACACTTGCCCTCAGACAAACAGAATCCGGGAAAGGATCATTGTTAAGCCTTCCGGTTGTTTTGGCAATCAAAACCCTGTCACTACAGGCTTCTGACGCTGTTTAACAGGATCATCCCCTGAAAATCCGGTATTAACGCACTATTATTACTTCTATATTATTACGATTATTCATCCTATAATTTCCCCAATCGGGCATTTACGCCCATAAAATGGAGGAGTTTCATCCTGACATGTGAAAACAATTCTTTCTGTAAAATAACATAAGCGGAAATCTGAGCAGGAGGATACGGATGGAGAGAATTTTCCCCAGAAAAGAGTATGAAGGTATCTATAAAAAGATTATCAAACAAAATCTCAGACGGGAAAAGAAAAATCTTTCCAGATGGGCTTCTCTGTCTTCATCAGCCCAAAGGAGAAGGGACGAGGAGATTCCCGACAAGGAAAACCTCAGGCCGGCTTTTTTCCATGACACCGATCGAATCATCTTCTGCAGCGCATACGCCCGTTACCGCGACAAAACACAGGTTTTCGGACAGACAAAAAATGATCACATTACCCGCAGAGTTCTTCATGTTCAGATGGTTTCCAAAATATCCAGAACACTCGCCCGCTTTCTCAAAGCTAATGAGGATCTCACAGAAGCAATAGCCCTCGGACACGATCTCGGACATGCTCCCTTCGGGCATGCCGGCGAAGATGTTCTTTCGGAAATACTTGAAGAATACGGAGCAGGAAGCTTCGCACATAATGCCCAGTCGGTGAGAATTCTCGAAATTCTGGAAAACGGCGGCAAGGGGCTGAACCTTTCCCTCCAGACCCTCGATGGAATTTTAGGACACAACGGCGAAATAACTGTCCGCGAACTCAAATACGACCCAAACAACCTCAACTGGGAAACTCTGGATAAAAACACAGCCAGATGTTTTAAAGACAGGCGGAAAAACAGACCGGAAAAATCGATTCTCCCTTCCACCCTCGAAGGCTGCATTGTCAGAGTCTCCGATATTATTTCATATCTGGGCAGAGATCTCGAAGATGCAGTTTCCATGGGATTAATCAAAAGCACCGAAGAACTCCCCTCCAAAGTAATCAGAACCCTTGGAGCCAACAACAAAGATATTATCGACAACCTTGTTATGGATATTCTCCACAACAGCTACAACAAAGACAAACTGGTGTTCTCGGAGACAGTTTACGACGCCATGACCGAACTTCTCAGACATAACTATGAAAAGATTTATAAATCCGACAGCGTAAGCCAGCAGGAAGAAAAATTCAAACGGATTGTCAGAGAGTTGTTCAAAATCTATCTCGACGATCTCAACAAAGAAAACATTACATCATCCATCTATCAGGACTTCCTCCTGCAAATGGACCAGCACTACAAAGACAACACATCCCCGGCAAGAATAGTCTCAGACTACCTTTCCGGAATGACGGATGATTTCCTCATAGACCAGTACAGCAATATCTTCCTCCCCGCAAAGATTGGATATTTTCTGAAGGGATGATCTTCCGGTAATCCGCTGTTTTCAAAAAGGCTGGGATTATTATGTTAACAATTAAAAAGATGAAAATATATGGTTTAGTTTTAATTCTTATTTTGATCTTAATTTTCGTAATTACCACACTTTGCATGAAGACAAGATACCCGGAATCAAAACAGGTTTTATGTGCATTGTTTGTAAAAGACAAGCATGAGCACAGATATGAGAGCTTCAATGTGATTTCGCCTCCTGAACGAAAATTTAACTTCACTAAGGTTAAGCTCAGCAATAATAAACA
>JAJTBE010000071.1 GCA_021287065.1 Bacillota bacterium
GGCATAAACAAATTGTCAAAAAACTCAAGTTGTCCTGAATTCTGCGCTGTATACATAAAACCCCGCCTGAAAAAAACTTTAGTGTAATATTCGACATGATATTATGAAATCCTTCGGAAATGCACGAAAAAAGATAAAAAAACCCGAATAACCGTGCACTTTCCCCATAACCCCAAAGGAATAACTACTGATTTTACTGAATTTGAGACAGGGGTTTTTAAGGGGTAACTAATTAATATTCAGCTTTTATATTCCCTTAAACCCTTTAATGAGTTTTCCCTATGCCATAATTTAAACTGACATCAGGTTTGTTTCCATAACCTTATTCGTTGGTCTTTTTTGTGGTTTCATAAACACTAAAAGCAATGCCATGCTTTTCAGGGGCAAATCCACTATGGCCATCTCCATTCCCTTCTGTTTCAATTGCTGCATTTTTAGCTGCTTCAGGAATCGGATTTGATGTTTGTTGTGCTCCAACAGGCGCTATTAATGTTAACGCCCCCAATAGCATACCCGCAATGACTTTTTTATCCATATTTTCACCTCCTTTCATAAGAACATTATAACTGAATATTAATTGTTGTCTTGTCTACTTTTCCGAATCAGGTTTTGGAATCGGGATTCCCAAATCATAATCTGTTTTTCCCGGATCCTTTTGTTTTTCCCCATCTTTGGAAGCATCTTCCTTTTTCTCTTTTCCATCCGGGGCAGGGGAGGATGAAGCTGACGGAGGAGGCACCGATGTCGGGGAACCTGATGGGGTGGGAGCGGGAGTGGTCGTTGCTGATGGTGTGGTTGAATCTCCGGAGTTTTCTTCCCGGAGTTTTTTTATTTTATTAATTTGTTCGAGAGCATCCCTGTCCAGGGGATCCTGCTCAAGCATTTTCTTGTAAAAACTTTCCGCCTCATCATATTTTTTTGCGTTAATGGCTATCAGTCCCCTGAAATACAACCCCTTTTCAAAATCTTTCTCAATAGCGTCAAGTTCTTTCAGACAGGCATCAACTTTTACCATATCATTACTGTCCCATGCCTGAATGATTTTCCATGTAACCGAATAAACTGAAGGAGCCTGAATATTAGAGGATCTTCTGAAATAACTGATTGATTTGTCCTTTATTCCCATGGTTCTGCAGGTCCAGCCCGCAAAAAACAGATACCGGGGAGTAAGGGGATCAAACATGGCAGCTTTCTCAAAGTTTTCCAGAGCTTCTTTATACTGACCTCTGCTGTAATATGTGACACCCATATTTCCGTAGGCAGGTGCATATTTTGTATCACATAGAGTTGCTTCCTTAAATTCCCTGATTGCCTTCAGGGTTTCCTTCTGGGCATAAAAGATAACCCCAGCGGCATAATGAGCCTGAGCGGATTTTGGGCTTAGCCGGAGAAACTGTCCTACCACTTTTTCTGCTTCACCAAGTTTGTTCTGTTCAATGAGAACCGTCGTAAGCTGAATGTATCCCGGCTCACAGCGTGAATCCTTGGTAATCACATTTCTGAATGCTTCTTCAGCCTTAGGGTAATTTTTCATACCCCGGTAAGAAAGCCCGAGAAGATAAAAAACATCAATATCTCCGCCGCCATTTGCCGTTAGCCCTTCGAGAATCTTTACCGCCATTTCAAAGTCATTGTTCTGAATATAAATCTGTGCCCTTTTAATCTGGCTTTCTCCAGCTTGCTGCGCATTTGAGTCTGCACAGGATAACAGCAAGGCGCTGATAAGCAATATAAAAATTGTCAGGTACAAAAAGACAGATTTTTTCATCTCGTCACCTCGATGGTTTTCTTTCAAGATTCGGATGTCCGATAAACTTTATGCCAAAAAGACTGTTAATTTCCCGTTCGATAAAATCAGCCATTCCGAATGTCGAATAAAGAGACGGCACCGTTCTGTCTGTAACAAGTAAGCGAACAGAAATCAGCCGTTTATTCTCCCTGAAAAAATAGATGAGAAATATAGATTCATCTTCCCTTTTTTCTGCGGAAATTGTAACAAATTCCGTCCCCATATCCTTCAGGCTTTCTATGGTTGCTTCAAAATCACCGGCATCACAGTTGATGTTTACCGGAAGAAGCTTTTCACTGGTTTCATTCACGATTTATCATCTCCGGATTAGTTAGTCTTATTCATTTTATGATATAGGTTGTAAATTTCCTGTATAACTTCATTGCTTAACCCTGTCATTCCCAGTGAAGATATTTTTCCAGGGACAGGTCCATGGTAATCTGAGCCTGCTGTTACAATCAGATTGTTCTCTTTTGCAAGCTGAAAAAAATAATCCATCTGCTGAACCGTATGTTCGGGGTGAAAAGCTTCTATGCCTTTGAGACCTGCATCCATCAGTTCCTTAAAAACACCGGTAAAATTGTTCATAAGGCCTGGGTGGGCAGCTACCGGGATTCCTCCGGTGTCTGAAATCAATTTAACTGTCTGTGCGGGGGTGAGCTTTCTTCTGGGCACATAACATGGGCATCCTTTTTTCAGATATTTCTGGAATGCATCATAAACGCTCCCTACAAAGCCAGCTTCCTGCATAGCTCTTGCTATATGAGGCCTTCCTATTGATTCACCCTCTGCAAACTTATCAACATTGGCTCTGCCGGGATTTACCCCGAATTCTTCAAGTTTAGCAAGAATCTTGTCGATCCTTTCCATTCTCTCAACTCTCAGGGATTCAAGGGCATTTGAAAATTCAGGATTGTCCGGATTTATAAAATATCCGAGTATATGAAGTTCATCCTGTTCATAATCGGCACTGAGTTCAACACCGGGGATAAAATCGATCCTGTAATTTTTTACCGCCTCGGTTGCTCTTTTTATGCCGGCTATGGAGTCGTGATCCGTAATGGAAAGAAGCCTGACTCCGCAGTTGACTGCCTTATGGATAAGCTGCTCCGGCGATAAAGTTCCGTCAGAAGCATTTGTGTGGGTGTGAAGATCTATAATCATTAAAAGCCTGCCTTAATAAAAAGAGCGGAAAGAACAGATCTTTCCGCCCTGATAAATCCGTTTAAAGTGGAATTAGCCGATAAATCCCTTTTCGGCAAATGTTTCTGCCAGATTGAACATTGTTCTGACGCCAACTCCTGTACCACCTTCTTTGGGAAGATAAGGTTTTTTCATGTAAGGAGTTCTTTCTCTTTCGATCATTGCTGTTCCTGCAATGTCGATGTGAACCCAGGGGGTTTCGTCAGGAACAAACATTTTCAGGAACATACCTGCTGTGCAGGCGCTGGCATCTCTGCCACCTGAATTTTCAACATCTGCAACATCCGAGTGGATCTGTGAGAGATAATCGTCATAAAGAGGAAGCTGCCACATATTTTCCGAAGCTTGTCTTCCTGCTTCTTTAACCATCTCAATGAATCCCTGATGGTTGCCCATAATACCTGATGCTGTAACACCAAGCGCTACAACGCATCCGCCGGTAAGTGTGGCTATGTCAACGATGTACTGAGCGCCGAGTTCTTTGATGTAGGTCAGGCAATCTGCAAGAACCAGTCTGCCTTCTGCATCCGTATTAAGAATTTCGATTGTTTTGCCTGAATATGACTTTACGATGTCGCCGGTTCTGAAAGCTCTGCCTGAAGGCATGTTTTCAGTCATTCCCATAACTGCGATTACATTTACGGGAATTTTCAGTTTTGCGATAGCAGTCATTGTTCCGAGAACTGCGCAGGCGCCTGAGCAGTCGCCGTACATTCTGTGCATGCTGTCTGCGGGTTTAATGCAGAGTCCGCCTGAATCAAATGTGAGGCCTTTGCCGACGAGTCCGAGAACCGGTCCGTCTTCCTTGCCGCCCATATATTTGAGAATGACCATAGCTGAAGGCTCTTCTGAACCCTGAGCTACGCACATAAATGATCCCATTCCTTTTTCAAGCATAGCTTTGTTATCGAGAACTTCCAGCTCCATATTGAATTCGCCTGAAAGCTCTTCTGCTTTTTTAACAAAATAGGTGGGTGTCATAACATTGGCAGGTTCGTTGACGAGATCTCTTGCCATATTGGTAGCACCGGCAAGAACCAGTCCTTTGTTGATGCCATTGAGGATTGATGTTTCTTCATCTTCATTTTTGGCAAGGATGGTGATCTTTTCCAGTGTTTCCTTTTTATCATAGCTGGTTTTGTATTTCTTGAAGTGGTAAAGGCCGAGGGTTACGCCTTCGGTAATGCACTGTGATGAAATACCGGATTCGATTCCGAGTCCTGTGAAGCTGCTGTAAGCAATATGTTTGCAGCTTATTCTTCTGAGGATTCTTGCAGCTCTTCCTGCCATTGAGCGGATTTTGTCCACATCAAAGTCTTTTTTCTTGCCAAGTCCCATAATAAGAACTCTGGGAGAGGCGATCTTATCTGTATGAATCATGGTGAATTCGCGGAATTTGCCGCTGATTTCGCCTGAATCAATCATTGATGAAATTAAGCCGTTGAGTTTTTCATCCAGGGTCTTCAGTTCTCCGGAAGGTTTCTCATCTGAGAAAACCACCATAACTATTGCATCAGACTCCACACCATAGGGAGTCATCACTTGAGTTGTAATGTCCATAATTGTCTCCTTTGGGATATATAATTAAACTATTAACAAAAAAAAGGCATATTTCCTTTCATTAAAGAAAAGAAAAGCCCTTTTTTAATTTGAAAAAAACTGAAATTTACATCCGTCCGTAACGTGGCTCCACTATGAGCCTGATAGCAGTCCGTTCCACCCCTTCGATGTCAATCTCTTTGAATGCCGGAATGCATACCAGATCGATACCGCTGGGGGCTAAGATACCCCTTGCAATGGCCACTGCCTTGACCGACTGATTAAGTGCGCCTGCTCCAATTGACTGGAGTTCAACGGTTCCTCTTTCTCTGATTACTCCTGCGAGGGCTCCCGCAACCGATGTAGCCTTTGATTTAGAGGAGACTTTCAAAATTTCCATATTAATTGCCACTTCCCTTACATGATTTTTTGGGACGTCTCCATGTAGATCCCCCTGAACATGTAATTAGATGAAAACCACCTAATTCCTTCTTGCCTGAAAAATGCATAAAAACGTCTAATAACTTTGATTTTTATGGTTAAAAACAGAAAGGATCGGAATTGTCCAAAAAGTAATTTTTTTTCTCTTTGGACAACCCGATCCGAATAATTTATTTTGCGTACTCAACAGTCCTGGTTTCTCGGATGACTGTGACTTTAATCTGTCCGGGATATTCCAGTTCTTCCTCGATCTTTTTAACAAGATCACGGGCCATTCTTGCAGCCTGCAGATCATCAACCTGATCGGGTCTGACCATAATTCTGATTTCTCTGCCAGCCTGTATGGCGAAGGATTTCTCCACGCCTTCAAAAGAATTGGCTACCTGCTCCAGTTTTTCGAGCCTCTTGATGTAGGTCTCGAGGGTTTCCCTTCTTGCTCCTGGTCTGGCGGCTGAAATGGCATCTGCTGCCTGAATCAGGATTGATTCGATGCTCTTCTGCTCCTCATCTTCATGGTGAGCAGCGATAGCATGAACAACTTCCTTTGATTCGTTGTATTTTGCCGCAAACTTTGCTCCGATAAGAGCATGCGGACCTTCGATTTCAGAATCCAGTGCCTTTCCGATATCATGTAAAAGGCCGGCTCTTTTTGCGATCATTGGATCCAATCCAAGTTCGGAAGCTATAGCTCCTGCCAGGAAAGCTACTTCTGTAGAATGCTGAAGAACATTCTGTCCATAACTTGTTCTGAAACGAAGTTTTCCAATCAACTTAATAATTTCCGGATGAACTCCGGTTATACCTACTTTATAAGTTGCCTGTTCGCCTTCTTCCCTGATCCTCTGTTCGATTTCCTTCTGTGCCTTTTCCACCATTTCTTCAATACGGGCGGGATGAATTCTGCCATCTATGATTAACTTCTCCAGAGCCACTCTGGCAATTTCCCTTCGTATGGGGTCAAAACCTGAGAGTATGACAGCTTCCGGTGTGTCATCTATAATCAAGTCAATGCCGGTTAAACTTTCCAGCATACGGATATTTCTACCTTCACGACCGATGATTCTGCCTTTCATTTCATCATTGGGCAATGAAACAACAGAAACAGTGCTTTCAACTACCTGATCAGCCGCCCATTTCTGGATGGCTGTTGTTATGACCATTTTTGCAGTACGGTCAGAATCTTCTTTGATTCTTTCCTCATTCTGTTTCACACGAAGAGCAAGTTCCAGCTGCAATTCTCTGTCGAGATTCTCAAACATCAATGTGCGGGCTTCGTCAACTGTGAGTCTGGCAATTCTCTCCAGTTCCTTTTGCTGAACATTTAGCAGATCGAGAGCCTGATCCTTGATTTTCTTGGCTTCAGTTTCTTTCTGCTTTATACCTTTTTCCCTGCGGTCCAGTCCTTCGCTTTTCTTATCGAGATTCTCCTCACGGGTCACAAGTCTTCTTTCGAATCTTTGGAGCTCCGCCCGGCGTTCATCCCGTTCCTTTTCCTGTTCCGCTTTAAGCTTCAGAATTTCTTCCTTAGCTTCGAGTAGGTTGTTCCGTTTTATATCACTTGCTTCTTTTTCTGCATCCTTAATTATCTTCTCGGCGCTTTCTCTTGCTTCGCCGATTTTCTTGGCTTCAAGGTTTTTCAGATAAAAGTAGCATATAACAGCTCCTGCTGCTAAGCCTAATATAGCGGTAATTACTGGTATCATAGGAAAATCTGTCGCCAGCTCACCTCCTTATTAAATTTGAATTTGTTGGTGTACCACCTTCATTCAAATGAAATTATGTTTTCTATATCTTCAGTAAATCTGGTTGAGATACCGGATATGAGTACACTAAACACCCAAGATATTGTATAGTTTTTTTGTATTCATGTCAACCGAAATGGCATTTTTGGAAGGATTTTTCACAAATGTGTCCTGTTAATCCGGTTAAAAGTACAGCCGGACATTACAAGGTTTTCATCCCTTTCATGCATACCGCCTCCCATGCAGAAATCCCACTCGGTGCAGTCACTGCATGCACCTGTTCTTAAATTTTCCTTGTTTCTGAATACTTCAAAACGGTTTTCCCATATTTCACGGGGGTTTTCAGTCAATAAATCTCCCTGAATATTGATTTTCGGGTCAATGGAAAGACAACCTCCGAATTTCCCATCATATGTAATAATCCCCATATTAATTCCCGCAGTGCACATAAAACAACCCTGCCTTACGGCTCCTTCATACCCTGGATGGCTGTATAGTCTTCCGCACCATCCATTATCAGTGAATTCAATCATCAGTCGGGTTCTTCCGTTCAGATAATCCCTTCGCTTTTCTGAAATCCAGTCAAAAAGTTTCACAAGCTGTTCCGACGACAGAAAATTCTCATCATGTTCCTCCGCCCGGCCCACTGACATAACGGTTCCGAATCTGGCATATATGACTCCGAGGTTTTCCAGCAGTTTGAATATCTCATCCAGTTGATTGATATTGTGCTGCGCAACCATTGTAATTGTCTGGACGAAAATCCGGGGGTGCTTGTTTACTATTATTTTTATTGTGTTCACAGCTTCATTAAAGCCGTCCACACCTCTGAAGTCCTGAAATTGTTTTTTTAATCCGTCTAATGAAATACAGATATTTTCTATGCCCGATTGCTCAAGTTTTGATATCAAATCCGGATTTCTTCCTGTAATAAATCCATTTGTATCGATTGCAGTTTTAAAACCCAATCGTGTAAGAAATGAGGCAATTTCGGGCAAATCTTTCCTTAAAGCCGGCTCTCCGCCTGTAATACCTAAAGCCTGAAACTGTTTTACATCAAATTCATCTGCAAATTTTGAAAAAACGGTTTTTACCTGTTCTGTGGTCATTTCTGCGCCGGAATTCCATCTTTCCTTTGGAGAGGAGCAGTGCCTGCAGTTAAAATTACAGTTGAGAGTGGATTCCCACAACAGATAATTCAGAGTATGTTCATCGAGTTGATTTTTCATCATTTCCGAATGGGCGGAATAATACATTTCGAGTGCAGCCAGAGGATTGTAAACAGGGTAGGGCGGAGAATTTTCCTGATAGATCTGATAAACGGGCTGTTCATTCTTTAAAAGCTTCACATCGAATAAGCTGCCTGCTTTGTGTTTTTTCTTCAATGATGGAGCATCACTGCCGTAAAGTTTCGATGATGATAAGGAAATGGCTGTTTCGTCAGGGAGAATGTCCGGGGCAATTTCACCGAGCTGTTTTCTGAAATCTCTCAGGCAGTTGGAAAAAGAAGAATTCATATTTCCGTTATAGGCAAAAGCTACGCCTCTGCAGCCGCCACGGCACCATTCCACATCAGGGCATTCCCGGCATCTTCCTGTAAGTTCTTCTGTTGAAACCTGGCATGACTTCATAATATCAGAACTTAGAATCGTAAAAATTTCAGATTCTGTTGCATCCTTTATATTTCCAGCTTTAATGCTTTCATCTAAAAACGAGGGACAGGGATAAACATCGCCTTTGGAAGAAAGATAAAAAATGCTGTTGCCGGCATTGCAGCAATGTTGTTCAAGAAAAGGACCGAACGCATGATCGAATCCGAGCGCTACTCCTGTTTTTGCCGGATCATACTTTTTTATAAACCTGAAGAAATCGCACATTTGTTCTATGCTGAATTTCATGGAGTCAACAACTTCCTTGTTTCTCCCCCTGCCAAAAGGGATAAAGCCGGAAAATCTGAGCATCCCCACTTTCTCCCTTTTACATATTTCGATAAGCTGCGGAATATCCCCAATATTATCAGGGCAGAGAAACGAACCTATTGTTACCGTCATTCCACCCCGTTCAGCAATCCTTACCGCATCAATAATTTTTCGGTAGTTGTCCGTAGTTCCGCCCCGAAGCAGAGCATTTTTCTGCGGAGTTGCTCCATCAAGGCTGAATTGTATCTGAGTAACTCCCGCAGCTCTCAGAGATTCAATTCTTTCCTTTGTTACAAGAGTTCCGTTTGAGGCAATCGAAAAACCGGAAAATCCAAGTGAAGCAGAGTATTTAATAATCTCTTCCAGATCTTTCCTTAAAAGAGGTTCTCCACCTGAGAAAAATATACATTTGCCGCCAATTTTACCGAAATTTCTTATAAATGCTTTCGCCTGTTCTGTTGTAAGTTCATCTTCAGGTTTCTTTACAAATGCATCCACAAGACAATGCCTGCAGTTAAAATTGCACTGCCTCGTTATTTCCCAGATAACAGCTTGAGGAATTGACATAAGACACCTCTTCGGCAAAGGAATCATTTTAAAACTTGTAGAACAGTTATTAAAACATAATAATTTTCGACAGTAT
>JAJTBE010000075.1 GCA_021287065.1 Bacillota bacterium
ACGCCCACATAAGTTTTTCCAATGGCGAAACACTCATACTCGCCGGAGACCTGACGCCTTTCCAGACCTATGTCCTGGAAAACCTGCAATTTCCCCACCCAAGAGAATATCTATGAAAATTTCACAGGCAAAAAAACAAACAACCCCTCTCCGAAAAAATCCTCAAAACGGAATTTGAAAAGGATTTTGATTAATGCGAAATAGGAGTTAAAAACAATATTAGCGCCTTCTTTTATAGAGGAATTATCCATTCTATCCATCTGAGAAAACCTAATTGTGAGATTTCTATATCAATCCATTCCAGCCTTTTAGGAATTTGTATTCAACTATCGTCATAGAATTTCGAAATGAATAGTGAAACCCGTATTTTTTTTAACCTCAAGTTTGTATTTTTCACATTCATTAATTATTGAATCTTTTTTCAATCCATTCTTGAGCAGAAACGATATATACCATTCATTCTCATTATATGGACGAATAACGATATATTGGATACTGTCCGTAATTTGCTTGTTTTTTGCAAGCATTATATACATCTCATTCAGACAATTATCATGCTCAAATTTCATATATTTGCCACTGCAAGTCAGCGCAAAACCATTTATTGTCCTTTTATAATCCAATTTAAAATCTTCAATATGTTCCCCATCAGGTAAACTCTTTATCAGCCTTTTTTTTGTTAGATCCTCGAGGCAATCCGGAAAAGTATTATACTTAGAATTATATATAAAAATTTGATATAGCAATGGATAATAACAATTTTCCAGCCTTACCCTTTCATGTTGTTTTAGAATTGACCTTCTTCCAGGGATTGCAAGAGCTAAAAATAAAGAGAACAAAATTAATACAAGAAAAATGTATCTGGTTCTGTTGCTTAACATCTTACCTCATACTTTTAACTATTTGTAATTGTCAATAAAATCTCTTATGAAATTTATTACTTCTGTGGATATTTTATGAAAATTTAAATCAGAGTGTTGTTTCTATAAAAATTTTACAATATTTTTCTTTTAAATTCTACTGTTGAATTCATCATTCTTTTCTTCCGCAGAGCCTGTTTTATCTGTGTCAATATACCAGACGGCTTACTCTTCCGAAATCAGTTTTTAATCAGAGTGCGAGGGGAAGATGCCCAAGAATTAAGGCATGGATTCATCTGATCGCTCACGAGAATCGTAACCGTTTGCCCAGCTTCCGGAGGAAACTTTTTGAAAAAAGTTTCCTTGCGCCCATCCTGCGGGCAGGCACCCGCCATCCCAAAACTTCTGGAATTGAGGACCGACCGGGGGGATTTGGACCGATGCGGGGTTGGGGGCAATGCCCATGAACTAAGACATGGATTTATCTGGTCACTCACGAGAATCGTAACCGCATGCCCAGCTCCCAGAGAAAACTTTTTTGGAAAAAGTTTCCTCCGGACCTCCTTCCCAAAACTTTTAAATTGGGGACCGACGGGGGGGTGGGAACCCTCAGAGGAGACCACGCTTTTTTGGAAAAGCGAGGTCTCCTCCGAACCTCCTCCCTTGAAAAACAATAGTATTGGACTGGGGGATTTGAGTCAATCCTCCTAATTCAGTGGCATTGGGATTTGGACCGACGCTGGGTTTGGGGACCCTCAGAGGAGACCACGCTTTTTTGGAAAAGCGAGGTCTCCTCCGAACCTCCCTCCTTGAAAAACAAGAGCATTTGGTCGGGAATTTGAGTGAATTTTTCTAATTCAGTGGCATTGGGTGAAGAGAAGATGATTTTTGTAAACAAAAAGCAGGCTTGATACTTAGTTGTATTGCCTGCTTGATAATTTTGCAGTCCTAAACCGGAATAGTTTATCCTGTGTCGGTTTATTTGATGGTTATTTCCTCTATGGTGCCTTTCCCCGGCTCGATAACCGTTACTTTTGCTTCGTTTTCCTGAAAATCGAGCCTGACAAAGTTGTAAACACCTTTCAGCGTCTTTAAGAATGGTTCTGCTGTGGGATCTATAGGTGAGGTTTTACCCAGTGGAGCCCCTCCGCCGCCGGCGGTTAAAAACTGGATTCCGTCTTTTTCGCAGCGTGAATAGTAATGTTTGTGGCTCTGCATCACAATCTTTACTCCATATTTTTTGAACAGTGGAACCAGATTGGCTATCATATCTTTATCCACCTTTGTGCCGGAATATATTGGAGTGTGCAGGCAGATCATCTTCCATTTTTTTGTTGAGCTGGAGAGTCTGGTTTCGAGGAATTTATACTGATCGGTGTTGGGAGTATAATCCGGGAATTTCCATGTGTCCAGAGTTATGATGAGGATGGGGCCATATTCAAGGGCATTATAGAACCTGTCATCCCTTTGATAATACTCATAGGGCCAGTATTTTCTCAGAAGCTTGCCGCCCTGAGGCTGATCGAAAACCTGAGGAGTTCCGGGAGTGGTTTTGTAGCATTCGTGATTGCCGATAACACCCGACAGGGGAACTTTAGACAGCATTTCTGGAACCTCCGGGATTGATTCACTGAAAAACTGCTCGTCCCAGTATGGTTCATTTAAACCCATCATAACCATGTCACCGCCATGATATACAAGTGTGTGGCGCTTTTCGAAGGATTCCTGAGACATATCATTCAGCATTGCTTTTACGACTTTCTGATGTTCCTGGGGATCAGATCTGCTGTCACCGTAAAAGTATATAGTGGCTGATTTTGCATCCTTGCCGGGTGGAGTAACAAATTCGCCGGTTTTCGAATCCGAATCTACGGTAACGCGATAGTAATAATGCGTTGCTTCTTTCAGCTCCTTAATCTTGTGCGAGAATAAATGCTCGTTCTTTTTACTGCTGTTTTCTTCCACTGTTACCGGTCCGTTTCCATAAGATGAAGTTTCTCCCCATTCTATGGTTGCTTTTTCAGGCTGATGAAGGGTTTGCCAGCGCACCGTCATTGATTTGCTGGTTCCGTCCAGAAGCAGGTATGGAGTCTTTCTGAATACTGTTTTTTCAGCTGAAAGCGCTGTATTAAAAGTTGCCGCTGAGCCGGAAGATATGATGATATTCTCTTCCTTATCTTGAAATGAGAGCCTTGTGATGCGGATAATTTGTGTTCCGGAGGGAATCTTTGCCAGACTGAATTGCCCTGTGGCATTGGTGAGTGTTGAAGCGTTGCCGATAGCAACCTGTGCATTCTTCAGGGGAGTTCCGTCAGCGGCATTGGTGATAGTGCCTTCAACAGAACCGGTCTGTCCCTGCTGGCAGATAACCGGATTAATTGTGACATTACCGCCGGAAACAACTGTGAAACATGCTCCGCCGTCATTATATCCGTCCTTTGAAACAGTTAAACTGTCGAACACAGGATCAACATCTTCGAAAGAATAACCGCCCTGTGTATCGGTTTTTTCCGTAACATCACCCAATATGACGGATGCTCCGGAAACAGGGGCGCCTGAGCCATCTGTCACCTTCCCCTGCACAGTTCCGGTGTATCCCGCAGGATAGAGAAAAAGATCTCCCAGATCAGTGTTCTTTGTGATTTCAACATTTCCGGAGTAATTTTTGAAACCAGAGCATGAAATGCTAATGTCATAAGCTCCCGGAGTTAATTCGCCTATCTGGAAAAGGCCGTATGAATCCGTTGTCGCTGTTTTTTGTCCGATTTTTACCGTTGCTCCGGCTATATTGGTTCCTTCCTTTGCATTCATCGCCCTTCCAGCCGCTTCAAAAGAATTGTCGGAAGATGAATCAGCCGAGTTGCATCCAGCGATGAAAAGAAGAAAGAAAACCACCATAATTGCCAGATTTTTCAGGATTGCCTTAGTTCCGGATTTTACCATTATTCTGACCTCCATTCCTGTTTGTGGATTTTCCCCTGTTATGAAAAAAACAAAAAGTATCAGATAACTCCTTTTTGAAAAAGAGTTATTCGATATTACCAAATGTTTTCATGTCATCATGGAAAAATCAGTTTGAAAACACAACCTGAAATCTTTCCCAGCGGCAAGGTTATTTCTGTTATTTACTCAGTTGTGTCTGATGTGATGAAGGTTTTTGTATGAACGAGCAACAGGATTGACGAAATTCAAAAAATGCTTGAGCTGATAGTGAGGGGGGATATTGCTTTTGCTGTGAAAAAACATCGAAAATTACTGCATCAAAAATCCTGCTGACTGTTCAGGATGTATGGAAATTGAACTTATCACTGAAGTAATTGGCCGGAAGTTGACAACTTTCCTGCATGTTTAAACAGATATGTGAATCTGATGAAAAAATGCTGAAGTTAAATATGTAAAAACCGGAATGTGTAAAGTCGTATTTTTATTCAGGCTTTCCGGCGTAATGCCAATGTATGATAAAAAATTAACTTCCGATTCACTCTATTTTTTATGTTTCCTCAGAACCCCTCGTTTCCACGCTATCCATTCCTCTTTGGTGTTGTATTTCTTTCCGGTCAACTCCTGCATTGCCGAGATTGCGTTTTTTTCGTTAACAGGGTTTTCGATCATATACTCATACATCAAATCACTGAAATCTCTTTCTCCATGCTTCATAACTTCAGCATTTTTGAGCATATATTCTCTCATCTCGTCATTATCAAATGGTGTGTCGGAGCCTCCGGAAAGCCAGCAGTCTCTTTTTTCTGTTTTACATTTTTCACGCCGTCCGCAATCCCATGAAACAAAACCATCAACAAAATAAAACTTTGCCATCCTGAGGATTGTCAGGATATTTCCGGCAATTGTACAGGGTCCATAAGGTATGCAATACCATCTTTCTTCATCAAACTCATCATCAAGCTCTTCAATAACCCCGTTGATTCCGTCTTCGTCCGGAATGTATCTGAAATTGGACATGAAAACATTACCTTGTCGGATAAATTTGAAATCTGGCTTTTACAAAAAAGATTTTTAATATTTGGCTGAATGGTGACTGTTTCCCTTTGTGCTGTTTCGTTGGAATCAAAAATGCACAGGAATTTGTTTGAAGATTGATGAAATATGTTTTGTTGGTGGAATATGTTTGTTGCATGGGGTAGGGAACCACGCTTTTTTAAAAAAGCGA
>JAJTBE010000089.1 GCA_021287065.1 Bacillota bacterium
TGACCGTAGTTGTTTACAATCCTGATGACGGAAGCATTCCCACAGCAGTCATCACATATCCGGGACAGATTTCTTCCATACAGGTGTTTAATAAATACGGTCTGATTGTAGAAAATAACGATGGAAGCAACAGCGGCGATCCTCACCGTTTATTCGGTGAAAGAATCCCATTTATGATAAAAGATCTAATGGCGATGATGGATTGCAAAGATCTTGAAACTCTCGATATTTACCTGAAAACTGCAAGGATTCACTATCCTTTGATATACAATACCGCAAGCCCCTCAGGTGCTTATTGTTATGAGATGACCACCGATGAGGTAAAAAGAAGAAAGCCGGCAGACGGCCTTCTCATAGGAATAAATCATTTTGTTTCGCCTGACTGGAAACCGATAGATCCCAACATTCCCAACTACATCGACAACTCAAAAACAAGATATTGCAATATGGAAACTTTAGTCAACAAGAACAAAGGTTCGATTGATGCCAAAGTTATGATGTCAATTCTTGATACCAGTGTTTCCCAGGGAGGCCCCACACCTGAAGATAAGAGTATCTACCAGTATGTGGCGGAACCGGGCAGTCTGAAAATTTATCTGAAAGCGAGAGAGTATTGCAACTGGACAGAAATAAACCTGAAGAAATTTTTCTCGGGTAGTAAAGACTGAAACCAGTTCTTCAACCTGATTGTTTTACATTTTATTAAAGCGCTAAAAAACCGGCTTCTGAAAAAGCCGGTTTTTCATATTTATTAAATAAAGAGATATTTTGAACAAAACTGCTGGGCACCTATTTTTCCTCGTCTTCAGCTCCGTAATACTCTGCTATAATGTTGTGCCAGTCCTTATCTTCGAATATTTCCCTGAAATCTTTGTCAAATGTTGGATCATGCTCTGCTACGGAAGCTAAAGCCGGTTCATCTGCTTCATACTCTTCCTCTTCATCATCCCCGGTTTCGGCTTCGTATTCTTCTTCGTCATACTCGTCCTCTTCAGCTTCTTCATAAGCTTCCAGAACTGATTTAAGGGCTTCAATGGTTTTTTCCGATTTAACTATAGCAAATTCTATAAGCCTTGGATCGTCAGCTCTTGTAAATGCATCCATAGCCTTCAGTGCAAGCTGAATATCCGTCCATGCAGTAAAGAATTCTTCCGGATAATTTTCAGGATCAAAGGGAGGCTTTGTCATTGCTTCCAAATCGCCGCTTGTTGCAGTCAGCAGGGAGATATTTGCAAAACCGGTTGTAATATCAGCCATTGCCGATGAATAATCCACAAACCCCTTCGTGATCCCTTCATCGCCTTCAGCTTCAACAAAGTTCTTTCGTATGGAATTTAGTGCACCGGTAATATCCTTCTGAGCTTTATCGAAACCTTCCAGAAGTTTGTTAAAACTCTGAAGATTAAGCTCCCCAAGATCTTTCGAAGCTTCTTCCTTCATTCTCGAAATATCGGTAATATTGCCTTCAATAACCGATACAGCTTCATCCATCAGCTTTTGAGCTTCTTCTTCTATCTGGGCGAATTCTCTTTTAAGAATAAAAGGATCCGCAGGAAGATCCCTGCGGATCAGTCTGTTTCCTAATTCGGTAAGTTTGTCGAGGCAACTGTTAAAATTGACCCTGTCTATCATTCTCTGGTGGCAGAAACCGCACACCTGAGATTCATCGGGATTGCTTTTGCTGCAATATGGACAAATCACCTTTTACACCTCATCCTGAACAATATATTTCTTTTTTCCAAAGAAACTCTGCCCGGAAGAGGCGTACCTCTTCCTAAGATTCCAGAGCTGCGCTCGGTGCAAAGTCATCTTTGGAAGTGCTGTCAAAATCACCGGCTAATGAAGTATCACCTATATCCGAACCGTCACCGAAATCTGAACTATCACCTAAACCGCCCATACCGGATTGGTCATTCTGACTGCCTAATCCTCCGGCTTGCTGATTGTTTCCGCCGATTCCGGCTCCCTGTTGATCATTATTGTTATTGGCTCCCTGCATGCCTCCCTGCTGGGCATTCTTCTGATTCTTGTTATCCTGTTTTTTGGCTTGATCTTTACCAGCCTGTTTGCCTTCGCCGGAACCTTCGCCAACAGCTCCGCCGCCGGCTGCTCCGCCACCTCCGCCGCTTCCTCCGGAATCGGCTATTTTCAGTTCTTCCGAAGGTTTATAGCTGGAGCCTTCGAAGGCTGCCTTAACGGATTCGCTTACTCCTTTGCTTACATGCAGGTGTCTGCTGGTTGCAGCGGCATGTGTCATTCTGAGAAGACGATTGGTGTTTCTGTTCTGATCGGCCTGAGCTTTCAGTTCATCAGGATTATCTCCGAGAGAACCTCCGCCTGAACCTATGCTTCCGCCGCCTCCGCCACCGGAGCTTTTGCCGCCGCCTGAACTCCTTGCGCCACCGGAAGAAGACATTCCCGAACTTCCGCCGCTGCCGCTCATTCCTGAGGCTCCTCCTCCGGACATACCACCGCCGCCGCCTGTGGAACCTGATCTACCTGCTCCGCCGGCTCCTCCTGCGCTTCCGGTGTTTCCCGTGGAACCGCCGCCTGTATTGCCTGAAGGAGTGGAAACAGCTCCGGCATTACCAGTTGTTCTTGCAGCGCCGCCAGCGTTTCCGGCATTCATAGTCTGTGCCGGCATATTAGTTTTTCCTGCAGCAGCATTTGCCATATTGCCTGCCGCGTTCATCTGACCGCCTGCCCCGGCCTGTCCGCCTCTTCCTCCCTGCTGGGATCCCATAGCACCGGCTTTTCCGCCGCCTTCCATTCCTCCCTGCTTTTTGCCCTGACCACCCATCTGGTCAATAGCCTGAGAACCGTCATCCATAGCTTTCTTTGCTACTTCGTCTCCGGTTCTGGATGCAAGAAGCCCCTGGCCGCTCAGTAATTCGTTGGAAAGAGAAGCAAGTTTCTGCTCAAGTTCATCTCCTGCAGAACCTCCGCCGCCGCCACCGTCGGCATCACCGGCACCGGCTCCCTGATTTTTATTGGCATTCTTATTCTTCTTTGCCTGCTGCTTTTTCTTAGCTTTTTGTTGTTTTTTGGCTTTTTCCTTCTTCTTGGCTTCTTCCTTCTTTTTAGCCTCTTCCTTTTCCTTAGCCTTGTCTTTTTCCTGAGCTTTATCCTTTTCCTGGGCCTTTTTATCCTTGTCTGCCTCTTTTACCTTGTCTTTGTCCTTCTTGTCCTTGTTCTCGGCAGCTTTTCCGTCTTTATCCTTACCGGCTTCCCCGGTTTTGGCATCTTTCTTGTCCTTATCCTTGTCAGCCTCACCGGTTTTTGCGTCTTTTTTATCCTTATTGCCGTCGGCCGCTTTCACATCTTTCTTTTCCTTGTCAGCTTCGCCGGCTTTTACTTCTTTTTTATCCTTATCAGCATCTGCTGCTTTTACATCCTTTTTGTCATCAGCCTTTGCCGCATCCTGCTTTTCGGCACCTTTTACATTTTCTTTTCCGGCTTCAGGTTTTCCGGCATCTCCGGCAGGTTTTGCTTCCTGTTTGGGTTCTGCTGCCTTGACATCTTTTGCTCCGGCCTGACCACCGGTTTCCTGATTTTTGCCTTCGACAGCCTGAACTTTACCTTCCTGAGAATGCTGTTCTCCCGCTCCCTGCTGCTTCGGAGCTTCAGACACTATATTGCCTGCATTTGCCTGCTTGTGCTCTTCGGTTTTTCCCTGCTGAACATTACCGGCTTCAGACACCTTTCCGGTATTTTTCTCCTCAACCTGAGGCTTCTGTATATTTCCTGTGTTTGCTGCCATTTCCGGCATTCTCGCCTGCTGAACAGGCTGCGCCGCATCATGACCTCCACCGCCCTGACCGGGTGCAGGAGCAGCGGCTCCTTTACCTTCTCCGCCACCACCGCCGACAGCCATCTGAGGTGTTGGTGCTGCAGGAGTCTGCATCTGAGGCATTGCAGGCATCTGCGGAACATCTCCGCCACCGGCTCCGCCATCACCCTGACTAACCTGCTGTGCTCCCTGATTCTGACCTTCTGCCTGTTTCTGTTGTGCAGCATTGCCCTGTTTTTTGGCTTCCTGAGCTTTATTCTGCTGGTCTTCCTTACCTGCCTGTCCAGCTTGTCCTGCTCCCCCCTGACCGCCCTGTCCCTGTGCATTAGCCTGGGCATTCAGTTCTTCAAGCCTCTTGTGGGCATCGCCGATATTCTGGGAATTGGTTTCCTTTCCCCTGTCGATATTTTCCTTTTCCTTGTTAAGCTCGTTCAGCTTCTTTTCGCCTTCTTTGAGCATTTTTTCAAATTCTTTGGCTTTATTTGTGCATTCCTTAGCCTTCGTCTGCTCCTGTTTTTTCAGTCCATCTTCTTTTTTGGCTTCAGTTTCCTGTTCTTTCTGCTTGGTCTGATACTGTTTGGATTGAGCCTGTGATTGCTGGGACATAGCTGCTTCCTGGGCAGATAAGGCATCATGAGGTGCAGCAAGAGCCGGTCCCACATAAGGAATACATCTTAAAGCATTTGCAACAGCTTTTTCGGTCTGAGAAAGCATATTCTGAGCTTTTGCCATAGCATCGAAACTCTGCGAAATGCCCTGAAAAACCTTGCCCAATGTGGTATGTGTCTGCTGTTTCTGCTGATGGAAAGCCTGCTGCATGGTATGAGCAGCGGCTTGTTTCAACTGATCTGTCATGCCCTGCTTGTTTGTGGCATTTTCTGTGGTTTGTTTGCCGATATTCTGTTTATTTAATTCGCCGGCGCTGTTGAGTCTGCCTGCGTTGTCCATATGCCCTCTGAGGGCATCATTGACATCCCTTGCATCGTTCATACTGCCATGATCCCTTGCGGCAACCTGAGGAGTTCCGCTGGAATCATCAGATCTGGGCTGAAGCTGGTTCATCTTGCCCTGAGTATTCATTTTCTGAAAAAGAGTTTTTCCCATATTGGCAGCCGGTGCGGCATTACCGCCTCCACCCTTGCCGCCCATGCTGGCAAGCTGCTGTTCGAGGGTACCGGCCTGTGTTCCGAGATTTTTAATCTGGTTGCTCTGTCCGCCAACATCCTGAACATTGCCTTTCATATCACCCTGTTGTGATTCAGCATTTTTCTCCTGTGTATTTTTCCCTTTGTTTCCGCCACCCGATTGGTTTGCTAACTGGGTAGCTTTATCAACAAAAGTAGGTAAAGCATTAAGACCGATATTTCCAATATCCACTTTATATTTCCCCTTCCTCAGACAAATTAATACTATTATAACATTTTGCCAAAACCTGAGAAAATACCGGAAAGCTAACAGAATTGTTTACTATTGCTTAAATTTGTTAACAACTTATTAAAATTTCAATATAATTTGTTAACACAATCAGATCTTAACTACGAGAAGGGAAAAATCATCTGTAATCTTGCGTCTTGTAAATTTCTGAACTGCAGTGTGGATTTTACTTGCAAGACCCTGAGCATCAAGATGGAAATTATTGCGAACCAGATCAAGAAGTCTGTCAGTGCCGAAGAACTCACCTTCACGGGATCTGGCTTCAGTAATACCATCTGTGTAGAGTAAAAGAATATCACCTTTGGAAACCCTGTATAATTTTTCATCGTATGTAGTTTCAGGGAAAACACCAATAGGCATATTGCTCGGTTCTTTAATTGTATAAGCTTCTTTTTCCGAATCATCCCAATGGATCAGGGGTTCATGGCCTGCTGAGGAAACAATGATTTCATCTGCTTCCAAATCAAGATCTATATACAACAGGCTGATGAATTTATCAGCCGCTGTTTCCTCTTCCATCATCTGGTTTATAAGTGTCAGTATTTCCGAAGGAGAATAATCCGCCATGGCATAAGATCTCAGAATATATTTTGCTCTGGCGTTGTAAATTGCAGCTTCTGTTCCTTTTCCGGAAACATCTGATATTACAAGACCATATCTGGTTTTTGTCATCTGAATTATTTCAAAATAGTCGCCTGAAAGAATTTCTGATGGGATATAAACACTTCCCACATCAATACCATCGAAGTTCATCTCCACTTGCGGCATTAGATTGCGCTGAATAATCTGGGCTATTTTATATTGTTCATTATAAAGTCTTGCGTTTTCAATAGCAACGGCAGCCTGGTTGGCGAGAGTGGAAAGAAGATTGATCTCGTTGGTGGAAAAATGGAATAATTCCCTCTTGTATATGTTAATCAGACCCATAATGCGGTTGCGAACTTTAAGGGGGACTGACAAAATAGTCCGGAGACCGTCTTTTTTCACCTGCTGGGGGAATTTGTAGGGAGAAGCCTGACTTTCCTGATCGTGGAGAACCATGGGCCTTCCGGTTTTTGCCGCAATACCTGCAATACCGGCTCCCACTTTTATCATTTCGCCTTTGTAATATTTGCCAAGCCCCATTGTTTTAACAATTTCAAGCTGCTGGTTTTCCTCGTCAAGATTCATAATCGAAACCGCATCAGCTCCCATAACCGATGCAATCGACGAGCATACTTCTTCAAGAACCTTGTCCAGTTCAAGGGTTGAAGTGATTGATTTGCCGACTTCAAAAACTGTGGCAAGCTCTCTCACCTTATTTTTAATGATGTTATACAAACTTGCATTTTCAACAGCGATGGCCGCCTGATTTGCAAAACTGCGGAGAAGCCTTATTTCCTGGCTGTCAAACTTATCCTGTGCTTTACAGAAACAGTTGAGAACTCCGACGACTCTTTTTCTTGCAATAAGCGGAACCGAAATATACCCGCCCATACCTGCTGATTCCAGTGTTTTAACGATAAATGGTTCTTCAGGTTCTGCGCTGGTGGATACATAATAAGTAAGATAACGCCGCCGCTTTGCGGTCATTGCTGATATTGCTTCATGAAATGTCGGATCTGCAAGATCTCCGGTGAGTCCTATACTTGATTTCATCTCATATCTGTGAACTTTTTCCTCAAGTGTTATGATTGAAGCTGCAGGAGCTTCAATCAGATGGGATGCCTTATCAACAATAAGTTCAAATACTTTTGGCAGACTCAGGGTTCCGGTAACCGCAGTTGAAACCTGATGAAGAGCTTTGAGTTGATCAAGATTACCTTCAAGCTGGTTTACAAGAGTACCTCTCTGAATAGCTGAAGCAATCTGAAGGGCGATAGTCATCACAAGCCTTATCTGTGCTTCGGTAAAAAGATGCGCAAGCCTCGAATCATCAAGATAGATAAGCCCATTGAGCTGCTCTTTTGTAAACAGCGGTGCAAGAAGACATGAGTTGGTTGGAAAAACTTTGAAAAACTTCTCAAAAGCAGGGCAATTAATAGGAGAACCGGACAGCAGGATAGGTTTTCCCTGAACAAGTTCCCGCCAGAGTTCTTCGTTAATTTCATCTATTGGAATTTTATAAAGTGAGAAAAACTCTTTCTGCTCATCACTAAGGCCTTTATCAGCAGAAACATAAAACTCCAGTTTTTTTGAGTCAAGAAGCATAATAAGACATCTATCCACACCAACCAGTTTTGTAAGCTGGTCGGCACTGTGTCTCAGCACTTCCGACAGTTCCACGCTTTCGCCTATGGATTTGGCTGCATGATATAAAATCGTAGCTTCACGGGCTTTTTTCTGTTCATGTTCAAATATTTTTGCATTATCAATGGCAAGAGCGGCGTGATCCGCAAAGAAGCTGAGCATCTCAACCTGTTCAGGTTTATATTCCCTCTCCTTGAAATCGAAAATATTAAGCAGTCCCTTAACCTGTCCTTGTCGTGACAATGGAATGCCCAGATATGACTTTATCCTTTGCGGAGAAAGATTAATCTCCATAGAATTGGACGAATTGAAGCTCGCCATAAAGCTGCCGGTTGGCTCCTCTGAACTTTCATCGTATGCGCCGGCTTCTCCGCCGTAAGCCCTTGTAACAGTAACCTGTTTTTCAAGCTTCTTATCTTCAATCAGATAAATACTGCCTGCATCGGAATTAATAAAACTACATGATATTTCAGCGATAATCTTCAGAAGCTGCTTTACATCAAAAGTATTTGAAAGCGCTGCACCGAGTCTGATAAAGTGGGATTTCAGCTCATCCCTGCTTTTTGCAAGATCAAGGGCTTTTTTCTGACTGAGATTGTAAAGCCTTGCTGCATCGATAACGATAGCGACTTCAGCTCCCAGCGCTTCGGCAAACTCAACTTCCTGCTTGTGAAACATTCGTCGTTCCTTGTTTGAAACAAGGTGCATGCATCCTGTAACCCTGCTGCCTATACGCAGTGGCACTGAAAGAAGGGATTTAATCCCCCACTCTTTTATCTTTTCCCTGTTCAGCCTTGAATCATTCTCTGCATCATACGAATAAAAAGCCTCCCCTGTTTCCGCCACAATGCCCGTGGCGCCGTCTCCGGGTTTAATAGCTCTTCCGATTATTTCATCTGCATAAATACTGTTTGACGCATATATCTCAACAAACTGTCTCTTTTCATCCCACAACGCTATCGAACATTGATCCATTTCATAAGTTGAACATACTTTTTCGTTAATACTAAACAGAAGATCTTTCAGGTTAATCTCGCCGGAAAGTTGTGAAGCTACATCGGAAATAAAGCTTGCAACTTTTGTAAACCTCGCTTCCTGGCTCTCGCGCTTTCTCTCGTTATGGTATAAATCAGCGATAGCGTTAAGTCTTTCCGTTACTTTCCCTATCTGAATGTCATTAACAGTCGGACTCTTTTTATAAAGATTTTTTATCTCTTCCTTACTATCTTTCAGGTCATCGGGCAAAGTTTCACATAAAACAGAAACATCCGACACTTCAGGAAAATAATGCCCCCCGGCTATAAATACTTCAGGAATCTCTTTACCTGTCTTGAGTGGAAGTACAAAAGATTTCAGGTTGTAGCGGCAAGTGCCAAATTCAGCTTGTCCTGTTGAAATTGCCTGTCTGAAAAGTTGTTCGTGGAAACTTATGCATTCTTTTCTCAGCGTTTCTGAATTGCCGTTTCGGTTTATCTCATTGCAGAATTCGTTTATGGTGGTAGAGCAGGCAATAGGCTCATTTTCAGGGGAAACAACAGCAAGCATAAGCCCAGTTAAGGCTGATACTGTTTCAAGAAGGGAAAAACAACTGTGATAGCAGTTTTTTGAACCTTCAGTTTCTTTTTTATCATCAAAAGGGAAGAAAGTCGTCATGAAAAAACCTCAGGAGATGCTTGAAAAACTCCCGATTCAAACAGGATTGATTTTACTGAAATATCTATCCGCTAAAGTCTTAATTAGCTACGCCGCGGTATTTGAAAAGCTTGTCTATAAATCTCTGGTTCTCTATTATCAGGACTTCCCGTTCCATATACATCCGGTCTCCTGCTTCTTTTGCTGAATATTTAGATAATATCGTGCATTAATATTGCTGCAAACGAAATTAACCTTACTAAGAGGAATTCAACCCCAAAGTGGAAAACCCTTTAATAAACTTTATTGTTTTTTATTAGTAAATCGGGAGATGAATCTGTCAATGAAATCTTTGAGGAATTATTCCGGGTTTGCCGGATTTTTTTTATTTTCCGCAATTCTGTTTTTCCTATGCTTTTTCTGCTTTTTAACAGGCTGCGGCAAATCCACCGCCAACAACGGAAAAGTGATACGAATCGCCCTGCGTTCTGATCCGGTAAGCCTTAATCCCATACTTGCCTCAGATGCTCCGTCAATGATGGCAAATGGGTATATTTTTAATACATTGGTAAAATACAATGAAAATCTGGAAATCACACCGGATCTTGCAGAATCCTGGGATTTTCTGGACAACGGAAAAACAATAGTCTTCCACCTGAGAAAAGGCGTAAAATGGCATGATGGAAAAGAATTCACCTCTGGGGATGTAGTCTTTACATTCGGCAAATTGCTTGATCCCAACACCAATACATTTAACGCCGGATTGTTCAAAGTGGGCAGTGAAAAAATCAAATTCGAAGCAGTGGATGCATACACTGTGAAAGCTACTCTTCCTTCCCCCTTTGCACCTTTTCTTAATAATCTGACTCTTTCTCCCATTGCTCCCGCCCATTGTCTTGAAGACCAGAATATCAATCTGGCGGAATTCAACCGCAATCCCGTGGGCACAGGACCTTTTCGCTTTTCAGAATGGAAAACTTCAGAAAGAATTGTCCTTAGAGCAAATCCTGATTATTTTAAAGGGAAACCCCGTATTAACAGAATCGAACTGAGAATCATACCTTCAGGCGAAGGTGCCAGAATCGCCCTGATGTCAGGACAGATCGATATGGCTGCCCTCAGTGCTGAAGATATGTTTATAATCAGCAAAATGGATAATGCCTCCCCTGATGTTCAGATTCTGAAATGGAAAGATTTCATATATTTCTATCTTGCTTTCGATCTCACAAACCCGCTGTTTCAGGATAACGAAGTGCGCAAGGCAATAAACCATGCCATAGATAAACAATCCCTTGTCAAATCGGTAATGCATAACTTTGCATCGCCGATAAACGGTCCCATTCCCGCAGCATCCTGGGCATATACTCCCGATTCCGCAAAATACGAATACAACCCCGAGCTTGCGGCACAAATCCTTGAAAAAGCAGGGTGGCAGAAAGGGACTGACGGGATAAGGGTAAAAAACGGCAAAAGACTGTCTTTCAAAATCATCTATAAAAATGGCTCTCAATCTTCAGAAGGAGCCTGTATTCAAATGCAGAGTTATCTTAAAACCGTCGGTATTGAAGTAAAACTCCAGACTCTTGATTTCGGAGCACTCATCAATTCACTTTATCCTGAAAAGTTTGAAGCAGTAGTCTTTGACTGGGTTGAACCCTTCGACCCCGACATCTTTACCGAATGGCATTCTTCACAGTGCGGTTCCGACGGTATGAACTTTATGTCATACAAAAACAAGGAAGTTGACAGTCTTCTCGAACAGGGCAGAACCACTTATGATATAAATGCCAGAAAAAAGATCTATTACGAAGTTCAGAAGAAAATATCCGCCGACGCTCCCTATGTCTGGCTTTGGAATCCTGAATCAGCTATGGGTGTTAACAAAAGAATTACCGGTTTATCAAAGCCCTCCCCTGCGGGATTAATGATTGAACCGGAAAAAGTGGATATTCTGGAAAAATAGCGCTGATGAAAAAACGAAAAAACAGGATTGAAGCTTTTTAAAAAGTTTAATCCTGTTTTTTCATTCATGTAATTTTTCCACAAATAAGTTTAAAAACTAACCGCAAACCCCTTATACGGCAGTTTTTTAAATTTCACTCCCGCAGGCAAAAATGCAGGCTCATTTACAGTATCTTTTTCTTCCCATTCCGTACACGAGCCGATACTAAAAACCAGCTCATTATCTATCATTTTCAAAACCATGGTGTCTTTATTGGGAGAAATTTCCACAAGCCTGTAGAACAGTTCGAATATAAAAAGGAAAAATTCGGAAGGATGTATCCTGTTGGCAGCTTCATCCGAAAAGGCATCAATTTCAACAGCTACATTGAGTTTTTTCCGTTTGATTTTCATATCAAGAACATCTTTGACTCTGTCCACAATCTCAGCAAGAGTCATCTTCAGGCCTGTTGTCAACTTATCTGTTTTGAGAACCGTTGAAAACAGAGTCTCAAGATGATCTATCCTTCGAAGTACAACCTTAATTTCAGAACCAATATCCCCTGTAAACTCCGCAATATTCCGCTTCACTGATTCGTCAAGCTCCATCAGCTCAAAAAGGCTAAGCCACGAAATCATCGGTGAGCGAACATCATGAAAAATCTCAGGCAGAATTTCATTTATAAAAGCTTTCCGGCATTCAGTTCTGTCTATTATTTCCACCGGAGAAACAGTTTCAGGAATAGCTGATTTTTCTGCCTTTACAACTTTTGCAGCAGGTTGTTTTCCCTGAAAGAACTTTGCCGGTATATCTCCGCCTGAACTGATATCCGGCTTGCTCTCTTCCATAATAAAGCGAAACTTGCCCTTATTAGAGGGCAAATTCCGCTTTTCTGACTGTTCACTGTAATTTTTCATTTTACAGTCTTTCCATCCTGAGCAGGTTTTTCCTTTCCGATCAATTTATTCAAATCTTTCAGAAGGTTTACAATGGCTTCTTTCTGTACAATTTCCACAGTGCTTTCATCATTGGCTCTCACATAGTAGAAATTGGGATCCGCTGCCAGACCTCCGACGGTAAGAGTGAACATATCCTTACCATCTTCCCTCTTGCCTGTTACAACAAGCTCAGGCTTATCAAGACCGAATTTTGCAGGCTTATCTTCGAGGAAGAATGAATCTCTTACATACAGATTCCTGATTACTGCTATCAGGCCGAAAGAGACTTCATTCTCCAGTCCTTTTTGTTCAGGAGAAACCATATTCCATGCAGCCTGTTTCACATTGTTGTCAGTATTCTGCGATGATGACTTTTTCAGCGTGCAGGAGTTGTTGCCCCACTTAAATGAAACTTCTCCGAGCTTATCCACTTCAAAATCAAACAGAGAAAGCTTAATCAGCTTATCCCTGCTTACCGCAAGAATATCTTTGACAGCAGGGTTTATTGTCAGCAATTCCCCTGAATTTTCAATATATCCGTAAACAGAACCGCCCTTTTGATCCGGAATGGCATATTTCAGAACAACAGGCTGAGTTTTGCCTTTTTCATACACTTCAAGATAATCATCTGTTTTTTCCAGACCTGATTTCTTACGGTTTTCCGCATTATCTTCCTGAAAATCCAGAGCTTTTATCTGAAGAAGCGTCATAATATAAGAAGTTACGGCATCACTGTCTGCTCTTGGCACCGGCGGCTGTGACAGATTCCACTTGCCGTCTTTTTGTTCGAACAGATAAGTGGCTCCACCTGAATGCACAACGACCTTTTCGATATTTTCCGGTTTGGCGGGGAATAATGTCTTGTCTCTGAATGATGAAATCTTACCTTTCAGATTAAAACTGACCCCGGAATCAACCGTAAAAACTGCAGGCAGTTTCTCCATTTTTGCAAACAGACTTTTGCCCCCTACGGATTCTGCACCAAGCTGAACAGTCTCTGTTGTTTTTCCGTCAGAGAGGGTAATCTCAAATTTGGGAATTTCAAGACCAAACTGCTTCGCATCGGAAATTTTCTCCTCAACGGTCTCAATCTTGTGGAGATCGGTATACATCTGCACAATATTGTTAATAACCGCAGGATCAGCTTTATATTCAGCGGGAGCAGTCATCATCCATTCATCGCCCTTTTTCTCAAAAACAAACTCTTCCGGATATCTTTTAATATCCAGTTTTGTTACATTTTCCGGCTTCAGGGTAAAAAGAGCTGTCTCTTTAAGCTTTGCTTCCTCTTTCTTCGGCTTTTCCAAAATCTGAAAATGATAATACAAGCCTCCGACAACCAGAAACAGAAGAGCAATAACAATAGTTCTTTTAAAACTCATCCCGTCTCACCTCATCTCTTACGCCAAAGCATAAATACTCCGGCAAGGATTATCATTAAAGGCATAAGCAGAACACAAGTCTGGAAAATTATTCCCTTCTGCTTCTCATCAAGAGTGAGAGGAGAAAATTTGGTGTCTGCTTTTCTGATCGAAATCAGATTATCATTCTGGGCAAGCCATGATATACAGTTCAAAAAGAGGTTTCTGTTGCCCTGTGTAGCTACATAGGCGTTGGTGGCAAAGTTTACATTTCCGAAAACCACCATTCTTGCGTCTTTGCTTTTCTTTTCGCCTCCTGCTGCAGGTGTTGCCTCAGGCTGTGTTTTCACAGGAATTGTTGCCACAGCGCCTACATTAAATGGTCCGGGAGTATCGCTGCCCTGTTTGTAAACCACATCTTTTTCACTGACTTCCTTTTGAAACTCGCTCAACGACCTTGCATAACTCTTGGGAGCAGGCATAGTTTTAAGAAGAGGCTCCCACTTAACTCCGTCAGGCTGTGTTTTCGAAGGTTCAACAGGCCTGGTCAGAAGAAAACTGCTGTTGAGGTTAAAATCCTTAACAATCGGGCTGTTTCCATAAAGCCCCATTGCTCCGAGAACAACAAAGGGATTTCCGAGAAACTGAAGGCCAAGAGTATCGATGATAACTTTATTGGGCATTTCGATTCCGTATTCGGAGAGGAATTTTAGCAGCTTTTCATCGTCTTCTGTTTTTGAAGGCTCAAGCATAACCATAAGCGCTCCTCCGCCTTCAACGAACTTTTTCAGCTTCTGAATTTCACTCTCAGCAAAGGGAACTTTAGGTCCCGCAATCACAATAAGATTAGTTTCCGAAGGTATTGCATTTTCTCCGGAAAGATTGATTGGTACAATTTTGTAGTTTTCTTTCTTCATTGATTCAACTACTGCACTGTATGAATCAGCTTCGTTACCTTCGGTTTTCTTCTCGCCATGTCCAAGAACAAAGCCTATGGTTGCCTGTCCTGCCTGAGTCACTTTAAGAATGGCGTTGGAAAAAGTTTCTTCATCGGTGCTGGTAAGAAGCTCTTTTCTGAGTCCTGATTTCAGAACGATGGTATCAGGATCAGTCAGACCCATCTCACGGGCCTGAACAATATGAGTATTTGAATCATAGTATTTTACTACGATTTTTTTAGACTGTATTTCATACTGTTTCAGCAGCATTTCTGCTTTTTCCTTAAATCCGCTGCCTTTGTTGTAGAAAACAGTGATATTCAAATCCTGGCCGAGGCTTTTAGCTATCTTTATGCTTTTATCATCAAGGGTGAACCTTTTTTCTTCCGTTAAATCATAACGTTTATGGTTGTCAGCGGAAAAAGCGATAATAAGAATAAAAATGCCAAGCACGAGCAGAATCGAAATAAGTGTATTTGTTCCGTACATCAGTAACTTTTTCATATTACAATCCTCCTCCTCTTAACCTTTCCACTTTCTGACTTCCATAACCTGAATGGTTAAAAAGACAAAAAACAGTATAAAGCAAACAAGGTAAATAATATGGTGCGTATCGATTACGCCCTTGGTAAAATCCTGAAAATGTTCAACAAGGGAAATCTGCTCAACAACTTTCATAAGAGGACCGCTGAGATCCATTCTGGCTGAACCGATAATCCAGAACACAAGCAGTCCGCCGACTGTTGCCAGTGCAGATGTAACCTGATCTGAAGTCATAGACGATACCCACATTCCAAAAGCCATAAACGCCATAGAAAGCAGGAATAATCCGAGATAACCGGCTCCCATGCTTCCCCATGGAATCTGGGTTGACACATACCCAAACGCTTTTGTGAAAAGCACCATATAAACTGTGGTAAAACCAAACATCAAAACCAGAACTGAAACTGCAGCAAGGAATTTTCCCATAACGAGCTGCATTTCAGTTATAGGATATGTGAACAACAGTTCGATTGTTCCGAGTTTTCTCTCTTCGGCAAAAAGCCTCATTGTGAGAACCGGAATAAGGAAAATAAGAAGGAATCCCATCAGACTGAACAATGGGGAAAGAATCAGATCCGAAGGATTCATTCTCTGAATCATCATAGGGTTGCGGGCTGCAAATGTGCTCTGCATACTGTAGTTGACCATCGACATATAAAAGAAGAAGCCCACAATAAATAGGAATATGGCAAGGAAAGCGTATGCAATAGTAGATGAAAAATAATTACGCAGCTCTTTGCGCATTATGTGAAAAGTGTTCATTTCGCCTCTCCTTCCTTCGGTTTTTCTTCTGTTTGATCTTTTGCGCTCTTTTCGCGATCCGGCACCATAGCTCTGAAGATGTCTTCTGCAGACATTTTTTCGATATGCATCTCCAGAATCTGGAAACCATCTGCTGTAAGTTTTGCAGATATAGCTTCACGGACCGATTTACTTTTTGCGATTTTCATACGGTAGTGATAGATTCCCTTATCCGATTTTCCCGTTTCCTGAAGCTTATCCACACCATCAATACCCTTGAGCACAGCTTTTATTTTTTCTGTGCTTCCTGTTACCGTAAGGGAAAAATCATATCTTTCCTGAAGCTTTTCCGCCAGATTGGGGAGAGTGTCAAAAGCAAGAATCTGCCCCCTGTCGATCAGCAGAATACGATCACATACTTTTTCAATTTCGTGGAGTATGTGGGTGGAAAGAATCACTGTAGATTTTCCGCCAAAACTCTTAATCAGATTTCTGATTTCAATTATCTGTTTCGGATCCAGACCTACAGTAGGCTCGTCAAGAATAAGCACCGGCGGATCCGTAATAATAGCCTGTGCTATACCCACCCTTTGTCTGTATCCTTTTGAGAGAAAACCGATAGGCTTTTCTGCAACTTCTCCCAAACCGCACCTGTCTATGGCGCTTTGAACCTTTGCATCTCTCTCTTTACCCGGAATACCTTTCAGAGAAGCAATGAAATCAAGGAAATATTCCACCGGCATATCTGTGTAAAGTGGAACATTTTCGGGAAGATACCCAATATTCTGTCTTACTTTGAGCGAGTCTTTGAAAACATCAAAGCCTGCTACAGTGGCGCTTCCCGATGTGGGTGGAAAGTAACAGGTTAAAATTCTCATTGTTGTAGTTTTACCGGCAGCATTGGAGCCGAGAAAACCAACGATTTCCCCTTTTTCCACCTCGAAAGAAACATCTTTAATTGCCTGAACAGAGCCAAATCTCTTACATAGCTTGTCAGCGCTAATCATCGGCAGTCTCCTCCTTTCAACAGTTGTTACTTTTTATTTTATCTCACTGTATTAAAATAAAACCACATAAAAACCTGACAGCTTTCGCCGTCAGAGTTATTAATAAATTTACCTTTGATTACAGAATATGTCAAGGTTTATTGACGGCTGATAACATTTTTGATTCTGCAGATGCAGTAAGACTATCCTGTGGAATCAAAGCAGAAAAACAACTCATACCATCTTCCAAAAACTTACGATTCGGATTTTCATTGCAAATACTGCTTTATCAGGATTATGCAACCAATCTTCAGAGATTGTGTAAAACTATGTTTTTCAGAACTCTAACCCCATTTCGACATCGGATTTGGTAGTTTCACGCTAAACCAGATGCCCCTGGAGCCAACACCGTGTTTTAACCTAATGACATTAAATCAGCAAAAACCGCCACAATCACAAACTCCAATACTCCTGTTTTTCAAGGAGGGAGGTTCGGAGGGTAACCTCGCTTTTCCAAAAAAGCGTGGTTCCCTCTGACGGTCCAAAATCCCCACGGTCCCTGATCGGTCCCCAATCCCAAAAGTTTTGGGATGGAGGTCCGGAGGAAACTTTTTTCAAAAAAGTTTTCTCCGGAAGCTGGACAAACCGACACAATCCTCGTGATCGATCAGGTAAATCCATTTCTTTATTCAGTGGCATTGCTCTGGAACCAACACCGGATTTTAACCCAGTAGCAAGCAAAACCGCATAACCACCGGCATAAACCATTTATAGGTTTCCCTTTTATAGAATTTTGCTCCTGAACTGAAGCCATTAATTTTGCCGGATTTGATTTTTTAACCTGAAAAATGCCCTTCGAAAAAGGTTTTTACACAATCTCTTTACATCAGTTTTTTTAGCAACTTGGTATTAGCCGGAAAATCCCTTTTCCAAAAAAGAGAGTATCAACTGAATAAAATTTATTCCCAAAATCAGAAAAAAATCGTGTCTGTTTTTAATTTTTTTCTATCTGATTTTCTCTTTAATTACAGTCAGATGACGGCCGCAAAGAATATATGAATTATCAGGAGAAACAGCAAGGGGAAAAGCATCATAATCAAATTTAAATGTTTTCAGACATCTGAAACTTGTCATACCCCATATTTTAAGGGTTTTGTCCATACCGGCTGAAATCAGATAATTGCCGTCAGGGGAAAATGCCACTCCCCCTACCCCTCGCTTATGCCCGGAAATCTTTTTGATCAAATCACCGGTCATAACATCATAAAGTTCCACATCTGATTTCTCGCTGCCGACTGCAATAATTTTACCACCGGGATGAAATGCCGTGCTGTAAATATAAGCATTGAGAACAGGAAGCGTAGTCAGGATTTTTCCAGAATCTGCATCATAAATATGAACCTTTCCGTCCTGTCCCCCTGATGCAAACCTCTTTCCATCGGAAGAAAAAGATACCGTCATAACATATCCCGTATGAGATGAAATTTCCCTGCTGTCACCGAATGATACCATATTCCAGATTTTCACCTTACCATCGAACCCACCGGAAACCAGCTTATTTCCATCGGGTGAAAAAGCAAGACAATAAACATTGCCCTTATGAGCGCGGAACTTTTTGACAAGAGCTAAGCTGGAGGGATTATAAAGTTTTATATCATTATCCTCTCCACCAACTGCCAATATGTCACCTGCACTGGTTAAAGCGCAACTGAATGGACGATCTATATATCTTACTTCTTTCTTCTTCACAAGAGGTGTGGAAGTCCATATTTTAACCGCCCTTTCAAGAGTGGTTTCTGAAAAAACATTACCTGACCCTGATATTGAATAAGAAGTAATCATATTCAGATTGTCCATTGGTGTACTAACAACCCAGGTATCGTAAGGGCTTTTTTCCCTGAAAATAAATAAAGCGGAAAAAAAGCCTGTGGCTATTATCAGAAATGCGATAAAAAACATTCTTGCATAATTAACTACTTTAACTTCAGGCAAATCATTTATTGAAGTGTCAATCCGGTGGGGAGAAAATCCCGGTGCATAATGATGTGCAGGAGAGTCAGCCCCCAGCATATCTGATGCAGAAACAGAATACGGAGCTTGTCCGTTGTCTGTTTCATGATTTTCATAAAAGGAAGGAATCTGCGGAATGTATTTCTCTGCATTGATTTCCGTCAAATCTTCCGGAGCTTTATATACCCCACCTCCGGCGACGGGAAAATCACTACCGCATCCTTCACAGTAAACAGCATCCCTGTCATTCTCCATCCCGCAAAAAGGACATTTCATAGCTTACTCCTCTATACCGGCTTCCCAAACCAAATCATCAGAGATTATGTTAAAATGACTCCTCCTGAAAACTGTCAAACCAGTCTCTGGCTATTCTCAAAGCAGGCAGAGCCGCCTCAACATGATTCAGTCCTTTTCCCACATCCACCGCTTCGATATTCTTTGCCCCTGATTTTTTCATCTTTTCGAGGGTGTATAAAGCTTCAGAAGCTGGGATAATCTCATCATCAGCACAATATATAAGTTTAGTCGGGCTTACAGGCGTCCATTCACAGAGATTATTATCTTCAAGTGCCTTATAATAAGGCGATTTATGGCTGTTAACCTGTTCTATGAACTCTTTTGTAAGAAAATTCTGTAAATCCGGAGGAACAAGAGCTTCTATCTCTTTTTCAGTCCCATACCTGCCGGCTTCCACATCCTTATTTATCGAAACACAATCCTTCGAATATGGTTTCACAAACACTTCATTATAATTCAGCTTCAAATCATAAACCGTATTGTAAGCAATAATTGTCTTCAGGGTAAGAATTGAAGTCAGTCTGCAGGGTTTGTTGAGCCAGAAATCCCATAGCATTGTCATGGAATAAGGTCCGGAAACCGGTGCCGAGGCATTAATCTTTATCCTGTTGCCAGACTTTTGTTCGATTAATCTCTGCAGCGCCATTGTTGACTGTCCCCCCTGTGAAAAACCGGTCAGAAAGATCCCACGCTTCAGTTTGATGCCCAAATCAGAGCAGGCTCTTTCAGAAGCCAGAATCATATCAAGACTTGCAGATGCCTGTGTTGCGGCATGAAAAAACGGATGCAAAATCTTTGACCGCCCGCAGCCTATATAATCCGGCAAAAATACAACATATCCCTTCGCAGCAAAAATTGAAACCGCAAACAGACCTTCTCCGCTTTTTTCAAGATAAGTTGGTCCATAGCTGTTTATCAGAATTGCTCCATGCTGATATGAAACCACTGGATATTCTGCTTTATTCACCGTCGGAACAACCAGAAGCCCTGAAGCTTTTATAGGTTTGCCATTGTAATTTGTGGTTTCGTATTCTATCAGATATGTTTTTATACCGTTTACATTATTGTCAGGAATACCGCTTTTTTCAGAAATAATCTTACCGTTTTCGCCAAATGACCCAATAAGTTTAACCTGAAACTCCCGAACCTGCTCAGGCGAATATTCCTGAAGAAATGTACAACGGATTAATCTGTCGCTTTCGCTGCCTCCGGATGCAAAAACAGAATTACAGACTAAAATGGTAAACAACATAACAAGAAATATGAGTTTTTTCCGGTTGAAACAAAATGTTTTTGTCATAATCACACAACCCTCATCTTTTCAGATTCTTAATACTGTTTTTTTTCTACACCCGATGTGTTATTTCTATTGGAAAGAATGCACTCCTTTGGTATTTTTTTAATATTTTACCATTGAGGTATTAACTTTTTCCGGAATATTTCCGATAACGATAAAGGGAGATTAGTTTTTTTTACAAATATTGGGAGATACAACTTTTTTCACAGACACCACAACAACATAGAAATTATTCGGACATACTCACTGGATCTTATAAAAAACCGGAACACAGGCACTGTTACCGGCTTTCGAGGTGCGTAATGTTTAACAGACTTTTTGTTTTCATTTTCATGATCACGATATTTTGCTGTTCCATGAAGATGCCTGTATATGCCGCAAGACCGCTTATTACCGAAGACGCCCCCACCAATGGCAAAGGAGTATTGCAGTTTGAAGCCGGTCAGGACTGGGTTGCAATGAGCAATAAAGATAAAATTTCAAGCCAGACTTATACTCTGTCATATGGAATAACAAAAAATATTGATTTTGCTATAGATAAAACTGTAAATTTTAACATGCCGTTCAGGGGAAATTCATACAAAGCAGTGGGAGATTCAACTTTCAGCCTTAAATACAGATTTCAGGATGAAACTAAATACAGACCGGCATTAGGCGTAAAACTTTATGCGGATATATGTGACGGCGATGATACAGCATCAACTGGAGAAACTGAATATCAGGTTAACTTTTTTGCAACCAGAAATGTTGGCTTTGCCACATTTCATGCTAATCTTGGCGCCACCCTTATGCGCCCTTTCGAGAATTCAAAACATTATATCCTCTATAATTACAATCTGGCTTTCGAAAAACCACTGAACGATAAATTTACTATTGTAGGCGAGATTCTGGGAACTTCTTCAGCACACACCGCAGGTCCGGCAGCCGCTCAGCTTGGATTTACATACCAGCTGTCTCCAAATATAACTCTGGATGCAGGCTACACAAGGGGCTTAAACAGTCAGGCTCCACGGGGAGATTTTACAACCGGTGTAACAATTCAGTTTTAATCTGATTTCCAATAATTTCCTCAGATAGTCTTTCTTGTTTTTTAATTGGCAGGAATTTCATTTTTTACATGGAAACAGAGTCCAATTCATATAAAATTTGGAGGAAAATATGGATAAAGAACCGCATGTAGTGGTTATTGGAGCATCCAATCTTGACATAAAAGGTAAATCATTCAAAACAGTAGTGCCTTACACCTCAAACCCGGGTCAGGTTGAAATCAGCGCCGGCGGCGTTGGCAGAAATATAGCTGAAAACCTCGCCCGCCTCGGCATAAATACTACGCTGATATCGGCAGTAGCCAACGATCCTTTCTCAGACTTCCTGATCAACGAAACACGCAACGCCGGCGTAGATATGGATCATGTAATAAATGTGGAAGATATTTCATCAAGCCTGTTTCTTGCAGTTTTAAACCACAGAGGTGATCTTATGAGTGCCATTTCTGACATGGCAATTCTCAATTCAATCACCCCGGATAAACTCAAAGAGAGAGAAACTGTAATCAGAACTGCAGATTATATAATTGTGGATGCGGACATTCCTGCCGACAGCATGGATTTCATCCTCAATATCAGTAAAGAAACCGGAATACCCGTCTGCGTGGAACCGGTTTCAGTAGATAAAGCAAGAAACCTTCTCCCCTTCCTCGACAGAATTTCAATCGTAACACCCAACCGTGAAGAAGCTGAAGCCCTCGGCTGCATGGAAATCAAAGGCGGAGCAAAGGGAGTCATCGCAGTAGGCGATGCAATCCTTGAAAAAGGTGTTAAATCAGTCATAATCACACTTGGAGCTGAAGGCATTTACTTTGCCTCTCAGGAAACCAAACGCTTCATTTCCTCAATCTCCACAGTAGTGGAAGATTCAGTGGGTGCAGGCGATTCGCTGGTGGCAGGAACCGTCTTCGGACTCTGCAGAGGCAACTCTATGTATGACGCTATCAGAATGGGAATTGCCGTTGCAACCCTCACCCTTACCACCAAAAAAGCAGTACACCCCGCACTTACTCCGGAAATTCTCGAAGACATTATGGCAAGAGGAATGACTCCCGAGTAATAGCAACGACTCAAAAATTTGCAATAAAACAGAAAAACCTGAAAGTCTGAATAAACTTTCAGGTTTTTTATATCCGTTTAACTTTTATATATTCTTTAGAAATCGACTTTCAGTTTGGTAACCGGTCCGATATCGAAACTATCGTGTCTGTCCCCTTTAATTCTGGCGCCAAGCTCAGCTTTGAGAACAGCCTGTTTGCCAAATGCCTTAACAGGGATATTCTTTGATAAACCGCCTGAAACCTCATATCCGGGATTAAAATCCCTCTGGCCTATATCATAATTGAAGTTCTCACGTGCTTCAGCAAACCATCCGAATTTCTGATTCATAATTTCAAGGTTTTCGCCTGTAAGTCTCTGCCTGAAATTAACATGAAGTTCTGACTGTCCGTTCATAAATTCGTGGCTTCCGCCTGCTACTGCATCGATATTAAGGTGCATATTCTCACCGATATCCCGATACCAGCTTTTAAAACCTTCAACTGTGGTTCTTACTTCCAGGTTATCTATGCCCTTAGCTTCTTTTGTGCTGCTGCCTTCGTAGCCAAGCGCCCATTCTCCTGTGGTTCTTCCTCTGAGTCCCTGTGCTTCAAACCACTTGCCGTCCTGCTGGGTTTTTACAAGTTCCGTATTAAGAAGCTCAAGCTTTGGTCTTGCTTCAAGTTTCCAGGAAGCGTCGAACTTGCCGTCGTCATATTTGGGATTCAGTTTCGGTCTTACTCTTACCCGTGCATTGATATAATCAACATTCATCTTGTAATCGCCGATCTGCTTGCTGAAATTGGCGTGGTCAATTCTTTCGAAAACATCTTTTGCATCATGGAAGAAATCTTTTTCATTTCCTGAAATCGATAATTCAACTGCAGGTTTCCCATCTCCCACTGTCGGGTCTTTTAACTGACTGGCTGCCAAACCTTCTGCGGCAAATGCAGGACCCGGGAATGCTGCTGTTGCAAGCATCAGGGCTGCAAGAACCGAATGCGTCGCTTTCATGAACTGCGATCTGAGTTTCAGATTCTTTGATGTTGAACAAACGCTCTTCATAGAAGCTTCATTTGGTGTGGAGCCCTCATTCACACCGGATGATGAGGCAAAAGATTCTGAAGGAGCGGCTGAAACTGATGAAGTCTCTTTTGCTTTTACAGGTGTTCCGGATGGAACATAACCCTGATTCTGCAAAGGGTTTATTGTGTTCATAAATTCATCCTGTCATTAAATATGTGGTGGATATATACTAAAACTATTATACATAAAATTATTAATCATGCAAATCAATATTTGTTAACAATAAGTAAACAAATATTGATTTGAAAAATGTATAAACATTTGACCCGATAAATCATTAAAACGGGATTGAAGTTGCACGGTTTTTTTTGATATTATTAACGCAAATCCGGTTTAAGATTATGGCTGAATTTTCAATGCCGCTTTCCGTTTTTTAAACTTGATTCTGAAAGTGCAGCATACAGGACAAATCTGTTTTCGGAATAATACTTATACTGGCAAATCTGTTTGATTTGGTTTATAATTCAGCAAAATCGGAAAATCAGTAAGGAACGAAGCAGGTAAAAAGCATGATGTTTTTTTCGAATGTAAGGGTTCAGGGAACAGAAATGGAGATTCCCGGAATTTACATAACCGGACACCCTCCCACGCCGCCGGGACAGGTTTACACAGTGGCTATTGTTGCCGCCATTGTTTTATTCATAGCAGCCGGCATACTCCAGTATTTCCTCAATAAAAAATATGTGGACGGGCAATGGGAAAACTGCCGGTTTAAACCGCTGAAAAGCAGAACCTTCAGACTTGTTACAGGCATCCTTGGCATCATTGCCTTTTACTTTATATCCCTCGAAGCTGTTCTTCAGATTTTTGTATTCTTTCACCCTTACCAGCAGTTTATACCGGATCCCCAGTCCCACTGGAAAATCAATCCGGGAATAAAAAAACTTCAGGAAACAAGAACAGAAAGGAATGCTCACCAGGTAGCTATAGACGATGGAGTAATCGACTGGGAATACGGAAGGGATAAACCTCAGGGAGCATACAGAATCCTGTGTTACGGAGATTCTCAGACAATGGGAACCCCCTGGGTGGGCAACAATATTATGTTCACATATCCCAAACAGGTCCAGTCCCAGCTTCGTGACGAACTTGGAAATGAAAACATACAGGTTATCAATATGGGAGTGTCAGGATATTCATCCTTTCAGGGGCTTATCTTTTTTAAGAATATCGGATTGCTCTATCATCCCGATTGTGTGATAGTCGGATACGGCCACCACGACGGAGCTCCTTCCTATGCAGAGGATAAAGAAATCACTTCTGCAAGCCCCCTTGTAAAGAAATTCCGCGGACTTGTCTATCAGAGTCAGTTATATCTACTCATCCGTAAAAAAGTTCTTGAGAAAAAAGCTGATGAAAAAATGGAAAACGGTCATCAGGTATTCAGAAGAGTCTCAAAAGAGGATTATATCGGAAATCTGAAAGCTTTTGCCGATGAATGCAGAAAAAGAAACATTCTGGTGGTCTTCTTCGTAGTCCCGCAGGAAGCTCCCGATGGAACTTATCATCCTGAATATGCCGACTACATGAGACAAGCTGCCCGTGAACTGAACGCCCCGATTATCGACGGAGCTGCAAATCTGGCAAAGCTTCCTCAGGAACAGCAGAACCGTTATTTTGTAGCGGATAAAGTCCACTTCACACAGGAAGGCTGCAGCTATCTTGCCGATTTAGTGATCAAAAGCATAACCGGAGATATTGCTGCCGATATGAAAAAGAAAGGAATCCCCACACAGACGGAATCCACAAAATAGTCAGGAATTATGGAAAAGAAGAAAAACAACATAGTCAGGATAATTCTGAATAACTGGCATATTGTAGTCATAATTGTTTTTCTTTGTGTTTTTTCAATACAGTTCTTTAACTATATAACCACTGATAAAAGCATACCTCAAAGCGATTCGATCTCGCATTCGTTTATAGCTGCAAGAGTATTCCACATATCTTCAGGAACAATCCCCCCGGACTACCTGAAAACACTTTCTTACCCTCCCCTCCTCTACCACATCAGCAGCTTATCTTTCAGACTCTTCGGAGTTTCATCCTTTTCCCTGCTTTTACCAATGTGGGCTTTCTGTATAATTTTTCTCCTTTCGGTTTATGGAACAGGATCTGTTCTCGGAGGAAAAATCGGCGGGCTTTCATCATTCTTTCTTGCTTTTTGCAGTTACTATTTTTTATATACCGGAGAAAGATATTTTCTCGACCTCCCCGCAGCGGCATTATGCTGTGCTTCTGTTTACTTCATACTTAAATCCGACGGTTTCAGAAATCTCCCATTCTCTGTTCTTTTTGGCGTATCTCTCGGCTTATCACAGCTTATCAAATGGAACAGTTGTTTCTTCACCATACCCGCTCTGTCCATCGCTTTTTTGCTTCTTGTGTTCAGGGATATAAAAAAATCTTTACTCCCGGTGATTTTCACTGTTTTATCAACCCTTATTTTCGTGTTTTACATAAAACTCGGACTGGAATTCAAAACCAATCCCCAGTTAGATAAAAACAGCGATTTGACTACAGCCTTCATTATAATTATGGTAGTTCTGGCATTATCATTGATATTTCTGGTTTCAATCCGGTTTATTGCCTCAAAAAACAGAAAAACCGGAGATTCTGATTTTGCAAATTTAAACTATCCTCTGTCTCTGGTTCTTTCCCAGATAATTTTCTATCCTTTGTATTTTTCAAACATCCGGGCTTTTTTCGAACAATTTGCAAGACAGCAGAATTTCACCGCAACTCAGGGGATTCAGTTCAGCCTTCCAGCAAATATCAATCTTCTTTTATGGAGCTTCCCATTTGCAGGCATCCTCTTATGCATAGGGCTTATATTCAGCGTCAGAATCTACAGGAAAATCCCGGAATTGCTTATCCTCCTGATTTCAGGTGCAGCTGGACTTCTTCTTGTTTCATACGGAGCTCCTCCCGATTTCAGGTATTTTCTGCCCACTGTGGTTTTTTTCTGTGTTATTGGAGGATACTGGACAGGAATCTGTTTCACGGGAAAACCTTATCGGTTCATAATTCCCATAGTTTTAGCAATAATTTCATTGCTGCCTTACTCATCATATTTTTCAGGTTATCCCCAGCTTCCCCCGTTTCGTCAGAATCTTGCCTTTTCAGCCAGAGGCTTCAGCACTTTTTTCAGAATAAATCTGTTTGCCATTTCCAAACCTGAACCGAATGCTGTCAACTTTAGAAAAGTTCTGGAAGACATTATCGAAAATGAAAAAAAGTATGGAATAACAAAACCCGAAGGCTCACCACTGAAAATTGAAACACTCATCACAAAAGAATTCGAACAGTATTCAGGTGAAAAGGAAATACCTTCCGTAAGAAGCGACATCACACAGTACATAACCGAATTCCACACTCCCCCGGGAGTCAGGTTTATCACATTCAACCGCAGAATCGACGAAAACACGACAAACATCGACAAACCAAGTTATCTTCTTGTTTTTTTCATCAATCAGGATGATCTGAAAAAAATTGAAAAGTCTTTGGATCAACACTCAATAAAAACATCGGTTGTTTCGTTATACAACTTAGACCCTGAGAGGAGTATGGCAGTTCTGTTGCTGAACTAATCTTATCTAACCGGTTTTTATATGATATATTTAATTGAGTGGCGAATTTAAGAAAATGAGGTACCAGGGATGAAATGCGCTTTCTGTGGCTCAGAGAATCCTGCAGGTTTTGCTGTTTGTTCCGCATGCGGACTAAAACCTGACTCTCCCTCAAAGGAAAACTCCGACAAACTGGGAGAGAATGATTCTGATTCTTCTGGTGTCACCGGATCCTCTCTGCAATCAGGAAGATACACTATTATCAGAAAACTTGGAGCTGGCGGAATGGGAAAAATTTACCTCGCCCATGATTCCAAGATGGATGCTAATGTTGTTATAAAAGCTATGTCTCCGGTGCTTAATGATGAGGAAAAGAAAGAGTATTACCAGAAACAGTTTGAAACAGAAGCGAAACTACTCTACCGCCTGAGCTACAGGGGAATTCCCAAAGTTACCGATTTCTTTACCGATGGAGAAAAAAACTATCTGGTGATGGAATTTATCGAAGGCGAAAACTTCGAAAACATCATCAAAGGCAGAGAAAAACACAGAATAACTATCGAAGAATTTTTCAGATGGATGGACCAGCTTCTTTCAACTCTTTCATACCTGCACCGTCAGGAGCCTTCCATCATTCACCGTGATATCAAACCTTCCAACCTGATGCTTAATAAAGACGGAGATATTGTGCTCGTTGATTTTGGTCTGGCAAAATCCCTCAACCAGCATACAACAACCCAGACTCAGGTGGGAACTCTCGGATACGCTTCTCCTGAACATTACACCGGAAAATTTTCCGTCGCTTCAGATGTTTATTCCCTTGGAGCTTCCTTCCATTATATGCTCACCGGAGATCCACCCAACACAAGGCCCCCCTTTGATTTTCCATCAGTGGGAATGTACAGAACCGACCTTCCCGGATATGTAGTGAAAATACTGGACAAAATGCTTCAGCGGAAAACCGAGAAAAGATATAAATCTATATCTGAAGTCAGAGCAGATTTTGATCAGGCTTTATTCAATTATTCGAAAAACTCCGGAAAACAGGACGCACCTGCGAAATCTGAAAAAACTTTTATCCCGGCTGTTAAATCTAAAGATGAAAACAACACCAGTTCGGATATCGGTCAATCCCTGAGCAAAGCCAATACTGAAATATCCCCGGATTTTAGTGCCTACAGGGAAATGCCCGAATACCATGCCTACCCTGATGCCGGCAGAACCAATATGCTTCCTTCTCAGGGCGCAAATTTCTGGAAAACCGCTACAATAGCTATTGTTATTGCTATGCTTGCTTTCTGGGGCATATACTCTTCAGGAATCATGCGGAAAAAAGACAACCTTGCAGCCGTTGATATTTCAGGAAAAAGTTCATCCCCGTCTGCACAGGATCTTCAGGACAAAACCCCGGACAAACTTGTTATTGAGGGAATCCAGCTTATGTATGATGAAAAATACAGCGACGCCCTCAACAATTTTAACGAAGCAATAAAAAAGGATCCTACAAACCCGGCCGCTTACAAAAACAGAGGGATGATCTACCTTAAAATCGGCGACACAAAAAAAGCGCTGCATGATTTAGGTGAATCTCTTGCTCTCCAGCCGGAAGATCTGGATGTTCTTATGGTTAGAGCTGAATTGAACCTGCAGGCGGGCAAATACAAAGAATCAGTCAAAGACCTCGACAAACTGCTTTCGCTGCAGCCAAACAATAAGGAGAATTACTACAAAAGGGCGTTTATCAATAATAAACTTGGCCGTCCTGACCTTGCCGCCAGAGATCTGGACATTATACTTGCCATTGATCCCAAAGAAGAAAGAGCAAGAGCCAATCTTTCCCGCATATATATCAAGCAGGCTTCACAGCTTATTGAAAAGAAATCATACACCAAAGCTCTTGAATACTGTTATAAACTCACAGAACTCGATCCCCGGGATGCCAAAGCTTATTACCTTAAAGGCTATGTTCATTACGCTCTGGGAAGAAAAGAAGCAGCTCTTGCCGATTTCAAAAAATGCCTGACAATAAATCCAAATAACGATGATGCGCTGATGTATATAAACAGAATTCAGGGAGAACTCGCTCCAGAATCACCTGATGATTCAGTTAAAATCCAGATGCAAATGCCGTCAACGGAAAATAGAGAACAATACCCTAAAGCTCTGCCTAAAAGTGAGGATAAAAACAGAACAGAGTAAACCATCCCAATGATTCGGAACAATTGTAAAAAAATTATGAGGAAAAATTTCCCTCATTAAAAACAGCACAAGCTCCTAAGCCACCTTACGAGATGAATCTTTAACCCGGTTATCCTGTCTTCTTCTTTCTAAAAATGGTTCGTCTATGGTCCAATCGGAATTTTCATAATCAGGGATAATTATAGTCTGAATATCTCCCCATTTACAATTATGTTCTGCAAATTCTGGAATTATATCGCTATTTTCAAGCTTGTCAATGCTGTTTGCTAAACTGTATATATGCTCCAGCCTGCCATAAATAAAAGATGCAATGTTTATTTCAGTATCTGTTTCTTCACACTCATCATAAGCTAAACCTAAAGTTCTTATATATGAACCATTTTCGCTAATCTCTTCAAGGAAACGATAATGATAAATGATTTTTATCTGATTGTCATTCATTTCTTATGCTCCTTATAAAAGAAATCAACTGTTTTACTTCTTTTTCAAACCCCCAAAATGCCCTCTCTTCCTGATTATACCATAGCTCAATATTCTTATCAATAAACTGCTTTAATCGCTTTGCATTTTTGGGATCAATCCCTTTGCCGTCCCATCCATCACAATAACAAAGCTTTGTAAGGGGATATCTTATTTTTTTGATGCTATTTATATAATTCTGTAAAACTTTGTATTGTTCAAACAAAGCAAACTTGTGAGCTTCTTCCCAATAAGTTCTGGAATTTTTATTTTCTCTTTTCTCATATCCATCATTTATATGTTTAAGCTTATTCATTGTTACAAGTTCATCAAGAAAAGCAATTTCAGTTTTTTCATGAATAAAAATCGTGTATGAATAAAAATTCACTTTTATAAGCTGCTCAAAAGCTAATTGTTCACAATATCCGGGTTCAAGTAAATAATCAACAACTTTCCTCAATTCATCTTCATTGACTTCATTCATTAACTCCGGATTTAATTCCCGAAGTTCCGAAAATTTTGCGGTTAAAACTTTTATTACTTTGTTGGTTACTTCTCTCATTATTTTTTGACTTATCTTTTATATTCTGCTTCAGGTATTGTGCAGATAAAATTACCTGTCTGACTATCATGTTCACCTTGCTTCTGTATCGACGTTCATTCACCAAAAACACAGATAGGGTGGATTTAACCATATACAGCGAAAACCCTCTCCTTACAAGATAAGAATACTTATTACAACTCTTTACTTTCCATTAACAGCGTACATATACTTATCCATTGAGCCGACATAAATTGTGCCGTCGGCGGCAATTGCAGGAGAAGAATAAACAGCTCCGCCGGTTTCAATTTTCCACAGAAGCTTACCTTTTGAATTAATTCCGTAGATGCAGCGGTCGTGGGAACCGAAGTAGATATTTCCAGCGGCGTCCACCACAGGAGAAGATTCAATATCATAACCGGCTTCAAATTTCCAGATCAACTTACCGCCGGAAGATATTTTATAAATATTGTGGTCCCTGCATCCGAATAAAATACTGCCGTCCGTATTAATCGCAGGTGAGGATGCAATTTCACCGCCGGCGGAAAACATCCATTTCTTTTTGCCGGAGCTTGTAAGTGATGTTACTTTACCACGCCTGTTGCAGACATAAATATTTCCCTTATCATCTATAGCCGGAGATGACAGAATTTCAGAACCGGCTTTATATTTCCACAATTCTTTTCCCTTGTCCGTCACAGCATACACAAATCCATCATGGCTTGGCACTATGATAATCTCCATTTTCTTTCCGGGTAATGTTTCAGCTTTGAAAACAGCCGGAGTAGCTGTTATTTCACCGTTTGTTTTAAATTTCCACTTCAGCTTTCCCTGTTGGGTGATACAATACAGGTTTTTATCTTCCCCTCCGAAAACCACATCTCCCGAGGATGTGAACTTCACGCCGGATGAAATAAAATATCCCGTCTGAAATCCCCAGCGGAGTTTTCCTTTATTTGTAAGTGAATAAAGGTGCTGATCATCGCTCCCGAAATAAATAAAACCCTGGTCGGATATTGATGGAGATGAACTTACATAGTAATCGGCTGCAAATTTCCACAACTGCCTGCCTTTTTTATCAAGGGCATAAAGGTTCGAATCATCACAGCCAAAAATGATGGTGCCTTCTTTTGTTATTGCAGGGGAAGAAAAAATTTCGTGCCCTGCTTTATATTTCCATGATATTTTCACATTTTTAACCGGTCCTCTGTAAACCGATCTCCCGTTGTTCAGTGAATTGTTACGGAAAGACTGCCATATATGAATCGCTGCCAGCGGCATTCGCAACATTGCTGCAGGACAGGTAAGAAGATGCGTTGACACAGGCAAAGTCAGATATGGTGCTGCTTCTTTCTGACCTTGACGAACATTTGTTCTGTTGACTTTGTATATCCATATTCTGATTTTCCTGTCACTGTATCGAATATCAAATTTCTCATAATAATCAACAAGCGAAAGCTCGCCTTTGGCTTTCATTATCTGAAAAAAGGGATACACAGACATGAAATTGCCTTCAAACAGAGGCTGATCGTCTACAATTACATACTGTGGCGGATTTTTTCCATACAAAGCGGAAAATCCATTTATGTCATAAACCGGAGGTATCTTCTGCCACAAAGTTCCAGCTTCAAAAGCATCATGGGGATGCCTGCTCATTACCGCAACTTTTCCGGACTTCTGTTGTTTTACCACTTCTGCAGCTTTTTCGTGATAATTCAGGTATCTGTAAGCACTTCGGGCTTTGTTGATCACAACTCCGTTCTGGAGGCTTATAACAAGAATTATCATCACACATACGGTCATAATCTGCTTTCTGAATCTTTCAGGTAAAATGGCTCTCTGAATTAGCTGGAAGAATATCTCAAGTATTATACCTACCACAAAAAACCACGCTACCAGCGAACGGATAAGTTCAAACTGACCGGAACTGAAAAATTCGAATATCCTTGCAGGCAAAGTAATCTTTGGTTCTGTAAACCCGGCTCCGATAACGCATAATCCAAGACAAAATACAGGAACCTGCAGCGCCAGCGGGATTCTTTTCCATATAAAAGCACAGCTTAAAGCCAGCAAGGAAGTACCTGCAAAAATGAACAGAAGTATAACAAGTGATTTGTGAAGCGGCTGCACCATTGTTTTTAAAGGAATCTGAAACCAGGTGTGTATCAGAGTATTTCCGGGCAAAAAATACCAGGAACAATAAAGCGAGGCGGGAAACAGAACCGCCAGAACCAGCGTCCTGATAGCTTTATCTTTAATATTGAATTCCATATCTTCAAGATTGTACAGTTTATATACAGTACCCATGGAAAGAATTGTCACCAGAGGTATCAGATATGCATAATAACGGGGATCGGGAGACCAGTAGCTAAGGAAAATAATCGGTATTGCCGTCAGGAAATACATCCATATAATTGCAATTCTCGGATCTTTGATTTTCCACCCAAGAATAAAAGGAAGAATCAGAAATACTATAAGGCAGAGATTGAAATTTGAAACAAGATACCACAAATTCAAAGGCACAGCCTTAATTACAGCCGGCAGAATCAAACCAAGATTCTTTTCAAAAGACGCCTCAGCATCCTCAGGAATCAGTTCCTTCAACCTGTGCCACGAATTTTCACCCGGATCGCCGTAATAGTAATTGAACGAATAATAACCGCCTTCCATTCCGGAGGTAATCCAGAATGATTCCTGTAAATCCAGGAGTGTCTTTGACGGTGAGGTGATGCTGAATTTCCCGGTATTACTATAAACAATCAGCAAATAAGGCAGCATAACAATAAAAACTGTGGCAAGAAAAACTGCCAGTCCCTTAAATGCTTTTGTCATTTCAGCTTTTTTGCTCTTTTTTCTGACGATGCAGAAAGTAAAAAGAAAAGCAGTAACGAGAATTCCGGTCAGAGATTCAAATCTTGTCTGATAAGCAAGTCCCCAGAAAATTCCGGAAACGATGTAATCCTGCCATTTTCCCTTTTCGTAAGCAAGCAGTGTGAAATACAAAGCCAGTGCATACATCAGAACATACAGCGATTCAGTCCTGCCCATAGTGGAATGCATTATAAGGGGCGGAGAAAAGCAAATCATCAGTGCTGCAATATCTCCGGCATATTCACCCCACAGGCTTTTTGCCATCAGAAAAACCGGTATGACAAGCAGCACGCCTGCTATAAGCGAAACAATCAGAAGGGAAACTTCAACATTGCCTGCAACAACAGCTGTGATTCCTGATAAGAATGCATAAAGGGGTGTTCTGTATTCAATTCCATAATAATTTTCGTGGGTAACCGGCTGGGAAAAAATCTTTCCGCTTACAATACCTGTTTTAACATCCTGTGCAAGCTTTGCGTAGTAGTAGGTGTCAAGCTCCATTGTAAGCTGCTGCATAAAAACCAGCCTCAACAACAGAGCAAGCCCTCCGATTATCAGGAGCCTCTTTTTATAGTCGAGATTCAGGTATTTCTGATACAGGTCAGAAATTTTATCAAATAGGATATTCAATTTCATATTATTTCAATTCTTTATCTAAACAAGAAATGAAGGCTTGCCTTCCTTTTGCCTGTTTTTCCCATAAAGCCGGGCTGCAGCAGATTTAAAATACTTCATCTGGTATATCAGCCTGTCAAGCCCCGTTAAATCCCGGAATAGCCTGAAAAGTCCCTCAAGAATCTGGTTTGGCGTCATTTTCATAGGTTGAAAGTTCATGTGAATCCAGGTGTATTTCTCCCAGTTCTCGGTCAAAATGCGACCTTCAGCTTTCATTCTGTCATAAAGTCCTGTTCCCGGAAAAGGACATAAGGCTGATACTTCTATATCCACCAATTTTGTTTCAAGGGCAAAATCCCGGATATGTTCAAAAACTTCAGGCTCATCATCTTCAAACCCTACTATGAACAACCCCGCAACTCCGACTCCCGCAGACTGTATCTTTTCTATATTATCCCTGTATTTTTTTACCATATTGTGCTTCCAGGGATTAAAATCCTCAAGGTTTTTGGGATTGAGTGATTCAAGACCTATCAACAGAAGAACGCAATGTGATTCAAACAGAAGTTCGAGAAGATCATCGTCATCGGCTACAGAAATATCGCAATAGCATTCCCACAAAACATTCAGGGGAGTCAGAGCTTTGACCAGCTCTTTTGCATATTCCCTGTCCACGAACATATTCTCATCTGTAAATGAAATAAAAGGCTGTTCAACCATGGATGTTATGGTTTTTACTTCGTTGATAACCTGCTCTACTGTTTTGTGTCTGTGCTTCGGTCCGTAGATTTTGTGTAAAAAGCAAAAATCGCAGGTTCTCGGACATCCTCTTGTAGCCTGAATAGGAAATCTATTGTATTTTTCGATGTAGTCAAACTGCTTCATCAGCTCAAAACGGGGCGGAGGCAGCTTTGATAAATCAACAGGATTCCCGGACGAATATACTTTTTTAGCTTTACCAGCTTCAAAATCTGCAAGAAATTCCGGAAATGTTCCCTCGGCTTCACCCGCAAAGATATAATCGGCATGCGCTGCCGCTTCATCAGGAAGAGCTGTCGGATGTATGCCGCCAAGTGCGGTTTTAATTCCACGCGCCCTCATAATATCTGCTATTTCATAAGCTCTTTTATACTGAGCATTTATTACCGATATTGCAGCAAGATCAAATTCTTCTTCATTCAGCAGTTTTTCTGTCTGGTTCTGCTGAAGGTATTCTTCATCTATATATACGAGTTCGTGCTTTTCACCTATCACACCGGCAAGTGTCAAAAGCCCAAGGTTTGGCATCCACTCCATATCTTCCATCAGAAAAATCAGTTCACGGTGGAGCAACGATTCCAGATCCTCAAAAATCCTGTCGGCATAAAACCTCTCAGCGCCTTTTGGGCTGATAAGGGCTATTTTCATCTTAAATTACAATAAACTCCTGTCTTAATTTTACTGAAAAACCCACTAAAATCCTTGAAGTGTAAATAATACACGTGTGTTATGGATTATAGCACAAATTAGTTTTAAAAACGTCGTGAGAAAATAAATTCTTGGTTAATTTTCCAAAAGTATAATACAAATAAAAGGAAATTTTAAAAAAGAGAGAAAAAAACTGGATTGTTTGCGACAAATCATATTAATTCGAAACCACTGAAAGCAGGTTGATATAAAATGCCAAAAAAATTACCAGATTGGGCGCCTACAGTCATATGGGGAGTAAGTCTTTTTTTATGCGCCTGGTTCCTCGGCGATTTTGTCTCGGCACAAATCAAAAATAAAATGGATACCCCAAGAGAAATGGTGGTAATAAAAAAAGAAGCGGCTCAGGCAGCCCCTGTGAAAACATTTGCAGATTACCAGAAAGACGTCCTTCCGATGTTTGGTGAAGCAAAAGTTGCCGCAAAACCCAAAAAAGTAGAAACGAAAAAAGACAAGGACGAGCCTGTTGACGAAAGCAAACCTCAGGTTGACTGGGATTCTGCAATTTCCGCAGACGGACAGATTCAGCTCAGAGGCACGCTTATAGGTTCAGACACAGGCATAGCTTTTGTCAATATCGGCGGACAGGATTTATCCATCCGGCTGGGCCAGGAACTGGGCAGCTATAAGGTTGACAGGATAGATAAGAATGCCGTATATTTTAGCAATGGCTCTGTTGACAAGGTTATTGCAATGAATCTTCAGGGAGATTTAAGCCCGGTTATGTCGTCAAAACCCAGAATTCAGAAACCGGCTCCCACCGAAGGAGGCCCTCCCGGAACAGAAACTGCAGAAGGCAATAATGAGCTTGACAGCATAGTTACATCAAGCGGCGGCAAATTCTTAGTTGACAGACAGAAATTCAACGGACTTCTTACCCCGCCCTCAAGACTTGCCAACGATATCAAGTTTATCCCCAACTCCAAAGACGGCAAAGCTTATGGTATTAAAATCAGCTATCTGAAGAACAACACATTCTTCGGAAAAGTCGGACTTAAATCAGGTGATATTCTGATCAATGCCAACAAAAAGGATGTTAATTCGGTGGAAGATTCCTTTCAGGTTTATCAGATGTTCAGAAATGAGGACAATCTGAGCCTTCAGGTTGAAAGAGACGGCCAGATAGTGGATATTCCCATCGAATTCAGATAATTAAGGAGTGAATAAAATGTTTAACGGAAAAAAACTAAGAACAGGAAGGCGTGCCAGAGGCTTCACATTCCTCGAAGTTATGGTCGTCGTAGCTATTCTTGTGCTTCTGGCTACAATCATCATTGTCAGATATGGCAAAAGCGTAGATCAGGCAAAAATCGATAAAACAACCATTCAGCTCAAGGAAATTGAGAAAGCCCTCGAACTTTATAAAATAGATAACGGCAACTACCCTACTCAGGAACAGGGCTTAAAAGCTCTCGTTGAAAAACCGGAAGACGAACCGGTACCCAAAAAATGGAAAAAATCATTTGATGAAATACCCAAGGATCCCTGGAACAACGATTTCATTTATGTAATTCCCGGTGAACATAAAGATTTCGACCTCTTCTCAAAGGGACCCAATGGCACTGAAGGCGATGAAGATGATATCGTCAACTGGAAGAAAGAAGAAGATAAAGACCAGAAATAGCAGATTAGCTGCTGTTTCCCGAAAGCAGGTAAACCCTTGAAAATATATGTACGGATACTACTGATAGCGCTTTCGGCATTTCTGATGTTTCTGTCCTTTCCCCATGCCGATCAGGGATGGTTAGCCTGGATCTCTATGATTCCAGGCTTTATTGCTATATGTGGGACCGGAACAAAGAAAGGTTTCTGGCTTGGCTGGCTTTTTGGATCCCTTTTCTACGGATTCATCACAAGCTGGTTCGGAATTTTTGGCTGGGAACCCCTCGTTGTCGGAAGCCTCTTTTTTGGACTCTATTTTGCCATATTCTTTATTGTTTATGGATATTACACCGAAAAATCAGCACCTGCCTCCCAATGGCAGAGATTTCTTATTGCACCAATGCTCTGGGCTGCCGTTGAGTGGCTGAAAGCTCAGGGAATATTTGGTTTCCCCTGGGGAGACCTCGGAATAACCCAATACAAATTTCAGGCTCTCCTCCAGACTGCATCAGTCTTTGGCGTGTATGGAATCAGCTTTGTGGTGGTTTTCGTAAACAATCTGATTGCAGAAACCATACTTGCGATAGCAGCTTTCGGAAACGAAACAGGTATAAAACCCTGGAAAGAATTTCCGAAACCCGCATTCTGGTCTGGCGCTGCAAACCTTTTCAAAATGCTCACAGCAGAAAAAGGCGAAAATATCACCCTCAGAACCGCATGGATAGCTTCCGCCCTACTCATCCCCGCTATTCTTATAAGCGGACAGCTTATGGTTCCCATGCAGGTCAAAGTCGGTGATTACGAAAGCGTCTGTAACGGAAAAGTTAAAGTGGGAATCACCCAAATCAACATGAATCAGTATGAAAAATGGCATCCAAAAAACCTTAATAAATCACTGAAACTTCTGGAAGAAGGAACTAAAGAACTGGTTAAAAACCAGGCTCAGGTTGTTATATGGCCCGAAACAGCCATTCCTCAGACAAACCCCCTCAACAATTATTCCCTGAGAGAGTTTCTGACCAGAATTCCCGTTCAGAATAAGGTTGAACTCATTGCCGGCATTGTTGATAAAAACAGCGGCAACTTTTTCAACACTGTTATACATATCAATCAGGAAGGCGAAGTTGTATCAAAATACAACAAAATTCAGCTCGTCCCCCTCGGTGAGTATTTCCCCTTCCCCGCCTTTCTCAAAAAGTATAAAATCTTTGATCGTATAGGCAATTACACCCATGGCACAGAGCTGAAAATCTTTGACACACCTTACGGCAAATTCCAGCCGTTGATCTGTTTCGAATCATTCTTCCCATATCTGGCAAGGAAAGGCGTTGCTCAGGGCACACAGATTCTTGTAGTGCAGACTAACGATTCCTGGTTCCACAGAAGCAATGCCGCAAAAATCCATTATATCAACGGAATGTTCAGAGCAGTTGAAAACAGGGTCTGGCTCGTCCAGTGCGCAAACAGCGGCGTTTCAGGCGTAATCGATCCCTGGGGCAGATCCCTTATGGAAACAGAACTTTTTGTTCAGACAAACATAAGCTGTGATATATACCCATACAACTCACCAAGAACGCTATACAACCGCTGGGGAAATATCTTCCCCGTTACCGCAGGTCTGGCTGCGATTATACTTCTCCTGCTACCCGTATTGAGATCAAACCGTAAAGGTAACAATAAACCGGACAGTAAATTACAGACTCAGGATAAAACAAAAGAAAAAGATAAGGCGGAAACAAAGTGAACGATATTCCGGATAAACGAGAGAAAAAAATATTCTATACACTGTATATCCTGCTCATAGCAAGCGTTGTTCTGGCATTTTCAACCATTTTCAACGAATCGTTTGTTGCACCGAAACGTTTTTTTCTCAGAGGATTTACCATCCTGCTTATCGTTTTCTGGTCTTTTATTCAGGTAAAATACGGATTCAGGCTGCCTTCATATAAAGCTATTTATGCGTCGGCAGCTTATTTCGCATTTGTTCTTGTTTCGCTGTTCGTATCACGCAGTATTCTTCAGGGCATCCCTCAGGTAGTGGATCTTGCCTGCTATCTGGCAATCTTCTTAATCACCCTGACTTTCATAAACAAAGAAGATACTGCGCGGACAGGCACATTTCTTCTCGCCATATCCATTCCCGTATCAATCTATTCTGTAATGCAGCACCTCGGAGTGGATCCCGTAAGCTGGGAGCAGGTGGATCTGATTAAAAACAGATCCATATCCACACTCGGCAATCCCGATTTTCTCTCTGCTTTCCTCGTTTTAGTCATCCCGGTGGCATTCTGTATGTCCTTCAGAAAAGAAACAAAGGCAGGGGGAATTCCCGAACTCATTATCTGGGCTTTCAACTGCGCAGTTCTTATAGGAACATATTCGAGAGCGGGCCTTCTCGCCCTCATAGCGGGTTTTATCATTTCTCTTTTCTTCATAGGCAAAACGGTTCTTCTCGAAAACAAAAAGAAACTCGTCGCCATTGTGCTCCTTATAGCTTTAGCAGCAGGCCTTGTACTTCTGATGGAAAAAACCGGTGAAACACGCCATACGCTTCAGGAGAGAGTCTCTGGCGTTGTAACAATGAAAGATAATAATGTTTCCACCAGATTATATCTCTGGCAGGCAGCATTAAAAATTATAGAAAAAAGCCCGGTGTTCGGAACCGGACCCAATACATTCCAGTTTTCATACCTCCCCTACCGCAATCTCGAACCTGTTGGAATCAGAGCAAGAATAGCTATAGCAGAATCTCCCCATAATTATTACCTCGATATAGCCTGCTCATCAGGCATCCCTGCTTTGCTGGCTTTGTTTGTGATTTTGGGAATTACATATTACGGAGGTTTCAAATCATTTTATTCAGGCAGCTCCGATAAAAATGAAAGTGATAAACCTTCAATCATTCGTCTCACCGGTGATGACAGACTGATAGCCGCTGGTTTTCTTGCCGGTATTACATCATATCTTGTTCATCACCTTGCGGGTTACCCCACACTCCCAGACGAACTTTTGTTCTGGGTCTATCTTGGATTCTGTCAGATTCTCTTCTTTGGAAAACAGGTGTTGTGGGAAGCCAAACCAGTGGTCAAAATGGCAGACCTCAGGGCGGCAGTGATGATAGTGGTTGTTTTTTCAGCCATCATCCTTCTCATATCAAGCTTCCGCCTCCTGTCCTCCGACTATTTCTTCAACCGCGCAAGAGGATTCCAGTCCTCTATTGATTCGGTTACTGAATACAAATGGAAAGAATATTGTGTAAATAAAGCTGAAGAGAGTTATGCCAAAGCCCTCGAAAACGATCCTGTAAACCCGAAAATCTGGCTCCAGAGAGGTAAACTCTACGAACAGTTCCTCGGTATTAATATCATTAAAGACAACAACAACAGTCTGTTCCAGACTGCATATAAAAGTTACACCCTCGCCATTAAACTCAACCCCAGAGACCCATATCCCCATGCAGATTTGGGAAGACTCTGCAGAAACTGGAGCGATCCGGTGATAGCTGAAAAAGCATACAGACAGGCGCTGATGCTTGACCCTTATAATGTTCTGTTTATGACGGACCTTGCTATTCTCTGTCAGGATCAGAAACGCAATGACGAAGCTGAATTTCTCTTCAAAAAAGTAATTGAAATCTACCCCGAAGGCGCATGGGTATATGGCAACATCGGCGTTTTCTACAACACCAAAGGCGATAAGGCAAAAGCAGTGGAATACCTGAACAAATGCCTCGCTATCGACCCCAACGCAGAAAGATACAAAGCTGTCCTCGATAAGATAAAATAAACACCCCGATTCACAATACCACTGAATTAGTAAAATTCACTCAAATCCCGGACCCAATACTCCTGTTTTTCAAGGGAGGAGGTTCGGAGGAAACCTCGCTTTTCCAAAAAAGCGTGGTTCCTATGACGGTCCCCAAACCCCACGGTCCCCGGTCGGTCCCCAATTCCAAAAGTTTTGGGATGGAGGTCCGGAGGAAACTTTTTTCAAAAAGTTTCCTCTGGGAGCTGGGCATACCGATCCAAGCCTCGTGAGCGTTCAGAAAAATCCATACCTTATTGCCCCAAACCTCCCGCCAACCGCCAGCAAACCCCACAACCACAAGCTTCGCCAACGATCGTAGGAGGGGTTTGCAACCCCGACGCGGACCCGCAGGTCCGCCCCACCGCAAACCTGTTCCACCATCAAACCCTAAAACCACAATCTGAACAAACATCTGCCGGATCGCAGGCGTCCCGCCTGCTTCAAAACCAACCGCCAACCGCCAGCAAACCCAATAACCACAAGCTTCGCCAACGATCGTAGGAGGGGTTTGCAACCCCGACGCGGACCCGCAGGTCCGCCCCACCGCAAACCTGTTCCACCATCAAACCCTAAAACCACAATCTGAGCAAACATATGCCGGATCGCAGGCGTCCCGCCTGCTCCAAAACCAACCGCCAACCGCCAGCAAACCCAATAACCACAAGCTTCGCCAACGATCGTGCGAGGGGTTTGCAGAGACTGTGTAAAAACTAACCCGAACGACGTAGCGCAGGTCTTCAGACCTGCTATGTAGTTGTTTGTCAAAATGATACATACAATATATAGTATCAAACATCTTGGTTTTGACCCAGACAGCAAGGCTAAAGCCTTGCGCTACTTGTTTTTACACAATCTCTGCAATCCCAATACCACTGAAAGCAAAAACCACTCCGATCCCCACGGTCCCTGGTCGGTCCCTAATCCCAAAAGTTTTGGGAAGGCGGGACAGGCGGAAGTGTCTGCGATCCGGCAGCATTGGCGTTTTATCAACCTTATGAGGTTAACAGGTGATCTGAATTTGTTTTCCGGCGAGCCTATTGGCTCACCTCTGACAACAATGAATGAAAACCTGGATTAAATGGATTTATCCGGTCCTCTCTGATACCATTTTGCCATGATGTTTACAATACTGACGGGATGCTTCAACCTTTTGTGAGGTGTTCACAATGGCGATATACTGTGAATATGTTGGAAAGTCGGTATTGCACATCGCAAATCTCTTTTAATGTCGGATTTGATAACCATACAGTAAACCCGACGCCCCTCGGAACCGATATCAGAATTCAGTCTGATGGAAGGCAGATTTCCCAAAAATGCAAAGCTTCCTATTAAAAGTCTCAATTCAAAAGGAAGAGGCTGCCCTCAAAGCTTTGATATCACTTAGCTTTCAGGGCAGCCTCTTCCTTATATTATTTTAACTGTTATCAGACAGTTTCTTCTACGGGTTTTTCAGCAGCCGGGGTTTCCTCACCCTGCTTTTTGAATGTCAGTTTGCCTTCTTCTTTGGGATCTGCATCTACAACAACAGTATCCCCTTCTTTAAAGGTAAGCCTGATGAATTCTTCAGCGAGAGGATCTTCCACCATTCTCTGAATGGCTCTGCGCAGAGGTCTGGCTCCGTATGCCGGATCATAACCTTCTTTTGCAAGAACCTGTTTGGCGGCATCAGTGTATTCCATCTTACGGCCCTGAGCTTCCACTTCGCCTCTGACTCTGCCCATCATAAGATCCACGATCTGGCGGATCTCATCTTCGCTGAGTCTTGTGAATACGATGGTTTCATCAATACGGTTGAGGAATTCGGGTTTGAAGAGCTTCTTGGTTTCTTCAAGAATTCTCTTGCGCAATTTTTCATGCTGCTGCTCCGGAGTTCCTTCATCTTTGACTTTACGGAATCCAATGTCTTCAGTGGCGGCGATTTCTCTCACACCAATGTTCGAAGTCATAATGATGATTGTATTCTTAAAGTCGATGACTCTGCCCTGTGAATCGGTGATTCTGCCGTCTTCAAATACCTGAAGAAGGATGTTGAATACATCAGGATGCGCTTTTTCGATTTCATCAAGGAGTACAACCGAGTAGGGTTTTCTTCTGACGACTTCAGTAATCTGGCCGCCCTCTTCAAATCCCACATAACCGGGAGGTGCTCCGACGAGTCTTGAAACCGCAAATTTTTCCATATATTCGGACATGTCAACACGAACGAGTGCATCTTCGTCTTCAAACAGGAACTCTGCCAGCGCTCTGGCAAGCTCTGTTTTACCAACGCCGGTGGGTCCGAGGAATATGAATATGCCTGTGGGTCTCTTGGGATCCTTCAGACCTGCTCTTGCTCTCTTGATAGCTCTGGAAATAGCTACCACAGCATCGTGCTGGCCTATAATTCTCTTATGGAGATCATTCTCCATATTGAGAAGTTTCTGGCTTTCTTCCTCTGCAAGCTTCGAAACGGGAATCTTGGTCCAGGTGGCTACAATGTGGGCAATATCATCACCTGTAACGGTGTTGAGCGACTCGCCCCTGTTTGCTTTCTTCTGATCCCATTCTCTTTCCAGTTTCTCTTTCTGACGGCGCAGCTTCTCTTCTTTTTCCCTGAGCTGGACTGCCCGTTCATACTCCTGCATCTGGATAACGGCATCTTTTTCCTGTCTGACTGCTCTTAGCTTGGAATCCACTTCTTTCAGCTCCGGCGGAGGCATAGTCGCCTGCAGGCGTACTCTGGAAGCAGCTTCGTCCATAACATCAATTGCTTTGTCAGGCAGATGCCTGTCGGTAATATATCTCGAAGCAAGTTTAACTGAGGTTGTGATTGCTTCGTCTGTTATCTGAACTTTATGGTGAGCTTCATATCTGTCTCTGAGGCCCTTGAGAATATCAATAGCTTCATCAACGGAAGGCTCTTCCACAATAATTGGCTGGAAACGCCTTTCAAGTGCGGCGTCCTTTTCGATATATTTGCGATACTCATCAAGGGTGGTTGCACCGATACACTGCAGCTCGCCTCTTGAAAGCGGCGGTTTAAGTATATTTGAGGCGTCAATGGCGCCTTCGGCTGCACCTGCACCCACGATGGTGTGAAGTTCATCAATGAAAAGAACGATCTCACCAGCAGCCTGACGGATTTCATCCATAACTCTCTTCAGACGTTCTTCAAATTCGCCTCTGTATTTGGTTCCGGCAACAAGGCCTGCCAAATCAAGGGAAATAACCCTTTTGTCGGCGAGAAGTTCGGGAACTTCATTATGAATAATGCGCTGTGCAAGTCCTTCCACGATTGCGGTCTTACCTACACCAGGCTCCCCGAGAAGCGCCGGGTTGTTTTTTGTTCTTCTTGAAAGAATCTGAACAACTCTCTCAATTTCAACATGTCTGCCGATAACCGGATCAAGTTTGTTTTCCTTTGCCATTTTGGTAAGGTCTCTTCCATACTGATCCAGAGTCGGGGTTTTTGTTCTTTCTTTGGGAAGGGCGGGAGATGTTTCAACTCCAAGGAGTTTGGTTATTTCCGCTCTGATCTTGCCGGGATCAACTCCCAGATTGGAAAGAACACGGGCAGCAACTCCTTCTCCTTCTTTTACAAGACCCAGAAGAAGATGCTCGGTTCCTATATAATTATGAGAAAGATTTCTTGCTTCCTCAAAAGCCAGTTCTATAACTCTTTTTGCTCTGGGGGTAAAAACCATTTCCTGATTGCCGGGCTTTGTACCCTTACCGACTATAGCTTCAACTTCGCTGCGAACTTTCTGCAGACTTATTCCAAGATTTTCGAGAACCTTGGCGGCTACTGATTCCCCTTCGCTTATGATTCCAAGCAGAAGGTGTTCGGTGCCGATATAGTTATTGCCGAGTCGCTGAGCTTCTTCCTGAGCAAGAACAATTGCTTTTCTGGCTCGCTCTGTGAAAGGCTCCCACATATATGAACCTCCTTGGTTAGTCATTATTTCCGGTAAAAAGATTATTAATCTTCCTATTATCCTTTTGATTCAGATTATCTCCGCAAGATTCAAAGCTTCTACAAAAGATAAGTATTTCCTACCTGAGACCTTTCTGACAAAAGAAAAATTGAGTTGAATCATTTTTAAAACAATACTGCCCGCAGAGAGTATGGCGCTTTACCTGAAAGCACCTTAATGTTTCGACTCTCTGCGGGCAGATATATTTGATTTTATCTATGAAGAAGTTCAGTTATATAGAAAGGGTTTCCTCGTTCTGATCTTCCACTTCCTCGATTTCCTCTTCTTCTTCTTCCTCTTCAACCTCATCATAGTAATCCTCGTCTTCATCTTCGAGGAGATGCTTTGCATCCTGTGAGGTGATACCAATATTGCGGTATCTCGGCATACCCGTTCCCGCCGGTATCAGCTTACCGATGATGACATTTTCCTTGAGGCCCAGCAGGTTGTCAATCTTGCCTTTAATGGCTGCATCAGTGAGAACTCTTGTGGTTTCCTGGAATGATGCTGCCGACAGGAACGAATCCGTGGCCAGTGAAGCTTTGGTAACACCCAGCATTATAGGTCTGAATGTAGCCGGCTTTCCGCCTTCCTGTTTCATTCTCTGGTTTTCATCTTCCAGTGCAAAAGTATCAACCAACTGTCCGGGCAGGAAGTCGGTATCTCCCTGATTTTCGATCTTAACTCTGCGAAGCATCTGACGAACAATTACTTCGAAGTGCTTGTCATTAATATCCACGCCCTGAGAACGATATACATCCTGAACTTCGTCTACGATATAACGCTGAACTGCGTTGATACCTTCGATGCGAAGTATGTCGTGGGGGTTTTTGTTACCTTCCGTAAGAGGCTGGCCAGGTCTTACATGGTCCCCTTCCTTAACCAGAAGTTTGGTCTGTACGGGAACTTTGTATTCTTCCTTAACTTCGCCTGAAATACTGGTAACAGTAATTTTCAGAAGACTCTTCTCAATGGATTTCTCCACAATACCCTCAAACTCGGCAATAAGTCCGTATCCTTTAGGCTTTCTGGCTTCGTAGAGTTCTTCAACTCTCGGAAGACCCTGAATGATGTCTTCCATTGCCACGCCGCCGAGGTGGAAGGTTCGAAGTGTAAGCTGGGTGCCGGGTTCGCCGATTGACTGGGCAGCGATGATACCGATTGTTTCACCGATCTCCACCAGTTCGCCCGTCGCAAGGTCTCTGCCGTAACAGGCTGAGCATACGCCGTGCCGTGTTTTGCAGGTAAGAACTGAGCGAATCGCAACCTGAGCGTACTCTTCAGGTATCTTTATGATAAAGTCTTCCATCTGATTGAAATCATCCGGATCAACTTTATTAGCTTCACAATAACTTTTCCAAAGCTCTCTTACCTTTGTCTGATATACTTCGTTAATGTGTTCCGACTGCATATCATCAAGGAGAGTGCCTTTTTCGTAAAGAACAGCTCCCGTATCGGGATCAATTATATCCTGAGCCAATGTTCTGCTTCTGATTCTCTCATAAAGCATCAATGTATCATCAAGGCTTTCATTTGGCTTTACCGTATCCACATAAATGAAGTCGCCTTCCACTGAAAGAACATTTTCATCAATGTTATAATCAATAGCTTCCTGACATCTTGCGCATTCGATATCGCCGTAGTGGTTTTTCTGACCGCAGCACTGGCATATAATCCGTTTCTGACAGTCTTTTTCCCTTACGATAATATCCTGAGCCACATCGATAAGACGTCTGGTAAGGTATCCTGAGTCAGCGGTTCGAAGTGCCGTATCTGCAAGACCTTTTCTGGCGCCGTGTGTCGAAATAAAGTATTCCAGCACTGACAGACCTTCACGGAGGTTCGCTTTTACAGGAAGAGGAATTGTGCGGCCCGAAGGGTCAGACATAAGACCTCTCATACCCGCAATCTGTTTTACCTGTGAAGGGTTACCTCTTGCGCCTGATGTTGCCATCATATAAATGGGGTTAAGGGAGTCGAAATGCTCCATCATAGCCTTTTCAACATCACGGGTTGCGTTCATCCATATACGGATAACATGATCATTCTTCTCCTCAGCATTGATATAGCCGTGGAGATAGAATTCCTCGATACCGAACTCTGAAGGATCTTTGGCTTTGGCATTACTGACCTTTCTGTCAGCAACTTTAAGGATGTCAACTTTCTTAGGCGGAACTTCCACATCACCGATGGAGATTGTAGTTCCGGAAATTGTTGCAAACTTGAAGCCGAGGTCCTTAACATTGTCAAGAAGATAAGCTGTATATTTGCTCTTGAACTTGCGATGGAAGTTGGAAACGAATTTCACAATCTTCTTCTTGTTCAGAGTATAGTTCATAAATGAAAGTTTGTGTGTGGGATGAATCTTGCTGCGGATTACACCGATTCTGAACTCGCCGGGAATAGCTTTGTGCAGAATTACCCTTCCCACTGTTGTTCTTGTAAGAACTTCAATTTCCGGGTCGATGTAATGTCCGTTTTCATCGGTTTTAAACTCAGTAACCGATTCGTCCAGCATCGGGATTCTTACCCATACGGGAGCCTGAAGTTCTACAAATCCCTGGTCGTAAGCCATAATAGCTTCGTCCATGGTGGTGAACTTCATACCTTCGCCCCTCATGCCTCTGCCGTTTTTATACTTCTCGGCAAGACGGGGGTCGTCCATGTATGAATATGTAAGATAATAGATACCAAGCACCATATCCTGTGAAGGAACCATTGCCGGGTTTCCGTATGAAGGCTGGAGAATGTTGTTGGCTGAAAGCATAAGAATTCTTGCTTCTGCCTGAGCTCCTGCCGACAGGGGAAGGTGAACGGCCATCTGGTCACCGTCAAAGTCTGCGTTGTAGGGGGCGCAAACCAGAGGATGAATCTGGATAGCTTTTCCTTCAACCAGAACAGGTTCGAATGCCTGAATACCAAGGCGGTGAAGAGTCGGTGCTCGGTTGAGAAGTACCGGGTGGTCTTTAATTACTTCTTCGAGAACATCCCAGACTTCCGGACGGACTCTTTCCACCATCTTTTTGGCGCTTTTAATATTATGTACGAGATCTCTCTCGACGAGTTTCTTCATTACAAAGGGTTTGAAAAGTTCAAGAGCCATTTCCTTGGGAAGACCGCACTGATGGAGTTTCAGCTTCGGACCGACTACGATAACCGAACGGCCTGAGTAGTCCACACGTTTTCCAAGGAGGTTCTGTCTGAATCTTCCCTGTTTACCCTTCAACATATCGGAAAGGGATTTAAGAGGTCTGTTGTTGGGGCCTGTAACGGGTCTGCCTCTTCTGCCGTTGTCAATCAGAGCGTCAACAGCTTCCTGAAGCATTCTTTTTTCGTTTTTAACGATAATCTCAGGAGCGCCCAGTTCCAGAAGTCTTTTCAGACGATTGTTTCTGTTGATAACGCGTCTGTAAAGGTCATTAAGGTCTGAAGTGGCAAATCTGCCGCCGTCAAGCTGTACCATCGGACGGAGTTCAGGAGGAATAACCGGGACTTTTTCCAGAATCATCCATTCGGGTTTGTTGCCTGATTTGCGGAATGCATCAACAACTTCAAGTCTCTTGATAGCTTTTGATCTCTTCTGTCCTGAAAGGGTTCTGACCTCTTCCCTGAGCTGGGTGTAAAGTTCATCCAGATTAATCTGTCTGAGCAGTTCCCTTATAGCTTCGGCTCCCATCATCGCAACAAAGTCGTTGCCGAACTTCTTGCGGGCTTCACGGTATTCCATTTCAGAAAGAAGCTGCTTGTATTCGAGAGGAGTATCTTTTGAATTAACAACCACGAAAGCTGCAAAATAGATGACTTTCTCGAGAACACGGGGTGACATGTCAAGGAGAAGTCCGATTCTCGAAGGTACCCCTTTAAAATACCATATATGCGTAACAGGAGAAGCCAGGGAAATATGTCCCATTCTCTCTCGTCTTACTTTTGATCTGGTTACTTCCACGCCGCATTTATCGCAAACGACGCCTTTGAACCTGACGCGCTTATATTTTCCGCAATGACATTCCCAGTCCTTAACAGGACCAAAAATTTTCTCGCAGAACAGGCCATCTCTTTCAGGTTTAAGAGTTCTGTAGTTAATGGTTTCAGGTTTTTTAACCTCGCCATAAGACCATTCTTCGATTGCCTGTGGCGATGCAAGCCCAATTTTCATAGACTCAAAATTATTAACATCTATCAAAGCGGATCCTCCCTGCATACATCAACAAAGATTGATATGCCAAATTTGAAAATTTTATGTCAATCAGGACGGTTAAACCGCCCAGGGTATTAACCCTGGGACAGTTTCAACATTTCCTGGCTTAATTCGGGTCCGAGTTCAAGTCCCAGCTCACGGGCTGTGGCTCTCATATCTTCAAGCTCAACGGTCTTGATGTCAATTTCCTTAACTGTGCCGTCTTTTTCACCGGACAGGATCTTAACATCGAGGCAAAGGCTCTGCATTTCCTTGATAAGTACCTTGAATGATTCAGGTACGCCGGGCTCCATAACATTTTCACCTTTGACGATTGCTTCGTAAGTCTTTACACGACCAACCACATCGTCGGATTTAACTGTCAGGAGTTCCTGAAGGGTATATGCTGCACCGTAAGCTTCCAGAGCCCAGACTTCCATTTCTCCGAATCTCTGTCCGCCAAACTGAGCTTTACCGCCAAGAGGCTGCTGGGTAATAAGTGAGTATGGTCCGGTTGAACGGGCGTGAATCTTGTCGTCCACAAGGTGAGCCAGTTTAAGCATGTAGATCTGGCCTACCATAATGGGACTGTCGATAGGATCGCCGGTTCTGCCGTCAAATATGATGGTTTTTCCGCTTTCTCTGAAACGTTTGTATTTTTCAACATACTCGGCAAAGTCATTCAGAAGCTTTTCGTCATATTCTATGCCGTCACGTTTGAGAATATCTTCGCAGAATTTCTGCGTGGAATACTGCTCGATAATATCAGCGATCACATCTTCGCCAACTACTACTCCGTTGTCGTCACAAATCTTTTTGACCTGTGCGGGAAGAAGTCCGGCGTTGCTGCTCATATCTTCGATGGAGAGTCTTGACACATAAATGTGTCTCTCTCTGAAGAACTTGGTAAGTCTGTCTTCGACTGTATCATAACCGATAAGTTTTTCACAGTCCTGCCTGCTGGCTCTGATTCCCTGACGTTCAAGGTCTCTCTTCAGATGTGCCATGCGTACGTATTCTATAATTTCATCTTCTGTAGCTGAATCGAATACGGGGCATTCAAAGCTCAGTCCAAGTTCCTTGGCTGCATATCCAAGATGGGTTTCAAGAATCTGTCCGATGTTCATACGGGAAGGCACACCCAGGGGATTCAGAACTATCTGAATCGGAGTGCCGTCCGGCATATAAGGCATATCTTCCACGGGAAGAATTCTGGCAATAACACCCTTGTTTCCGTGGCGTCCTGCCATTTTGTCTCCCTGCATAATTTTTCTCTTCTGAGCAACATATACTCTGACGAGCTGGTTTACGCCGGGGGTGAGTTCATCGCCGTTATCCCTTGAGAACACCTTGGTGTCGATAACTTTGCCTTTTTCACCGTGGGGTACTTTAAGTGATGTATCTCTTACATCTCTTGCCTTTTCACCGAAGATGGCTCTGAGGAGTCTTTCCTCGGCTGTCAGTTCCGTTTCTCCCTTAGGAGTCACCTTACCCACGAGAATATCTTCAGGTCTTACATCGGCGCCGATTCTTACGATTCCCTGTTCATCCAGATCTTTAAGAGCATCTTCGCCCACATTGGGGATATCTCTGGTGATTTCTTCTGCTCCAAGCTTGGTATCACGGGCTTCGCATTCATATTCTTCAATATGGATTGATGTATAAACATCATTCTTAACCAAATCTTCGCTAAGGAGAATGGCGTCTTCGTAGTTGTATCCTTCCCACGGCATAAATACCGCAAGGACATTTCTTCCGAGAGCCAGTTTGCCCATTACGCTGGAGCTTCCGTCCGCAATGATATCTCCGGCTTTAACCATATCGCCTTTTCTTACAGTGGGCCTCTGGTTAATGCAGGTTCCGGCATTGGAGCGTTTGAATTTGGCAAGGTTTTCACGGTAGAAAACGCCGTTTTTGTTTCTGTAGCATCCGCATTCGGGGCAAACGATATCTGCTGATTTCTTATCAGATTCTTTTTTGTCCCATTTATTATCGCATATGGGGCAGATCATTCTCTTGCCGTCAACAAGCTTGATTGCTTCCAGATCTTTTTTATCGAGAAGCTTAATCGTAACCTGTGTGGCATCAGAACTGTAAACCTCACCGGTTCTTTTGGATACCACCAGCGAACCGGAGTCTTTTGCAGCTCTGAGCTCCATTCCCGTTCCCACAAGGGGAGCTTCGGGATGAATAAGGGGAACTGCCTGTCTCTGCATGTTTGCGCCCATCAGTGCTCGGTTTGCGTCATCGTGCTCAAGGAAGGGAATCAGAGCTGTAGCTACTGATACCACCTGTTTGGGCGAAACGTCCATATACTGTACGGACTCTCTTCTCTCCATCAGGGTTTCTTCTTTGTAACGGCAAACGGCTCTGGGGCTGATGATATAATTATGTTCGTCAAGAATTGTATTTGCCTGTGCAACTATGAATTCGTCTTCTTCATCGGCTGAGAGGTAATCGACTTTGTCGGTAACAACTCCGTTTTCCACTTTTCTGAAGGGAGACATTACGAAACCGAAGTCGTTGGCTTTGGCAAATGTAGCCATATAAACCACGAGACCGATGTTGGGACCTTCAGGCGTTTCAATCGGGCATATTCGTCCATAGTGTGAATAGTGCACATCTCGGACTTCAAAGCCTGCTCTTTCTCTCGAAAGACCGCCGGGACCCATTGCTGAAAGACGGCGTTTGTGTGTAAGTTCAGCCAGCGAGTTTGTCTGGTCCATAAACTGTGAAAGCTGTGATGAACCAAAGAACTCTTTCATAGCAGCCACAACAGGTCTGATATTAATGAGAACCTGCGGTGTAACTGTTTCAATGTCCTGAACGGTCATTCTTTCCTTTACTACTCTTTCGAGTCGGAGAAGACCCACTCTGAACTGGTTCTGAAGAAGTTCGCCTACGGCTCTGACGCGGCGGTTGCCAAGGTGGTCGATGTCGTCCACTTTAACCGGCACGCTGTAAACCAGAGGTGAATCTTCGCTGGTGCGCTTTACTGTACCCTTCATAAGGTTAAGCAGATATTTTACAACAAATACGATATCTTCTGATGTAAGGATCTGATCGTAATCCAGAAGGGCGCCGCACTCCGTGCATTCTGAAATACCCGGTTTATTAAGACCACCGCACTCTTTACAGGTGATCATGATACCGAGCTTTTTGTTTATTTTGTATCTGCCCACTTTGGCAAGATTGTATCTTTTGGGATCAAAGAAAAGTGTCGAAAGCAGTGTTCTTGCACTGTCCACTGACGGCGGGTCGCCGGGGCGGAGTTTTCTGTAAATTTCAATGAGGGCTTCTTCCCTGCTCTTTACGCTGTCTTTTGCGAGAGTTGGCTCAAGCATCGGATCATCGCCGAAGAGTTCCATTATATCCTGATCTGTTTCATATCCAAGGGCTCTGATAAGAACGGTTACAGGGATCTTTCTTGTTTTATCTATACGGCAGCCTATTACATCGTTTGCATCAGTTTCAAACTCAAGCCATGCTCCGCGGTTGGGGATAATCTGAGCTGCAAAAACGGTTCTGCCTGAAGTATCCAGCTGCTCCTGGAAATATACACCCGGAGATCTTATAAGCTGGCTTACGATTACCCTCTCTGCTCCGTTGATGATGAATGTTCCCTTTTCTGTCATATAAGGGAAATCACCCATGAAAATTTCCTGTTCTTTTATCTCTTTGATTTCGCCGGCTTCTTTGGTGATGAGCCTGACTTTTACTTTCAGAGGTCTGGCATAAGTCATATCTCTGTCTCTGCACTCTTCAACTGAGTAAGCAGAAGGATCGAGGGTGTGGTCCAGAAACTCGAGGACCAGATTGCCTGTAAAATCTTCTATCGGGGAAATATCTAAGAATGCTTCTTTTATTCCCTCGGTGAGGAACCATTGGAATGAATCTCGCTGAAGCTGAATCAGGTTTGGAATTTCGAGAACATTGGAAATGCTCTGGAAGCTGAGAGTTTTGGAGTTGGTCGCTTCCCTGGCGGTATGTGGCATAAAGAACCTCCTAACAAAAATAGAAAAGGAATGGAACGATTATCTGATTTCCGGTCTCCCCATTCGAGTTATTTCCAGAACGCTCCAGTATGCTTTAGATAATAAATTATCGGGCAAAAAAGATTAGAAACAATATTATCACATTTTATATTGACTGTCAAATAAAATTCCTCTCTGCCATTTTTTCCATGTTTGATATTAGCGGGGATCAGGTATTTTTCTTTTCAAACACATGGAATATGTACAGTTTTTAATATAAAAGGGGCGTTCCAGAAATCCCTGCCCCATAACATCCCCGAAGACATCAGTCTTCATTTGATGTCAGAACAATTTTGGATTTTCAGGACTGCCCCGGTTATTTTCAGGATTTTATCAGCGTCAAAGCCGTCTTACCAAGACGCAGCTTATCTCCGTTATTTATAAACTGCTGGACTCCCTGAGTCACTCTTACATTATTAATGAAGCTTCCATTGGATGAGCCCAGATCTTCGAATATAAAACCTTCATCTCTTTTGAGAATTCTGGCATGTCTGCGGGAAATATACGCTTCTTTGTCGAGATCTGTCAAATCCACATCAGGGAAAATTCCATCAGCCGGACTCTGTCTGCCCATTGTGATGATATCTTTGTCAAGGATAAACTCTACATTGGTGCCGTCAGCTATCAGCTTGGGATAAACAACGGCAGGAGCCTGCTGCTGCACAACCGGAGGTGCAGAATAGACCGGTGCCTGAGCTGCAGGGGCTGTGGCCGCTTCCAGACTTGCGCCGCAATCGTCACAGAATTTCGATCCGGACGGATTCTCAGCACCGCAGGAAGGACATACTATATCACCGGCTGACGGTTGAGATACCGCAACTACCGGCTCCTGATATGCTACGGGAGCTGGGGCTGATACGGGCTGTGGCGGCGGCGATGCCGGAGTCATGGGAATCTGAGTAACCGGCAGTTTGGAACCGCAATCTTCACAGTAAGCAGCGCCTTCAAGGTTATCCGCTCCGCAGATTGTGCACTTCATAGCAAAACCTCCTAATTTAGCCTTTTACGAGAGTCATTACAGTTTTACCAAGGCGGATTGTATCGCCTTCATTCAGGAACTGCTGCACTCCCTGGGCAATCCTTACATTATTTATAAAACTTCCGTTTGATGAACCCATATCTTCAAATATAAAACCATCGTCCTTACGGAGAATTCTGGCATGTTTTCTTGAAATATAGGCATCTTTGTCTAAATCAGTAAGATCGATATCAGGGAAGATTCCATCTGCCGGACTCTGTCTTCCGATATTTATTACATCTTTATCCAGAAGGAATTCAACACCGGATCCCTCAGAAACCAGCTTGGCTACTCCTGTAGGTGTCTCCGGGGGCTCTTCCTCGATCTCTTCTGCTTCCATATCTTCAACTTCGCCAACTACATCTTCGCCTTCGGCTGCTTCGAGATTGGCTCCGCAATCATCACAGAATTTCGATTCGGCAGGATTTTCTGCTCCGCAGGCAGGGCAGCTTATTCCGCCCTGTGCAGGGGCTGCGGGCTGTGCGGGGGCTTCAGGTGCTTCTTCCGCCGGTGCCGGGGCTGCCTCGGCCGCAGGCGCTCCACCTGATTTAAGCTGTGTTCCGCAATCTTCACAATAGGCGGCTCCATCTAAATTTTCCATGCCGCAGATATTGCATTTCATTGTATTCTCCTCCTTGGTTTCAATTCGTATGAATTAACTTCATTTTCATCATTATCACGGGGTTACCGGGTTTAACCAAAGTTATGGCATTGGCGGCAGTTGATCCAGAAGCTGGGTCAGTTTCCGGGTGCCGTATTCAAGCTTTTTGGTGCCTTTGGATGTCATCCTGGCTCCGCTCTCTATACGTTTTGCCTCTTCAATAGCCTGATCCGCAAGATCTTTCTGACCATGCTGAAGCAATGTTGTGGCAGCACTCCTGAGAAGCTGTGTCGCCTTGGATTTATCTCCGGCTTGCGCCAGTTCAAGGGCTTTGGTCTGCTGGCGGAATACCGATACAAGATCCACTACCTGTATAACCTTGGGATTAACCTTGGAGGACAGTCGTGAATCAGTTGTGTATGTAATTGTAATATCATTTTCGATTGATTCTGATCTGTTGCCTTCGGACGGCAGGTCGTAAGCCAGTTTTACCTGAGCGATGCGGTATGTTCCTGCTCTTCTCGAGGGAAGAATCAGTTCGAACAGCACCGACTGAACTTCATTCTGCTGCAGATCCTGAAGTTTTATGGTGGCAACGCGATCATTGGTGGCAATAGCGCCCAAATCATTTATAAGGGGTTTTACCTTATGCGCTCTTCTTACCTCAATATCCTTGGCAAGTTTGAGCTGAAGTGTCGGGTTGAGAACGGTAACCGACTGAACGCCTTTAAGCTCCTGTTCGAATATAGCGGGGATGTCTTTGGGAATATCAATATAATAAGATTTTCCCCTGCAACTGTTGGCTATATCCAGAAGAAGCTTTTCGTTGAAATCATCGCCGACGCCTATGGTTGAAAAAGTAATACCTCTTTCGGTGCCTTCCATACAGCGGGCTTTGCATTTGCGTTCATGCAGGGTCAGTCCGTCAGTCAGGAGGATGCAGTGGTTTGTTCTTTCACGGGAGAAATTTCTCTGAATTTCTTCCATTGCGGCATTTATACCGCGAAGCATCTCTGTTCCCGAACCTACATCAATGTGATCAATATTTCTGATTATCCGTTTTGCAGATTCCTTATCATGAATAGGACCTGCGGGAATCACCACACGGGCTTTATCCGCAAATGCTACGATTGAACATATATCGTTGGGCCTCAGTTGATCTATAAGATGCTGAACGGCAGTAACCACATATTCAAGTTTTTCAGCAGCATACATAGAACCGCTCTTATCAAGCACGATGGACAGATTCATAGAAGCTGTGCCGCCGCCTGCCGCCGATATCATTTCCTGATTGGGCAATACTTCAGCCAGAAGATAAACGAGTTTATTCTCACTTGTTACAAGAACATTCTGATAACTTACCTGACAATCCAGGGTTGCCGGAGTAGTCATTACTTTCTCCTCCTTTTCCGGTACTAGCGTAAATTCTTAATCTGATTCAGAAAAACCATTATCCCTTATTTTCTTCCTGTCGGGAATCGCCGCCTGATGTTCCATTGGCAGCATTTGCCTGCAGAACGATAAGGGTTGCATTGTCGTCAGCTCCCCTTTCGAGACATGTTGCCACAAGCTTTTCACCGATCTTTGCAGGTGTCTGTTCTTTCTCGATAATTTCCTTCAGCTCGGTTTCAGGGTAGTATTCCCATACTCCGTCCGAACATATCAGGAGAAGATCCCCTTCTTTGATAAACCTCTGGCCCACATCCACTTCCAAATCAGGTGATGTGCCCAGGGCTCTGTAAACAGCGCTTCTCTGCGGAGAATTACGGGCTTCTTCCCAGGTCAGCTGTCCCATTCTCACAAGACGCCCTACAAGGGAATGATCTTCCGTCAGTTTTACAAGTCCTTCTTCCTTATTATAAAGATAGGCTCTTGTATCTCCCGCATGACAAATGCACATATTATCCTTTTCTATCAGGATCACGGTAAGGGTTGACCCCATACCTCTGCGGGATACATCCATCTGGGAATATTCAAAAACGGTCTTATTGGCTCTTTCAATAGCTCTTCTTACAACATACGAAGCCTTTTCCTGTATGTCTTCATCAGAGAAAAGCCTTACCGTATCGGCACCGGTGATGATGGGCATGTAACCTTCAAGCACTTCACGGGTTATCACTCTTATTGCAAGTGAGCTTGCCTTATCCCCTTCAGCTACTCCACCCATTCCATCTGCCACAATCAGCAGCGTATATTCAGTCGGCCTTGATTTTTCAAGACTTGAATTCACAGCTACAAGGCAGGAGTCCTGATTGACCGATCTCACAAGACCTACATGACTTTTTGTGAATATATCAAACTTTAACTTCGGAGCTTTGCGGGCTTCTTCTTCTTCACCATATCTTTCAATATCAAGTAAATCCTGAAGAAATGCGTCCGCACTTTCATAGCGATCCCCCGGATCTTTTTTCAATGCTTTAAAAATTATTTCCTCAAGCCGTTTGCCGATCTTTCTGTCGGTATCTTCCATAGGCAGGAAATTGAACGAATGTTCTCTTGAGAAATGCTTCGGCTCGGAACCTGTGGCAAGATAATACAAAGTGGCGCCAAGGCTGAAAATATCAGATCTTACACTGGCTTTGCCGCCCATAAGTCCAAAAAATTCAGGCGGTGAAAAACCTTCGGTTACCGAATTATCCTGAACGGGACTCGCTACAAAATCAGCTCTGCCAAAACCGACAAATTTGATAATGCCTTTATCAGTCAGGAATACATGTGAAGGCTTTATATCTTTGTGCAGAATCTCAAGGGAATGTATAAAAGACAAACCTTCGGCGGCCTGAATGGCAATATGGAGAATATGCTGTTCGTCAATCTCATTTCCCTTTGCCTTTATAAGGGATTTAAGATCTTCGCCGTCCAGTTTCTCATAAACATAATAGAATCTGTTTTCGACTCTGAAAAAATCAATAGGCTTCACAACGCTCTCAAATTCATTTTCTGAAAGAACCCTGAAAAGTTCCTGTTGTTTTTTAAAGTCAGCTTCCACATCGTCTTTTTCACATTTCTGCTTTATCCAGACAACATTATTGCCATTTTTCCTGTCTTTGGCAAGATATGTGGAAGTAGCATCGCTGTTAGAAAGAATTCTGGAAATCTCATATCTTTCTTCAATTACATCACCGCAGCGAACGGCGACTATTTCTTCAGTGGTTTCATCCGACTTATCCAGTGACTCCAGTAAAGCACCGCAATCGTCGCAGAACTGTGTCCCTGCAGGATTTTTATAACCACATTCCGGGCAAATCAACTCCGACATATAATCACCCCTGAACAATTTCTGTATGAGGCATTGTGATATTAAACACAAGGGGAAAATTCCCTTCCCCATAATCTTTCAAATTCAAAACCATTTATTTGAAGCCCCAGTTGGGAATAACATTAAAAAAGTATAGCACACCGATTACAGCTCCCCACAAAATACTGATAAACAGAGTTATATAAAGGAAGATTTTTATTGAAAGCCTTTCTCCCCGGGGAATGCTGAAATACATAATCAAATTAAGGAAAAAACCCAAAAACCCTACCACGGGAATCAGACTAAGCAGAGTAAATATAAAAGCCAGCACATACGAAAGAAAATTAAGGTGTTTAGCTTCCACTTCCAGCTTAACCGGAATTATCCGGTCAAACCCCTCACCCTTCATAACAACCTGCCCCTGATATTTTCCGCCGTTGTTAAGGCTCCCTGTGTGAACCGTAACATTAACACCGGGATTCGAACCGTCGATTAACGGAGGATATACTTTTATCCACTCCCTGTCGGAAGACACCGAGCCGTTAACAACCTTACCGTTTACCCTGATTTTCTGCCTGTATATGGCGCCTCTTCTAATCTGACCAAAATCAATAAGCTCAGGATTTACTGACACACCCTCAAGGGATTCAGTGCCGGAAGGCCCTTTTTTCGCACCCGCCGGATCAGGAGCCAGACCTGCCGTTATACCCTTTTCTCCCAGAAGATAATCCCGCAGCTCGCCCACATCTGCAAAACGATCATCGGGATTCATCTGAACGCATTTCAAAACTGCATTGGCAAGACGGGCAGGCACAGCAGGATTCAGAGTCTGCAAAGGTTCAAAACGGAAAGGATTGTCCGCCGGATCGCTGCAGGTAAGGGCATAATAAAGTGTAGCTCCAAGTCCGTAAATATCACTTCTCACCGTACTCTGGCTTGTGCCGTACTGCTCAGGAGAAGCATATCCGGGAGTTCCCATTATCACTGTATCTTTTGTTTTCCCCGAAGCAAACACTCTGGCTATTCCAAAATCGATCAGTTTCACCCGTCGATCAGGAGTAATCATAATATTTGCCGGTTTCAGATCCCTGAAAATAAGAGGGGGATTCTGTTTGTGCAGATACTCAAGAACATCAATAAGCTGAGATGCCATATCCACACAAAAATCCGGTTCGAGAGGCTTTCCGTTGTTTTTTATAATATCCTCAAGAGTGCTGCCCTCCACAAAGTCCATCACCAGATATTCTTTATTGTTATCAACAAAAAAATCCGTGATCCGGGGCAGATTGGGATGATCCAGTGCGGCAAGAATCGCAGCTTCCTGCTTAAACTGATTCTGAACAAGCTGTTGTGTCGAAGGATCGCCAAAATCCCACAATTCCTTAATAGCCCATTTCTTATCAGGAATGCGGGTGTCAATACCAAGATAGACGGCGCCCATTCCACCTTGTCCAAGAATGTGCCGTATTATATATCTGCCAGATAATATGGTTCCTTCGTTAAGCGGCAGCGACAATAATTGCCTCCTTCAGGCTTAGTAAGTGCCTTCTTTATGGCCGCAGCCTGAACACATATATCTTACTCCAAGCTGAGTGTAAAAAGCGGCATGCATCATAAGCTTGCATTTGGGACAAACACCGACCCAGTATGTATCGGTCGCTCTCGGAAGGTTTTTGCTATATGCCCTGGGTTTATCTGTTCCCATTGGATCACCGAATCTCTTCTTTGCTCTCTCAAGGGCTTTAATGGCAGCTTCTCCGCCTTCTTTCTTGATGAATTCCACTTTTATTCCTCCTGTAATAATTCAAAACAACGCTGTTTTAACAAACCAGCACTGTTATCACTGAGTTTTCGTTTAAACCGCCTTTTTTCCTTCTGATTTTCATCAGGTGCAATAACAGAACAAACCTTTTCCCCACTATGATGTGTCCTGAAGCAGGATAACCAGTGTTGTTTAGTGAAATAACCCCTTAAGTCAACAACAGGAGCAGCTTATTAATATGGATGCAAGACCTTTGGCATTTATTATTTGTGAAAAAGTTTTGAGGGATATTATGAATCCCAACAAACTTTCTTTTATTGGCGTATTCAGCGGTTTTACAACAAGGGCGCTGCCCTTTGTCTGCCCGCCGATGTTTATCGCGGTTCAATACGGCCTTGGACAGGGAGAATTGAACCACCATTTTGAGATCCAGCATTCCAGCGGACAGACACTGTTTAAAAGCCCTGTGCATAGTTTCTTTCTCGATAACCGGACAGTGTCCCATACCGATATTGCAGGCGTGGAAGGTATATTCTTCCCCCACCCCGGACAATATTGGGTAAAATCATTTGTGGACGGTGAGCTGATAGCGGAAATTCCCCTGAATCTGACCTACCAGCCCCCGGATTTCTCAAGGACCGGTGAAGAACCCCATGAGTAGCCGCCAGAACTGGAAGCGAATAGTATTTTTCGTAATTCTGATGACGATTTCCGTAGCTGTGTTTGAAATCGTTTTTCTTTACGATTTCAGTGCAAAATCAGCAGAAGAAATCACGGAACCTCAGACCATCGAACTATGGCTTTTCCTTCTCATCAGTTTTTTAGCTTTCATACCCTGCGCAGCCCTCGGATACGGAAAAGTGAATGCGTTATGGGGTGTTTTCCCCCCGGTAGTACTCAACAGCATCACCTGGTATATTTTCCTTGACAATCTCAGAAGACACGGAGTCTTCGAAACAACTTCAAAATCAGGAATCTATGTTTATGCTGCAGGAGTAGCTGTTCTCTCGGGAGTTTTCGGAATAATCTTCACACTGCTTGCAAAAAAGGCCTTCGACTTTCTGATTATTGAGAAATCTGATGAAGATGAAGAAGAATCAGGGAAATCGGTTGCAGGGAAAAATGAACCACAAATAGATCTAAAGGAAGAAACAGCAAAAACCGATATAAAAGACAATACGAAGTCAGAATGAAAGACTCCCCGGATTGTATCAATAGCTGAAACTTATGAATACCAAAGAAATAATCGAAAAACTATCAAAGTTTCCTGATTCCCGCTCATTTATGAGCTTTGTCTTTGAGTTGAAATTCAAGGAAAGGTTCAATACTTTGCGCGAGATTTTATATCATATCGACATTTTCCTCGCAGAAAAAAAACTGGATCAGGCAAAACAGATGCTCGATGTAGGCGACAAGCTCAATGATATGCTCGATGCAGGCCACAAATTCGACAGCACTGATGACTTCAGAAATTACCGCACCCTCAGGATCATCGGAAAAAAGAAAGTGGCTAAATATCTCGAGGCAAAAGGCGATTATCCCGGAGCAGCGGCTCAATACAGAAAAATTCTGGAGGATCTGCATCTCCCCGATGAAGAAGCTTTCAATGCGGAAATTATGATGGAAATTGGTATTCTTGAAGAACAATCGGGAAAAAAGAAAGACGCTATCGTCAAATTCGAAAAAGCTGCTGAAATCTATAAAAATAAAAAAGATGATTTCAACTATCAGGCAGCTCTTTTCAACAGCGCCCATGTCCTCTACGATTTAAAACAGTACCGGCAGGCTGAAGTTTTCTGCAAATATGTAATCAAACACTATGGCGAAACTGGGAAAATCCAGTCCCCTGCTGCTCACGCCTACCTTGAAATGGCAAATATATGCGAAATCAGGGAAAAGGATCAGGATGCAAAGGGCTTTTATGATAAGGCGCTGGATTCATACAGAAAACTTAACGAAAGAACAAAAATCAGCGATATTCTCAACCGTATTGCTTCATACCAGATGGACTCGGATCAACCCGAATTGGCGGAAAAAATGCTTCAGGAATCTCTGGATCTCAAACAGTCCATAGATTACCACCAGGGAAAAGCCAATTTTCTCTTTGTGGTGGCAGAATCTCTGCGGGAAAGCGGAAATCTGTTCAGAGCGCTTGATTATTACAACATGTCTTACCAGCAGTTTACTGAAGCAGGAGTGGAATCAAAAAAGCTCCAGATTAAGCATAGTATTTACAAATGCCTCAAAGCACTGAAAATGGTAAAAAAAGATATGGGGACTTTTATCGAAAAATTCGAACTGAAGCCCCCCAACATCTTTACCAGTGAAAAGGCAATAAGGCTCGACTACAGAAGCTTCGGAACAGATGGCTATAACTTATCAAACCATCAGTCCTGGAAATTTTCAGAGCGGCCCAGGGTCAACCGCAAGTTCCTTGTATATCTGCTGAGAAACCTTACCAGAGTATATATAAAACTCGGCAAAGACAAGGAATATTTCAAATATCAGAACCTCTTAAACATAGTCGAATCTGACTATAAAAAGAATAAATAGCAGGAGAGTGAACAAATTGACAGGGAGAAAAGCACATATTACCGTCTTTTCGGCACTATTAGCCCTTCTTTTTATAATGGCTTCATACAGTGCGCTTTTGGCGGTGGATCTTACCCCTATCCCGGGATATGTGGATGACGCAAGGAAAGTAATAAAAGATGAAAAAATTCTTGCACTGCCTGAAATGATAAACGGCAAGCCCATTAAGGATCTGAAAGGTTCGGATGAAATAAACCGCAATCTGGACAAGGCAAGCCAGGCAAAGGCAAGAATAATAGCCGGCATCATCGTTTATGACAATATCAGAAAAAAATTCGAACAGTCCATGTCTTACATGAAAACCAATCAGGGCGAAGCCAATCCTGATTCTGTTTTCGGAGGCAAATTCACACCAGTCAGCACAGAAAGCCTTCTTAAAGAGACTACAATCCCCATCAGCGATTCACAGAAGGATATGGTCAAAAAGGCAATAGACGACCTTCTTAAAATTATGGACATTGTAAGTTTCGAAAAATGGGCTTATGACGACAAAAAAATCGAAGTAAAAAGAGCTGCTATCTTCTACTCTAATGTAGTAAGAAAAAATGAAAACGAAATCAACACCGCCCTCAAGCTTTATAAGGAAGCTACGGAAGGAAGCGGCGATGCATACAAACAGCTTCTCAAACGGAGCATCACCATTGATTTCAGAATCGGAGACACTGCAGGTTATCAGGGCGTTAAGAGAAACTTCAGCGAGAGTGATCCGCTGATTATCGGAGTAAACTATTCCACAGAAGGGCTCGATGGAGAGATCCCCATAGAATGGACAATCACATCACCCGATGGAAAAGTTCTGTCCAACAAAAATAAACTGCAGGGCGGCAAAACCGGCGAATATCTGAAGCTTATCGAAGGTAAAATTCCGGCAAAAGCCGACCCCGGCGTTTATGAAATCAATCTGGTTGTTTATCCCGGCGAAGGCTCATTCCGCTATAAGGAACATTATAATGTGGGCGGAATGCCGCTGAATATCACAACTGCTTTTGTTCTTGGCAAAGACAAGAAACATCAGCAGGTTTTCAAACCCGGCGAGGAAATCTATCTGGTTGTTCAGTACAAACCTGTGGGAATGGCTGAAGAAGAAGCTATGTTCAGCTGGGATGTGTTTGATCCTTCAGGAAGCCCGGTGGCAAATCTGTCATTGGCAAAATCCCTGAAACTTAAATCAAGCGATAAAGATATCCAGACAAAATTCATCAAGGCAGTAGTGCCTAAAAATTCAACAGGCGGAGATTATACATATCAGGCGACAATCAAAGCAGGAGCGTCCGAAGCAAAGTCAGATGTAATCAGCTTTACTGTTGCTTCAGGAATGGTTGTAAGGATCACCTGTGATAAAAAGACAGCCAAAGTTGGTGAGAAAGTTGTTTTCACATCTGAAGTTATTGGCGGAAAAGCACCTTATACCCTCACATGGCAGTCTGACACAGGAAAAACCTCTTCAAGCAAGAGCGTGGCAATGATATTCCGCAACGCAGGAAAAAGATGGGTTACACTGACAGTCAGCGATTCGGCAAAACCCAAAGCTGCTTCGAAGACAATCAGATACTCCATTGATGTGGAATAATCAGCCGTTCAGCCGCCAGATGGCATAATTGAGAATACTGGCAAAACTTACCCACAACAGGTAGGGCAGAAGAATAAGCCCTGCCTGTTTTTTAATTTTGTAGAAACTAATCATATTGGCAAGTATAGCCCACCATAAAACAAAAATAATCAGAAAAGCTGCAGACGGCGCTTTCAGTCCGAAAAATACCGGGGACCATATTATGTTGAGCAGAAACTGAACACCAAAAAGAATAACCGCCGTTCTTACCTTTGGATTGTCCATACCTTCCCTGATAATCATCCATAGAGAAATTCCCATAAGAATGTAAAGGATCGTCCAGACCGGTGCAAATACAAATGAAGGTGGGTTAAAAGCGGGTTTTACCAGCGACGCATACCATCCGGGAATTGCAGGAGCGGTAAAAAACGATCCGATAAACCCGGCTGACAGACAGAGAAATATACACAAAACAAGTTTCAAATACTCAGGTTTCACCGACTTTTCCATAAAACACCTCGAACATTTATTCTAATCACGCCTGAGAAGTTACAGGGAACACAAACCCATTTCCACTGCAAATTTTATAATCAGGGGGATTAATAAAAAGTTCCGAATCTTCGTTTATTATGGATTCTATTTCTTTCCAGTCTGCTTCAGGTGTAAAATTTATTAACACTTTTTCAGCCCTGCTGTTAAAATATTTTACAATCAATTCCCGTGCCGATATCTCTGACTTTCCGATAATGTCAAAAATTTTAACAGTAGTTCCATTATATCGAAAGATAATAATCAAATCCTCATCTTCAAGATAATAGATATGTTTTTTCAGATGGTTCATACAATGAAAAAGAACAATATGTTCATCGTTGAACACTCCCAACCTCTGAGAAACGGGCTTTCTGTCATGTGTAAAATTTTTTAACAGTGCCAGATCACCAGGATCATCAATGTCAATTTTTTTTACACCTCTGTGCTGATTCAACGGTTCTTTTGTCACTGATAAAGCGGGATAATAAGAAAAGATACTCTCCTTAATTCTTTTAAAACCATATCGGGGATACAAATCAAATACATTTTTATCGGCAAACAAATACAGAAACCTGCTGCAGACTCCATACTCCTCAATGACTTTTTCAAAAAGATGGTTTATCAGCCCCCTGCCCCTGTGGTCGGGATGCGCCATCACCGTTCCGGCCTGAACAGCCCTGATCCGCTCGCCATCTATTATTAAATCCGTAAGATTCACAGACACATTGGCAACAATCTGATCCTTATACAGCAAGGAATGACAGATATACCTGTCATTCCAGCAACCCATGTGATACCAGGCTTCAAAATCGATTCCGAAAACTCCGCCCGCCAATTTTATGAAGCTGTCTCTGTATTGTTTATTATCTCTGTAATTTGAAATCAAAGTATAATTATTTATCATGATAAAATTTTATCATATTGTAACAGTTTTTTATATAAAATACGGGGAATCAAATGGGCGTTTATCGAATTATACAAACAGGACAAAGAGAATATGCAGAATGTTTTTTATCTCATTTTTCAGATTAAACATGCATATTTCAGCAAAATCAAAATCTAAAACGGCGGTGATATTTTTGGTAAGCGATCTTCTAAAAGTTATGGCTATGGAAAAAAAGAAAGAACAGAAAGAAAACAAACCGGACAACCATATCAATGATGAAATTTCAACAACACATCATGTTGTAACTATCAATGGAAAACCTATCAGATACAAAGCATCCACCGGATACATGCAGATGCAGGATGAAACCGGTAAACTGAAAACCCGCATTTTCTTTATCAGCTATGAAAAAGAAAATGTCGAAGACAAAGGTAAAAGACCAATTACCTTTGCATTTAATGGAGGACCCGGCGCATCATCGGCGTGGGTACACTTCGGAGCAATGGGACCTAAACGGGTTAATTCAACTGATCAGGGAGAATCATTTCCCCCACCCTACAGCTTTGTTGATAACGAGCTATCATGGCTTGACTTCACCGATCTGGTTTTTATAGATCCCGTTGGAACCGGGTACAGCAGACCGGAAAAAGATGAAGACCCCAAACAGTTCTACGGTGTTGAGGAAGATTTCAAATGGGGCGGAGATTTCATCAGGCTTTACATCACAAGAAACAACCGCTGGCTTTCTCCTAAATATCTTGCAGGTGAAAGCTATGGAACTTTCCGTGCTGTTGGTCTTGTAAAGCATCTTCAGAATCATTATGCAATGGATCTGAACGGAATAGTATTTATTTCATCAGCCCTGAATTATCAGACATTTGATTTCTCCCACGGAAACGATCTCCCCTACCTCCTTTTCCTTCCTGCATACACCGCAGCGGCATGGTACCACAAAAAACTGGCTCCGGAGCTTCTCGGCGATCTGGAAAAGACTCTTCAGGAAGTCGAAGATTTTGTGGCAAATGAGTATTCAGTAGCTCTCTTCAAAGGTGATGAACTGGATGAGAAAACAAAGGAAGAAATACTCAACAAGCTTTCCTATTATACCGGGCTTAGCAGAGAATACATCGATGATAATGATCTCAGGGTTCCGAGACATCGCTTTATGAGGCAGCTTCTGAGAAAAGATAAACTTGTTCTTGGAATGTATGACAGCCGGTTTACCTGTGCAGATATGGATCCTGCAGGAGATAATCCGAAAATCGAAGCCAGCAAATTTATGCTATTCGGTTCATATATTGCCTGCCTGAACGAGTATCTCAGAAAAGAACTCAAATACAAAAATGATCTCGCTTATCTGCCTATTTCAAGACAGGTAAGCAGCCAATGGAACTGGAGTTCGGGACTTCCCGGCGGAATGGGTTATGCAAGCGTTACTGAAACGCTGCTTGAATCAATTACTTATAATAAGTATCTGAAAGTATTTTTCGCCTGTGGATACTATGATCTCTGCACTCCATATTCAATAGCCAGATATCTGTCAAAACATACAGGACTTCATGGTTCACTCAGACAGAATATCATTCTTAAAAACTATGAAGCGGGGCACATGATGTATGTGAACAAACCTTCAAGACTTCAGCTTTTCAATGATATGAAAGAGTTTATGTCTGTGGAATAAATCCTGCCAAACAAAGAGGCTGCTCCCTGAATCAGGCAGTGAATGAACACACTCCGGATTTTGGGAACAGCCTCTTTTATTGTTACTTTTTCTTGTTTTCGTGGCCTTTCCAGGATTCAGTTTCAAGAAGGGTAACTCTCCAGACTTCCTCTTCGGTTGTGATTCCTCTTGCACATTTATGAAGGGCGTCTTCGAGAAGAGTTCTCATTCCCTGTTGTTCCCTTGCGGTTTTAAGAATCTGCTGGGAAGTTCCGTCTTCAAGGAATAGGTTTTTAATATCATGGCTCATTTCGAGAAGCTCATAAATACCGATTCGACCTGAATAACCGGTGAAATAGCATTTCTGGCAGCCTTTGCCTTTAAAGAGCTTGTCAGGATCATACTCTACAAAATGCTGTTCCATAGCCTGATAAAGCTTAGTTGAGAATGAATATTGCTCCCTGCAATGGGGGCAGGTTCTTCTTACAAGCCTCTGGGCGAGAGTTGCAGTGCATGTTGCAGTGATAAGCCTTGTGTCAACGCCCATATCCTGAAGCCTGGTAACAGTTGAAATAGCATCTCTGGCATGAATACTGGAAATAACCATGTGGCCCGTAAGTGCGGATTCCATAGCGATTGAAGCAGTGGCTACATCTCGGATTTCTCCAACCATAATAACATCAGGGTCGGAACGGACAAAAGCCCTCAATGCAACATCAAAAGTGAAACCGGAGAAAGGATTAACCTGATTCTGAACGGCGCCGGGGATCGAATATTCCACTGGATCTTCAATAGTAAGCACTTTTTTGCCCGGGCTGTTAATCAGTTTGAGTACAGCATACTGCGTGGTACTTTTTCCAGCTCCGGTAGGTCCGGATACCAGAATCATACCGTAAGGAAGTTCGATAACATCCCGGAATCTTTCATAAACAGCCTGTTCAAAACCGAGTTTGTCAAGGGCAAGTTCTCCCATTTCCCTTCTGAGAATACGGATAACCACACTTTCACCCATAAAGGAAGGAAGAATGATAATACGGAGATCCAGATCCACATTGGGAATATAAATACGACCGTCCTGAGGTTTATCTGTTACATCCAGACGCATATTTTTGCCTGATTCACCGGAGAGGACTTTTATGATGGATATAAGTTTTTCGTGGAGCTTAGGCTCCATAGCGCCTTCGAGGATTTCATCTATCCTGTTGTCGCCTGTAAGAATGCCGTCGATACGATATCTGACTTTAGGAAATTTATCTTTTCCCGGCTCAATATGGATATCAGATGCGCCTCTTATGAGTGCCTGTTTGACGATGGTTTCGACTATAGGTCTTGCACCGCCGATTGTTTCGCCGCCTAAGGTAAATTTAGTAAGATCCATTACATCAAAGGCAAGGGGCATTTCATAGTCCGCTTTTGAAGGAAGTTTGAGAGATGGAGCTTTTTCCTTCTTTACAGCTTCTACTTTTTCTTCCTTAGCTACCTCTTCTTTTTTCTTTCTTTTCTTCTCATCCACATATCTGAGAGTAGCTTCAATATCCCCGATTAGTGTAATATAACGGGTTGTAACATCGCCGCCGGTCTCTTCCTCTATCATTTCAACCACATCAAAATCGCATGGGTCATCCATAGCAACAGCAATCTGGTTTTCTTTTTCATAAAGAATAATGACTCTGTGGCGATGAATAACTTCCCTTGTTATGAGGTTTGTAAACTCATCCCTGAGACCGTCTTTAATTTCAAAGAGATCAACATATTTAAACTTGTTGTTGTTAACAAGCGATTTAACCTGAAGGAGTTCTTCACGGCTGATAAACCTCAGAAGAACATTTTCCAGTTCCGTAATATTATCAGATACAAGATCCAGAATTTTGCGATAATCTTCTTCGGGCAGAACTCCCTGCGTATAAAGGTATCTGGCAACCAGTCTGTTCTGGTTGAGAACCTGTCGTATGTCCTTGAAAAGTGTGAGGCTTTTATCAGTTACTTTTGCCCCGGTAACTTTCTCAACAAGTTTAATCGCCGAATTATCGTTTGGATTTTCCATAGCAACGGAAATTTTATTGTCTTCCATCCGAAGAATAACAATACCATAGCTAAGCATCTGTTCTCTTGGGATAAGTCCGATAAGCTCATCATTAAGCTGGTCCTGAACTTCAAGGAGATCGATGCTGCCATAGCGATCGTTGTAGTACAGACCTTTAACCAGAAGGAGTTTATCCCTCATCATATAACGCAAAAGAACCGATTCAAGTTCTTCTCCGGTTTTCAGCAATTCTTCAATTTCTATGAGTTCCTGTTTAGTGATAAATTCATGTTTTCTCAGAAAATCCAGCATCGGAAATTCCTTCATTATTTCTGTTTTCTTTGGCATTATTAAACCCGCCTGATATCAGATTTTTTACTTATATTCAATCCATTTAAGAAGAAAACCGCTTGCTCTTGCCGCTGTTGCCCCAAGACCTCCGCAAACTGCGCCAAGTGCAGCAAGAACGATTCTTATTTGATCTACTAAATTGGGATCGGCAGCATCAGCCGGAGTAACAAACCCGGCGCTTACAGCTGCAGGAATATAGAGAGTAGCTGCCGGATACAGCAGCCCCCCAAGAATTGCCCCAAGGATAAAAACCAGAGGTGCCGGTGATTCTATGCCGCGCCATATCATAATGAGAAGCCATACTATACAGCAGGAATAGAAAGTGATAACAAGGTTGTTAACCTCAGGAAAAGTAAACCCCGGCAGCTCGATAAAACCGATGAGAAAGGCAAAACCTGTGATACCTGCTGCTCCGATAATTATTGTGATTATACCGAGGATATATCCCCAGACATTTGCTTTGCCCCTTCTGGGGAAGATTAGTTTTGCAAGAAAAAACGCCCCTAAAACTCCAAGAACGGAACCGGCAGATCCTATAACAGAGCCTGTGAGGTTAAGGAGAGAACCTTCCTTGGAACCGACAGAAATTCCTATTACAAAGGTCAAAGCTATGGCAGCAAGGAAGAAGATTAAAGAGAGTATTTTTTTTCCCTTATCCGAATACTTATACTCTTTTTTCTTTTTTTCAGGAGTTACTACATTTTCATTTAAAGGTTTGTCCATATCATTCATTGTTCTTTCCATCCGGTAAAAAATCGAGGGCTTTTACGGCACTCCCTCTTTGCCTGGCAATACCGGCCCTTCCCACTACTTCGATATAAGGCGAGTTTCTGCCGCATTCACAATTATCCGATACAATACCTGTATCCGTTGTAAGAAGCGATAGCGCAGGAAAACTGTTGACATATGGTGTGTAAAAGTGAAAAAGTCCCGGAATGTTGTCCGGAAGAATTCTCATTGTTTCAGGATCTCTGACGACAACCCTTGAATACACGGGTATGTGCATTTTTCCACATTCACATTCACAGTATGGTACTCCGTGTTCCTCCATCCCGTATATTTCCCTTATATTTTTCTGAGGTATTCCGAGCCATTGGGAGATGGTTTTTCTGAATTCACCCTTATCTATATTTTCACCTGTTTTTGTGCTCCACCCTCCGCCTGTTATCAGATAGCTATCCTTTCCAAAAGCGAATGGGGAGGGATTTTCAACCGGATATCCAGTCCGGATTTCTGAAATGAGAGCGGGAAATCCTATTATCAACAGAGGCGCATCAGCTTCGGCAAATCTTGCCAGAGCTTCAGACACACTGTCAAAATCAGGTTCGTAGGCATTAGCACTTGTGTTCCATTTTAAAGCATAAACAAGTTCGTTTATATTAGCCAGACTGTTCAGATAAATATCAGAAAGAGGATTTGCGCCTTCTCCTGTGAGTTTTTCCTTACACGAAAACAGAATACAGTTTGACTTAACGCTATGTTTAGCCATATCGAAATCCTGATAAATGTTGAAAATGATTTTTCTGATTCTGTTAAGAGTAATGGAATCAAAACAGACAGCCCCTGCCCCACCCGGTGCGTCAGAAGATTTACGAATAGTTTTCACTTCATTTTCAGGAACACTGAGCAGCTTTCCTGTGTCCGTAACTGAAACAAAAATATGGGGTATGTAGAAAATGTCGTTGTAAGACTGAAAATGTTCCGGCGAGAAACCTTCGAGCCTGCATATGGTTTGGTACACAGGGCAGTTATTGTAGTGATGGTTAAAGCTCTCCTGCATAGCTTCGAGGAACATAATATCCCTTTCATTGCTGAAAACGAAAGGTTCTTTCAAGTCTATTAATTTGTCGGTAAGGGAATCAGACATTTTCCGGAATCTCCCATAATTGTTTTAGCCTTAGTCTGAAAACAGCAGTTTTTATTGTGAGATGGATCAAATTTCATCAGATCTTCTTCTCACAAATACATCGAACATATGTTCTGACACACTCTTCCATAATCCTTAAAGTATAATCCGGAAGATAAAAAGTTCAGACTATAAACCGTGGTGTTTTTCTGCCTGAGGCGGACTGAACCGGGTATGTATCAAAACCTACTTGGCATATTTGACGATACCAATGGTTTTTACCATTGCCACAGGTGCAACTTCACTGTAAGAAACCACGGGGACTTCCGGGAAATTAATTTCCGTAATTTTACGTGTAAATCTCCTGATAACAGGTGATGTAAGAAGCACAAAGGGCAAGCCCAGTTTCTGAACGGAAGTAAGTTCCATACCTATGCGGGTGAGAAGCTCAAGACCTTCTTTATAGTTAATGTCAAGCCAGCGTACGCTCATGTTTTCCTTGATGGATTCCATAATCAACTGTTCCACTTCTGATGAGAAAAGCACAACATTAAGGGTTCCGGTTTCATCTTTGTATGCATTTGAAATATAGCGTGAAAAAGCTGCTCTGATGTATTCCACAAGAAGTTCGGGATCTGAAGTATAAGGAAGATTCTCTTCAATGGTCTGAAGAATGGTTTTCATATCCCTGACAGGTATTTTCTCTTTAAGGAGTCCTCTCAGAACGAATCTCAGTGCACCAATAGTAAACTGGTGAGGGAACAGGGATTTGACCAGTCCCGGATCCGTCTTTTTCAGATTATCCAGAAGAACTTCTATTTCGGGGTATCCCAGCAGTTCGTATGCATAAACATAAACCAATTTTCGGAATGCTGCCTGAAGGGGATTAAACAATTCCGGGGGTTCAAATGTAAGGTCCAGTGTGCCTGATTCATGGGTCAGTTCCTTGAATTTAAGCTGAAACTCTCCGGGTTTTAGCCATTCTGCACTGCGTATTGCGGTTTTTGGTATGGGAAGGCCCAATTCGGCAGTTAGTCTGTTTGAAATAAGTTCGAGCTGTTTCTGGAGTTCTTCCCTGTAATGGAAAAGATCTTCGCCCACATCAACGGATAACTGGGCAAAGCGCATTACATCCTCAAGCTCCCTGGCTCTCTTTTTAACAGCAGATTTAACCTTGCCTGAAATTTTCTCCATAGGCTTTATAAATCTCACAAGCTGGGCATCGGGTTTGAGTCTGTATATAAGGGCGAGTGCTTTGGCTGCAACGGGATACATACTCTCAGGTATATCCTTCCCAAGCTGCAATTCCCTGTAACAGTCAAAATCCCAGTTTGTAACCTCCACCACAGGGATTTCAAGTTCAAACGCGTTGGTGATAACTGCAAGGGCATCCTGATCTTCACCCATGGCAACTACTTTCGGAACCATTCCCGGTGAGTATGTTACACCTACGGCATAGTCGGTATCTTTTACAATAACAACTTCAGCATGGGTAACATTGGGGTTTTCGCTTTTTCTGTGCTGTTCCGACTGGTGTGAGATTATCGACTGTTCTGCATTTTCGATTATGTTTTCTTCACGAATGGTTTTTATTTCGTCATTAATTACTTTGAGAGCAGCAGTCTCTTCAGGTGCAACATCTTCATCGTCACGCATAAAGATTCTGCGGGTTACCCGTGCCGGGTCATCAGCTTCCTGAACAGGTTCTTCTGTTTCTTCCTTAAAAGCTCTGATGATCATTTCCTTAACATCTTCGCCCAGCTCAAGCTTGCCATCTTCTTTTTTTACAAGAAGGCCTTCTTCTTTTCCGAGAATATCAACAGGATCAATTACAGGCTCAGCAACCGACTCAGTTGCCGGTGATATGTTTTCTTCCGCTTTCTTTTTTCGTCCTGTTCCGGTCTTCTTTGCCGGAGCTTTTGATTTTGCTGATTCGGCGGGCTTCTTTTCAGACTTGCTTTTCTTCACGAGAATGCCTCCCAAAGTATTTTTTCATTGAAAACCTGATTCTATATCCTGAATCAAAATCCTTGATCACACCTGTAAAGGAAAAAATTTGCAAGCTTATAAAATATAAAGTTATTTGGTAAGATAAAAAAGATTTTCCCATAATTTACGCTATAATTCTTAATATGAAAAACAAAGCAAACTCAGTGAAAAAAGCAGCCCGTGAAGAGAAAAATTCCCAGCAGTTGTTTTGGGGTTTGTTTTTGCTTATATTTGCCTCTGCATTTTTATTGTATGTATTCTTCAATGTGATGGGGTTTACAAGCCCTCCTGCAGAGCCGCCCGTTTCTCACTCCCCAACATTCAGCCCGCCTCCCACACCCACCCCACGCGGATTTGGACCGGGAAAAGGAAGAATGAGGAGGCCTCCGGGACCTCCGCCCGCTTTTATGATGGGACCAAATGGAACAATTTACAACAAACCGGAAAACAACAGGCCTGAAAGACCCACCGGGGAGAGATCAGAGTTTTACCGAAAAAACAGGATTATTTCCGAAACGGACAGGCTTCCTGAAGAATTAAAAAATGTTCCGCCGGAATCGAAAAAAGCTCTTCTTAAAGATGTTAATGTTGTGATCACCAGTGATGCCATAGGGGATGTATTTCTCGATGATACAAGGGGAAAAAGGTTTTACGGTAGTACCGGCGAAAAAAAGGATACCGGCGCTCTCTGGAAATATGAACTGAGGGTAAAATTGAAGCCTGGCAAATATATGGTGGAACTGAAAGGGAAAAACGGCAGATCCCGGAGATCCGTAATTACAGTAATCCCATTGATAGACGATATGCATATAAATATCAATATGAAACGACCGGAGGACTAAATTGAAATTTGAGACAGTAATCGGGCTGGAGGTTCATGTTGAACTTTCAACACAGACAAAATTATTCTGCAGCTGCAAAAACAGCTTCGGAGCAAATCCTAATACACTTGTATGCCCTGTATGTCTGGGTATGCCCGGCGTTCTTCCGGTTGTAAATAAAGAAGCTATTGAAAAACATATAATGGCAGCTCTTGCTGTGGGATGCAGAATTCCGGAGCATTCGAAATTTGATAGAAAAAACTATTTCTACCCGGATATGCCCAAGAATTTTCAGACATCCCAATACGACCTTCCCCTGGCTCTCGGCGGCTCACTGGAGATAAATCTGCCTGATGGTGAAAAAAAGGTAATAGGAATCACCCGTATTCATCTTGAGGAAGATACGGGAAAATCAAAGCATGCCGGTGAAACAGGTTCAATCGTTGAGTCGGATTATACACTTCTTGACTACAACAGAGCCGGCGTCCCCCTTCTGGAGATCGTATCTGAACCTGATATGAGAACTCCTGAGGAAGCATACCAGTATCTCAATGAATTAAAAAAGATACTCGTGTGGCTGGGAGTAAGCGACTGCAAGATGGAACAGGGAAGCCTCCGCTGTGACGCCAATATCTCAATAAGGCCTGAAGGACAGGAAGAGTTTGGGGTAAAAGCAGAGATCAAAAATATGAATTCTTTCCGCTCGGTTCGTTCTGCCCTGTTGTACGAAGAAAAAAGACAAAGGGAAGTTATCGAATCCGGTGGCAGAATAATTCAGGAAACAAGAGGCTGGGAAGAAGATCGTGGAATCACCGTAAGTATGCGCTCAAAAGAAGAAGCTCATGACTACAGATACTTTCCCGAACCAGACCTGCCTCCCATGGTTGTGGACAAAGAATGGATCGAAAGAGCGAAACAAAAGCTGCCGGAGCTTCCGGGTGAGAGAAAGCTCCGCTTTGCTGCCGAATACGGACTTCCGGAATATGATTCGGGGATTCTTAATCTGTCCCGCAGCATTTCCGACTTTTTTGAAGAAGCGGCAAAACTCAGCGGAGATCCCAAACAGACTTCAAACTGGCTTATGGGCGACATTTTAAAATACCTGAACCAGAATGAGCTGGAAATTCACGAAACACGGCTCAAACCGGAAGCCCTTGCCGAAATGATAAATCTTATAAAAAAAGATGTTATAAGCGGAAAAATCGGCAAGGATCTCATTGAGGAACTTCTGAAAAACGGAGGAAACCCTGAAGAAATAGTGGAAAAAAGAGGCTGGAAACAGATCTCATCAGGGGATGATCTTCTTCCGGTGATCAAGCAGGTTGTGGACGACAACCCAAAAGTACTCACCCAGTATCTCGAAGGCAAGGAAAGCGTAAAAGGATTCTTTGTGGGACAGGTGATGAAAAAAACCGCAGGAAAAGCAAACCCGGCTCTTGTAGGAAAAATGATGGACGAAGAGCTGGAGAGGAGAAAAAATAATAGATAGGATGGAATTCCATGAGCAAGGAAAAAGCTAAGATTATTAATTCGGTTTTTGTTATAATCTTTACAGTTATTATCTCGTTTTTGATGTCTTTTTCCACAGGATGTAACAGTACTAAAACCCCGGAAAATGCTGAAAAAAGCGAAAACAGAACTATTGAACCAAAATTACAAAAAGCGGGTTCAGGCTCTGAAACTAAAAAGGAAATGGTATTAATTCCAGGAGGGGAAGTTGAACTTGGACCGGATGAACCCGGTGCTCCCAATAATATAAAAGTAAAACTTTCCCCTTATTATATCGATAAATACCCTGTTACCATCAGTGAATACTGGAAATATGTAAAAGATAACAGACTTGAAAAAGAACAGGATGCATCATTAAGACAATTAGCCGAGAAAAAAGAATATGCAAATTTTCCGGTTATTCTTGTTTCATATAAAGATGCCGAAGGTTACGCAAGCTGGGCAGGAAAAAGGCTTCCGACTGAAGCTGAATGGCAGCTTGCAGCGCAAGGGAAAGAGAATAACATTTATCCCTGGGGAGCAGAAATGAATATCAAGTTAAAGCCAGATGGCTGGAGTGAAATAGGAAAAAATCCTGAAAATGTCAGCACATTTGGTGTTTATGACATGTCCGGAAATATATTTCACTGGACAATATCGTCTTGGAAGGCCCTTGCTCCTGAAACAGGATTCCCAGGTGTGGAATTCACAGGTGAAACTAAAGTTGTCAAAGCAGGTTGCTGGCCGATTATTCCAGCTTGGAATACCTGCAAATTCCGTACCCACATCAAAAATGACATAAAATGCTACTTCTTAGGTTTTCGTTGTGCCAAAGCCCAGAATCAGGATGACATAAACCTGAAAAATGATACTGAAATAGCTAAAAACTGTGCTCCTCAAAAATTTGCGGAAGACGAAGCTACCAGACAGATCTTTTCTTATGAGATAAAGCCTGACAGACAGTTACCACCGACAGTTCAGAAATACATCAGTCAGATCAAGACCGGAAGTTCTGTGGCAGATATCGGCTGTGGGCTTGGATACCTGACTTTTATTCTTGCAAAGCAGGTAGGAAACAAAGGAAAAGTCTATGCTGTAGACATAAAAAAACCTGTTGTTGATTTTGTGGAAATTTATGCAAAAAATTTCGGACTTCCGAATATTGCTGGTATAACTTCAGAAAATGATAATGTAAAACTTCCTGACAATTCCTGCGATGTAATATTTCTCCTTGGTACAATCAGCTATATCAATGAATCTCAAATATCCAGTTTTGCTGAAAGTCTTAATAAGGGACTTAAACAGGGTGGAACTCTGGCAATTTCTGATGAAATTAAGCATGAGAGAACAAAAGCAAATATAGATTATCTGCTGAATCATGGTTTTGAGGTTGTTTATGAAGAAACGGAAAAAGAAGGGTTTGAAAGACTGGCATTATTCAAAGTGCTCAGAAAAAAATAACATAATCAGGTTTTCTCTGTTTATTGAAATACGATAGACAAATAAAAAAAATCAGGCGCTATCTGCCTGATTTTTTTCGGAATTCATTGATAGATACTTATCGTAAAGCAGCCGGAATTACTTTTGGTTCAGCACTTTTTCATAATAAGCTTCGTACTGGGGTACGATTATGTTGTTGTCGAAGAGTTCCACTGCCCGTTTCCTTGATTTTAGTTTCATGTCATTAAGCTTTGTTTCATCGAGAAGGAGTTCGATTCCGAGTTTTGCCATGGATTCCACATCTTCAGGCGGAGCTATTAAGCCTGTTTCACCTTCGGCTACAACTTCAGGCAGGCCCCCGATATCAGTTACAAGAGCAGGCACTCCGCAGGCTGCTGCTTCGAGAACTGCTAACCCGAAACTTTCCTTAACAGAGTTGATAATGAACAGATCCGCAATGGGGAGAATATGCTCGATGGCGTTTATTGTGCCGAGGAATTTTACGGAATCCTGAATTCCGAGCTGGACTGCAAGTTTGTTTGCTTCGCACCACTGCTGACCGTCACCTACCATAAGAAGCACGGAAGGCACTTCTCTTCTTATTTTTTCGAATACTCTGATAGTATTGAGAACCTGCTTGACAGGTCTGAAATTTGACATATGGATGAGTATTTTTTGTTCAGGAAGGGCGTATTTCGCTCTGCGTTCAGGCATGTCAGCAGGCTTGAATCTTTCTGTATCCACAAAATTGTAAATAACCTCGATATCGGATTTTGTTTCGAAAATCTCTTTTGTTACCTGGCTCAGATGTTCCGAAACCGCTGTTACTCCATCGCTTTCCTCTATTGAGAACCTTGTGATGGGGATAAAAAGAGGCTGGCTCCCCACAAGGGTTACATCGGTGCCATGAAGTGTTGTGATGTATTTCAGTCCGATATCACGGGACATTTGCTTTGCGAGATAAGCTGAGGATGCGTGGGGAATGGCATAATGAACATGAAGCAGATCAAGCTTCATTCTTTTTGCTATATCGGACATTGTTGCAGCGAGGCATAGGGTGTATGGGGGATATTTAAAAACAGGATAATCTATCACTTCAGCTTCATGAAAATATATGTTTTCATAAAATTCCTGAGTCAGTCTGATTGGCGGCGATGAAGTGATAAAATGAATCTCATGACCTCTCTTTGCAAGGTCAATCCCCAGTTCAGTTGCGAGAATGCCGCTTCCCCCTACTCCGGGATAACAGGTTATTCCTATTTTCATCTTTATTTCTCCTTTAGTTAAAGCAGCAGAAATTCAGCCATTTCCACAGCTCTTTTTTCTATAATGTTCGAAGGTTTTCTGAACATTTGCCAGTCGGGAAGACCTGCGACGAGGGTATCTGCTCCCCATTCCTGATCTTCAGGTTCTTTCATAATAACATCCAGTTTGAACTTTTTGTCCCCGGCTTTCTGCCATTTTATAATTTCCGCAGCATCGGTATGAAGCAGAAAAAGAGACTGGAACACAAGTCTGTTGGCAAGTGATGGATCAAGTTCGGCAAATCCGGCTGGAACAATCATATCGATTCTGTTTTTACGGTCAAGATTACGCCATATCAGCGACACTATTCGGTTCTGTTCGCCCTGCTCAAGGGATTCCCAGTGTTTCTTCAGATAATCGCAGTTATAGCAGTTCAGAATATTCCATGTATTGGATGTCAGGTAGAAAGACACCAGCTCAACTTTATTTTTTGATGTTCTTAGGGCTGACACAACCCTGTCGGGAAATACAACAGCGTTTTCTGCTGCCGTAATTATCAGGTTGCGGTGTTTTTCTCCGGGAATTTTCCTCCAGGAATATTCTTTGCCGCACTCAATTTCACCTGATTCTGACGGAGATTCGAGAAGCGTTACCGTCAGTTTGCCTTGTTCTTTGTCGATTTTCCATTTATGAGACATACCTTTGAGTATTGGTCTTAAAAACTGCTGGAAGTGAATGTTTTTCCATTGTGAAAAATCTTTTGGAAACTCAATGGGTTTATGCTTCATTATATCGTTGAGATAGTTTTCTTCTTCATTTTTCAGATTTTCCGTAATTTCTGCGGATTTGGAAGTTATTATAGGCTTAATCTCCGTTAAACCTGTTTCATCCCAGCTTATTTCCATATATGGATTTCTGAAAATTTCTTTGCCGGCTTCACCTTTTTTGGTTTTTGAAAAATTGTATTTTTTAATAAGGAGGTCAGGTAAAACAGCAATGAAAGCCTGACTGAAAAGGCAAAAAGCATTTACCGGCAGAACAAATGTTTGCTTTTCTTTCTCATTTTTTTCGGGTTTGCTTTCCACCGGTGAATCTGAATCGGACTGGCGTGAAGAGGATCCATCGGCAAGAACTATTGATTTTTTTCTGGCAAATCCCGTTGCTATTTCATCAGCTCTGCAGTTATTGGGGTTTCCGGCATGCCCTCTCACCCAGCGCCATTCCACAAGGTTGTTGCCGTTCAGTTGATCCAGTTCCTGCCATAGTTCAAGATTTTTGATCTCTTTATCTCCACCGGAACCTTTTCTTTCCCAGCCATGGGCTTTCCAGCTTTTTATCCATACTGTGATGCCGTTTTTTACATATTGACTGTCGGTATATACCGCCGCTTTCTGTTTGATGGAATCAATGGTTTTCAGAGCTTCGATGGCAGCGGTGAGTTCCATTCTGTTATTTGTTGTTTCCGGTGAAAATCCGCCCTTTTCATACACCTTGCCGTCCCTGATCATAACATAGCCCCAGCCTCCGGGACCTCCGGGGTTTTTGATGCAGGCGCCGTCGGTATATATCTCGATCATTATTTCTCCTTACTATTATAAAAAGCATATTTCCGGACTTATCCGGAAACATGCTTTTTAATTTATGAATTTCGACTTCCGGCTTACTCAACCGTAATATCGTAATTTCTCTGTTCCTTTGCTGTTGTCTGTTCAGGACGGGCAAGGATGAATTCTACTGAAGTGTTGCCGGTTTCCTTTGCTTTAAAAGTGAACACCTGCTCGTCACCCTGTTTTACGAGAACGGGCTTTGCAGCGGGTGTAGCTTTTGCTGCGGGGGAAGCTTTCGGTGCAGGGGTTCCGGTGGCCTTTACTTCGGGTTTGCCTGTTGCCTTAGGCTCAGGTTTTCCGGTGGCTTTAGGAGCCGGTGCTGCTTTTGCTTCAGGATTCTTTTTAACCATAATAGGAACAACCTTATCGCTGACATGGGTAAGAATCATAGGATTTGAATCCTTATTGATTCTCCACTTCATGCCGTTTGCTGCATTGATAGGGAGCTTTATGGTAAAAGTCTGTCCCTTTTTCACAGACATTTCTTTTACTGAAGGAGTTGCTGCTGTTGAACCTTTTTTCTCAGCGCCGGTTGTTGTGCCGGGCTTTGGTATCTGAGCATTGGCGTTTGATGTTGCAAACACCATGAACGCTGCAACGAGAAATGCTGTCAGAACAAAATATGCTACCGCTTTTTTCATTATTTTCTCCTTTCTTTCTATGTTTACATAATTTATGCACAAATTTATCAAAAATGACAATTTTCCTTCATAAAAATGAAAGATTTATATGGCATGATTATCCTAAAGAAGATGTACTCCTTCTTTTATAATCATTTTTCCGTCAATATATACAGTAGGTTTTGTAATAATTCCATCCTGATGGAAAGGAACATCCACTACACCGCCAAAATGGGCATTGTTGCCTATGGCGATATGAATGGTATTGTCGATCTTTTCATCTTCGAGAACATTACCGGTGAAGACTGCCTTTTCGTTGATACCGATGCCGAACTCTGCAATATTTCTTGCATTGTGGCCCACAGATTCAACTTCTTTAAGAAGTGCTGCCGCTGATTCACCGCCGGTGATTTCAGTAACAAAACCTTTTTCCACTTTAAGGGTGATAGGCTTGTCAACTACACCGGTCATCATTGCGCCGTCAACAATAAATACACCTTCGGCAGTGTGTTCGAGGGGGGCTATATAAGCTTCGCCGGCGGGAAGATTTCCGAATGTTCCTTTTTCGGTGTAAATTCCTGTATCCGGTGCGCCGTTTCTGCCTTCGATTGAGAATGATATATCAGTTCCCAGTTCGGTTGTTACTCTTACATGTTTGCCGTTGTTGAGCGCTTCAACCAGCTTGCTGCAACGGGCTTCCATTTTCTTATAATCCACAGGGATGCAGCGTTTCATCATCTCTGCATTCACATCAGGCAGAGTTGCTCCTCTGGCTCCCTGTTTAACTGCATTCTGTCTTGCTCTTGTGTGGGTCAGTGATTTTGATGTAGGGCATACAAAAACATCGGCTGCGAGCCAGGCTTTTGCCACCACTTCCGGAGGTTCCTCACCATTGAGTCGGCGGGGAAGCATTTCCATAATTACAGCTTCTGCGCCCATTTCCTTACCGACCTCAAAGAAAGCGTATCCGATTTCTCTTTTAGCTTCATCAGTGATTACCAGAAATGTTTCGCCGGCTTTTAGTGCCAGACAATCTCTCAGTGCGATTAACGCGCTGTGTTTAAGCTCTTCATTCATTATATTGGTCTCCTCTCAGAGTATAATTCAAAATCATGATAATTTGAGTTTTTGGATTCAGAGCCTCAAAGCCATCAGGCTTTGTCCTCTTTTTTGATGCTGTGCCACAGGAAGACTCCAACCGCAAGGAATATCACAACACCTACTATTATGTTATCCGCAAGGGGCCACTTGATGGCAAAATCACGACCGTGAGAATCCGCATAGACCTTGAGAGCAACCACTATGATACCCATAAGGGCATCACCTGCGATTAAGCCTGAGGCAACGAGAACGCCTTTTTCAAGTTTTTCCTTGAGAACATCTGCATTTTTATAGATCTTTGACATTGCCCACGAAATCAATCCGCCGACTATAAGGGGGGTTGAAAGGGAAAGGGGCAGATACAGACCCACTGCAAAAGGAAGTGCCGGTATGCCGAGAAGTTCGATACATATAGATATAAATCCGCCTGCGAGAACAAGAGTCCAGGGCAGGTTGCCGGACATAATACCCTGAATAACAAGGGACATAAGGTTTGCCTGAGGTGCTTTCAGACCTTCGGTTCCTGTAAAACCGATATTGTCTTTCAGATAAAGAAGAATCCAGGCTATAAATATGGATGACGATAAAACGCCAACAATCATCATCATCTGCTGCTTTCGCGGCGTAGCGCCCACAAGATAACCGGTTTTAAGATCCTGTGATATATCACCGGCGGTGCACATTGCTATACACACGAATGCACCGACCAGCAGAGCTGTAACCATTCCGTCTATCCCGGTAAAATTAAGCGCTCTGAAAATAATACAGCTTAAAATCAGAGTTCCGATGGTCATACCGGATACCGGGTTTGAAGACGAACCTACCAGACCTACGATTCTGGAAGAAACAGTTACAAAGAAGAACCCAAATACGAACACAAGCAGCGAGCCAATGGCTCCTCTTATAATATCATTGGAAATATTTCTTGAAAACGCAATGAGAATAATCAGTATGAGCGATCCGCCGATTACCCAGGTTATCGGAAGATCATCTTCTGTTCTCTTTACGGAAGTTGACTTTGCTTTTTCCCCGCCTGTAAGTGTGTGGAAAAGTTCAACCACAGACACCTTAAAGGACTGAACGATTGTGGGAAGAGCTTTTGCCAGCGAAATCATACCGCCGAATGCCACTGCGCCGGCTCCGATATATCTGATATAAGCTTCCCAAATCTGGTCTGCAGTAAGATCCTTTGCAACAACCTGAGTCGTTTTTACCATTACGATTGCATCAGGTGCATAAGTAGAAAGGAAATGAGTGATAAGGGGAATTATCACAAACCAGGCAAGAAGGCCGCCGGAGAGCATAATTGCCGACACTTCAAGGCCTATTATATACCCCACCCCAAGGAGAATCGGTGATAATTCCGCTGTGAACATAAGGTTCTTCATAATCGGAACCTGAACACCGATCTCATCTTTCCAGAGTTTAAGGGTATTCTGCATAAACTTGTAAATTGCGCCTATGGCAATACCTGAGAATACCAGCTTCGCCGGATTTCCACCGATATCACCTGCAACAAGCACTTCGGCACAGGCAGTGCCTTCGGGGAATTTCAGTTTGCCGTGTTCCTGAACAATCAGGTAGCGGCGAAGGGGGATCATCATAAGGACGCCGAGTATGCCGCCGATGACTGCTGTTATGGCAATTTTGCCAAGAGAGAATTCGTGATGCTGAAAATCACTCCAGAGAAAAGCGGCAGGTATGGTAAAAATAACGCCTGACGCAATGGAAACACCTGCAGAGCAGATAGTCTGCACAATATTGTTTTCCAGAATGGTTCCCCGTTTGAAAAGACCTTTGAGAACCCCCATGGAAATAACGGCGGCAGGTATTGATGCACTGATGGTCATGCCGATTTTTAATCCGACATAGACCATAGCCATACCAAAAATAATAGCCTGAATAATACCAAGTGCTACAGACAGGAATGTAATTTCCGGCATTTCCTTATCTGCCGGAACATAGGGTTTAAACTCTTCACCTGAAGTTTCAAACTGTTCTGCTTCATTCATCATTTTTTCATCGGCGTTCGGCATAGGGTGCTCCTTATAATATGTATTGGCTGAGATCCCTGTTTTCAACTATGTCTTTAAGTTTTTCCTTAACATATTCCTGATCTATGACTATTTTGCCGGCTCCGCTTTCAGGAGATGCAAATGAAATCTCTTCAAGCAGTTTTTCCATAACGGTATGGAGTCTGCGTGCTCCGATGTTCTCGGTGTTTTCATTTACAGTCTGTGAAAGGCGGGCGATTTCCTCGATGCCTGATTCCATAAATTCAAGCTCGACGCCTTCTGTTTTAAGAAGCGCTTTATACTGTTTAACAAGAGCATTTCTCGGCTCTTTAAGAATTCTGATGAAATCATCTTTGCCAAGACTCTTGAGTTCAACTCTGATGGGGAATCTGCCCTGAAGTTCAGGAATCAGATCCGAAGGTTTGGATACATTAAATGCTCCGGCAGCTATAAAGAGAATATGGTTTGTTTTTACAGGACCATGTTTGGTGACTACAGCCGAGCCTTCAACTATGGGCAGAAGATCTCTCTGGACGCCTTCTCTTGAGACATCGGGGCCGTGTCCTTTTTCTCTTCCGGCAATTTTATCCATTTCGTCGATAAAGATGATGCCGTGCTGTTCAACCATCTGAAGGGCAAGCCTCTTTACTTCGTCTTTATCGATCATTTTCCGGGCTTCTTCCTGAGCGATAATCTGTTTGGCTTCCTTTATTTTTACATTTCTGGTTGTTTTCCGTTTAGGGAACATATTTCCGAGGATATTCTGGAAATCGACGCCCATTTCTTCCATGCCTGCATTTGAGAAAACACTGATGGTTTCCATGGGGTTGCTTTCTTCTATTTCGATCTGGACGAAAATATGATCCATTTCACCAGCGGCGACTTTTTTCCTGAGTTCTGCCCTTTCCTTGTCTTTTGCTGATTCATCTGTTTTTTCGATTTCTTCTTCTTCATCTTCGTCATCATCGTCAGCAACCTGTCCGCCCGGTGCAGTGAGGCTTCCCAATATCATCTGGAAAGGATTCATCTGAGTTTTTTCCGTTTTGGGCATCAGAGTTTCCACAATAATATCAATAGCTCTTTCCTTTGCTCTGCCTTCAACATCGGCAATCATTCTAATCTGGACCATTCTTATGCCTATTTCCATAAGATCGCGAACCATTGATTCGACATCTCTGCCCACATAGCCCACTTCCGTATATTTGGTAGCTTCCACTTTAATAAACGGTGCTCCCGACAGTTTTGCCAGACGGCGGGCAATTTCGGTTTTACCTACACCGGTAGGTCCTATCATAAGGATGTTTTTGGGGATAATCTCTTCCTGCATATCGGCGGGAAGGAGACTTCTTCTGTAGCGGTTGCGCAAAGCTATAGCTACAGATTTTTTTGCATCGTTCTGTCCGATAATATACTTATCAAGTTCTTCCACTATTTTCTTCGGGGTAAGGCTTGCCATATCAAAGCTTGCCTCACCAGTTTCAGGCATATCGCCTACTACAACATGATTGGAATCATTTATAACATTGGATTCGTCAGTCATTAATCAAAGCCTCCGGTTATCGGGTTCTATTAAACAGAGGCCAATATGAAATTCTATTTCATTAAGCCTCATTTGCTTCGGTTCTATTCGTTCTTTTAACAAATTCCCCTTGTGTAAATCCTTACAATTAATTCTTGTAAATATGGAAAAATATGAAACAAAAATGACTGCCGATGGTCTAATTATTTGTTACAATTTGAGCTGACAGGAGGATGTTTTATGAAAACCAGATTTATGCTGACTGCGATAATCGCATTAATGCTTGGTTTTATGGGGAGTTTTACCATGCCTGCGGATTCTGCGGCAAAATATACCGACAACGAAATCAAAACAATGGTCAGGGATATTCAAACCCTTAATCTGCTCAACAGTCTGAACCTTACGAAAGATCAGATGCAGCAGATGCTTTCTGTTGCGAAGGAAGTTAAAAAAACCGATGACGAACTGAAAAACCTTTATGACAGAAAATATAATGAAATGCACGGTGTTCTCCAGGAAATGCGGACCGAGCTTATGTCTAAGACAGATCTTTCCGATTCACTGAAAAAGCGTTATCACGATGCAGAAAATGAAATAAAGGTTAAACAGGTTGAATATACTGACAAGCAGAAGGAATGGGGCAAAAAAATGCAGTCAGTGCTTAACGAAAACCAGAAAGTCATGTTAAAGGAATACCAGCCTTGTCTGGTTCCGGTAAAAAACATAGCAAATCCGGAAAGAATAGGACAGGCGGGTAATAATGAGAGAATAGCAAAAATGCTGGGAAAGATAAGAAAACTGCCTGATGACAAATATGCTCAGGCAAAGCAGATGTTTCTTGAAAAAACAAAAGAACGGGTAAAGATGATGATACCCGATGATGCCGAGAGGGAAAAAGCAGTAAAGAATGCTGAAGCAGCTATGGATAAAGCAAGAAAGATGTCTGATGAGGAATTTGAGCTGAAGAAGGATGAACTTGCCGGCGGAATTCTTCCTAAAAAAGCAAAACCCGCTGATGTGGAGAATAATTTTACAAAGCAGTTCCTTCTCAACCCCAATCTTGCTTCGATACTTGAGGCAAAAATAAAATCATCAGGCAAATAATTATTCAGGAGATTAGAAATGGACAGGCGGGATTTTCTAAAAAATGCAGCAATACTGGGAGCCGGATGTATGGCGGCTGCAGCGGTGGAACCAACTGCAGCGGAAGCTTTACCTACTGCTTCAGGTATAAAAGAAGCTTCTTTTTATAAAAAAATCGACAGCAGGACAGTTCAGTGCAAGCTCTGCCCACTTGAAGAAAAACTTACCGCAGGCAGCAAATCGGTGTGCAGGGTAAGATCTGTTCAGAACGGCAAACTGTATGTTTCCAACTATGGGAAGCCTTGTGCGATGCATCTGGATCCGGTGGAAAAGAATCCTCTTTATCATTTTAATCCGGGTATGAAATCCCTTGCATTGGCTACCGCAGGCTGCAATCTTGCCTGTCCCGCCTGTCAGAACTGGGAAATGTCCCAGAAATCAGTTAATGAAATCAAGAGCTACGATCTTTCTCCTTCAAAAGCGGTGAGCTACGCAAAGAAAAACGAATGCGGCGCCCTTTCGTTTACATTTACGGAACCGGCGATTTTTATCGAATACTGCATTGATGCGTCGAAGGCGGCAAAAGAAAGCGGGCTGAAAAGCTGTGTTGTTTCAGGGGGGTATATTAATACTCAACCGCTGACAGTGCTGACCCGGTATGTCGATGCATTCTGTGTTAGCCTGAAGGGGCTGAGTGATGAACAGTACGGCGGTTCGCCGAGGCCCTCTGTGGTTGAAACCGTTAAAAACACACTGAAAACGATCAGGCAAAGCGGTAAATGGCTTGAAGTGGCTTGTCTTATAATTCCGGGAAAGAGCGATGACGAAAAGACAATAAGCGAAATAGCTAAATGGATAAAAGATAATCTGGGAGAATTCACTCCTGTTCATTTTTCCCGATTCTACCCATCTTTTATGCTCCGAAATATTCCGCAGACTCCAGTGGGAGTATTGGAACAGGCTCAGAAGCTGGCAAAAAAAGCTGGGATAAAATATGCTTATATCGGCAATGTTCCCGGACATATCGGCAACAACACATACTGTCACAGTTGTAACAAGCTGTTGATTCAGAGAGTGGGATTCAGAGTGCTGAAAAACAACATCAATAATGGTAAATGTCAGTTCTGCGGCGTAAAGATTCCGGGAGTGTGGAGCTGATTACCGGTTATTCTTTTTCTGAGGAACCGAGATACCTCAAAACCCTTTCCGCCACCTGTCTGTTGAATCCGGGCAACTGTTCGAGTTCAAAGAGGGAGGCGTTTTTTATATCTTCTATGGAATCAAAACTCTGCAGAAGAGTTTCCTTTCTACCCTTTGCAATTCCGGGAATACTGTCGAGAACGGAGATTTCCATCTTTTTCGCCCTTAGTTTTCTGTGGTAGGAAACAGCAAAGCGATGGGCTTCATCCCTCACCCTTCTGAGAAGGTTTAAGCCGGGTGAATCAGGGGAAGTTTCCAGAGGCTCGCTTCTTCCGGGAAGATAGATTTCTTCTTCTTTTTTTGCGATTGAAATAATATTAAGATTGTCTGCCTCTTCACTTTCTGCCGCTGTTACTGCAGAGGAAAGCTGGCCCTTGCCGCCGTCGATAAGGATTAAATCGGGGGTTTCCCTGAAACTTTCCAGTTCGCCGAGTTTCAGATTTCTGAAGCGGCGGGTCAGTGCTTCCCGCATCATTGCAAAATCATCAGGCTCGTCTTTTGTTTCTATCCTGAATCTACGGTAATGATCCTTATGAGGTTCACCATTCTGGAAAACGACCATAGAAGCAGTGGCCATTTTTCCACCTATATTGGAAATATCGTATCCTTCTATTCTGTGGGGTACATCGGCAAGACCAAGAAGGTCCCGGAGGTGTTCAAGTTCCTGTTTATGTTTTTCCAAATTGCGTCTGTCGAGGGTGGTGAACATCTGAAGATACTCAAAGGCGTTGGCATTTGCCATATCAAGGAGATTCTTCTTCTCCCCTCTTTCGGGAATCCGCATTTCAACAGGTCTGCCGCGCATTGAAGAGATCCAGGTTTCAAGTTCTTCCACATGTTCAATTTCAGAAGGCAGATAAATGTTGTGGGGGATGAAGAATCCTTCTTTGTAGTGCTGAAGGATGAAATTATTGATGATGACGGAGCTGTTTTCTTCCATCGGAATATCCATCATATATCTCTGCTGATTAAGTATTATACCGTCCCGCACTTCAAGAAGAGCTATGGCTGCGATTTCATCTTCTCTGTGGATTCCGATGAAATCCATGTCCTCCCCTGCCTTTGTTACCACCTGCTGTTTGTCGCACACATGTTCGAGTGAAACAAGTGCTTCCCTGATAGGGATGCACTTCTCAAACTCAAGATTTTCAGCATATGTTTCAAGCTCTTTTTTCAGCAGTGAAATTACATCCCTGCACCTTCCGTCAAGAAGCTGGGAAGCTTTTTTCACCCTGCCTGTATATTCTTCTATTGTTTCATATCTGGTGCAGGGAGCTGGACATAAACCTATATGATAATCAAGGCATGGTCTGGGGAGAGGTTTGTCGAGATCGTATTTACATGTTCTTATCTTAAACAGCTTCTGCACGAGCTTAAACGCCTGCCTCATCGAACGGGTGTTTGTATATGGACCAAAGTATCTTGACTTCTTATTTTCTGCTTTTCTGACGATTCTCATCCTCGGATAAGCTTCATAGGTGGTCAGTTCAATGAGAGGATAACGCTTGTCGTCCTTCATTCTTATATTAAAGTATGGTCTGTGCTTTTTGATCAGGTTTGCTTCGAGAATCAGAGCTTCGAGCTGGGAATTTACAACTATATAGTCCAGATCTGCTATAGTCTTACGAAGTTTTGTGGTTTTATGGGAGAAGTCCCTCGGGGGATTCTGAAAATAAGAACGCAGGCGGTTTCTCAGATTGTTTGCCTTGCCAATATAAATAATTCTGCCAAGGTCGTCCTTAAAAATATAAACGCCGCTTAAAACCGGAGCTTTTGCAATTTTTTCTTTCATATCCATACGGGACTGTTTTACTCCATTTTAATATATTTATTTTAATTAACACTATACTTATATTTTTCCTGTTTTAAAGGGAAAAGACATAGTTATAAGAATTTAGCTTTATCAGATAAAAAAGGGAGGTGCATTATGGATAAATGGGAATTCATTACCGTTAATACAGCTCATGTCACCTGGAAAGACAACGGGCACACTTCAGCAAGCCCGGAGCTTGACAAGCTTGGGGATGAGGGCTGGGAAATGGTTGGGGTTGAAGGTATTTACATCTATATGAAACGCAGAAAAAAGGGACAGGATGTTCCACAGACACCTTTCAGAATCAGCTAAATTAATAAAACCGGCAGAATTGTTTAAAACATCTGCCGGTTTTTATATTTAGTTCAAAACTATAGCTGATTTCAGCAACCTGTGGAGGGTCTGGGTTTTGGTGCAGAACCACAACCGGAAGACACCGGTTTGGGTGTAGGTTTTGGCGCAGAACCGCAACCTGAAGACACCGGTTTGGGTGAAGAACCGCAGCCGCCGCCATTGATTACAGGAGGTTTAGGGGATCCCGGAGGCTTAGGGTGAGAACCGCATCCGCCGGAAATCGGAGGTTTGGGATTGGGCTTGGGTTTAGGTGCTGAACCGCAGCCTGATGAAGGCTTTGGTGCAGGCGATGAACCACAGCTTGAAGAAGGTTTCGGTGCAGGCGATGAACCGCAGCTTGAAGAAGGCTTAGGCGCAGGTGATGAGCCGCAGCCTGATGAAACAGCTTTATACAGAGAAACACCCGATTGATTTGATATTTCCTGCTTCAGCGAAGCTAATTTAGCCCTGTCTGCAAGTTCTGCAGGAACATTTTCTCCGGATTTACTGAATCCGTCGGTAATAGACTGTGTTGTAACCTCTGCCGCCTGTTTTCCCACTGGCGCAGTTTTCATCATATCAGGAGCTATCCCCATATCTCTTCTGATTTCCATTATTATTCCTCCACTATATATTCACATCAATGATCAGCTAAGTTTTGCAAGAATTCTTGCAACCCTGGGGTCAGAAGCCATTTCTGAAAGCGGGTTTGACATAAACCAGGCAACATGGGGTTTTTCCTTTAAGGCTGCAACATTAGCTTCCTTTGTAAGGTGTTTGTCAAGCCTGTTGATGTATTCATCCCTGAATTTCGGATCGGCATTGAGTTTAATTTTATTCTTAATGGCAAGCTGTTCAAGATTATCGAGGACTCCGGGTTTGTTTTCCTCAAGGCGGAAGAACACATGATTGAATATATTGACATCATTTCTTCCGATATTGAACACCATAGCTATTGAATTGGCTACAGTACCAGGATCGCCGCTCTTCAGGTTGTTATGAATTTCTTCATTTGAAACCTGTGCGGGATCTTCGGGAACATTTTCCACATAGACATTCTGTATGGGAGAACGGGAAACATTGCCAAGTTTGTCTTCAGCTTCAACAAAATACTGAATGACTTCACCGGGTTTGTCAGGACTCATTTCCGGCTCAATCTTAGCTTCGTATCTGTCGGCTCTCACTTTTGGATCTACCCATACGGGGGGTTTTGTTTCAAGGTTGGGGAAACCGCAGTTGACCATATTGATTTCACCCTTCCAGGGGCTGACATTTTTGCCATCGTACATAAAGTCTTCGGGTTTGTTGAGGACACCATCGCCGTCTGTGCGGTATCTTACCTTGATTGATTTAATATCATTCATATCATAGGCATAAGTAACCACATTGAAGCTTGAGGGGAATCCTTTGGGGTTATAAGGTGTATGCATGGGAAGGAAAATGCTGGGACCTATTTTGTCCTTATCCTTGCCATGTTTTTCAATAACTTTTCTGGCACTGTCAACAGCCATATTAGCGCCTTTAACCGATGAATATGAAAGAATATTGTCGGGATTCCAGTATTCGTAACATGAAGTCTGGCCCACGAGAAGTCCGTGCCAGGCTTTTTCAGTATCATTAGCTTTGGCTCCGCCATCAATGATATTGCCGATACTTTCTTTGGTATTTCCTGCAGGTTCCATAGCGTCGGCGGTTAAAACTTCGTTTTTGGCTGCAGTAAGAGTAGCCCATGAATTATTCTTAGGTGAAAAACCTTTGTATGCGGGATCGTCAACCCACTTTGAGAACTGAGGATCTCCGAGGTTTGCTCCCCACCAGGCGCCGTCTTCCACATGAACCACATCGCCGCCTATGAATTTTTTGACGCCGTTTTCGTTAGAAGAAAGCTGAGGTTTTTCAGGGGGATAAAGATCCAGATAATCCTGAACGGTTGTGAAAACGACTTTATCGGGGAATCTCGTTGCCATATCTATGGGAACATTGCGGTGGAAATCGCCGCTGTTGGAACCGTTGTTATCTCCGTCGGTTGCGTAAAGAACAAAGATGGGGTGGCTGGGATCCGTGTTATATTTTCCAAATTTATCAAGAACTTCCTGAAGCCTGTTTCCGTCTCTGTCTTTCTGAATGTATGATGAAAGGGATCTTTCCTCAGGCACGACTACCATAAGTTCTTCATTGCCTGTAACCGGATCTGTGTGTTTTACATAGTGGGGTCTTAAACCTTCCGGTGAAACAATGTGGCTTTTTGCCAAATCGTTGGAAAGCGTGGCATATGCATGCTGTCCGGGATTTCTCTTGTCGGCTTTGTTCGGGGGTTTCAGGCCGTCTCCGGGATTGTTATAATCCTGATTGGCTCTGTCGAAATGGAGGTTGTCAACCATTGTCCATTCGATGCCGGCTTTTTTGATTGAGGGAATCATTCTTTCGCTGAATGCCATTTCCGGAGGGAAAAATCCTTTTGAGATAGGTCCGCCGAAGAGTTTGTCAACAGCATGCTGATGCATTTTGAGCTGAAGCTCTATGTCTTTATCCTCATTTACCTTGCCGTCTCCACCTGCATGACCCGATGCAATCAGACCCATCAGGGGATGGTGATAACCTATATTCACCAGATCGAGGCGGGCGTTTCCGAGGGCGGTTTTGTCTATCTGTCTTGAGTTTTTATATCTTTCATTCCAGCCTTTACCGGGCCAGAGTCCTTTTTCCGCAGTTTTGTCCATATTCTCCATCAGGGAGCCGCTGAAGCTGACCTGAAAACCAAAATGAGGAAAATCCGGTTTATTTCTCATTAATTCAATGGCATAAGCATCTGCATCCCTGTAAACTTCACGTCTGTTTTCCGCATCGCCTGTGCCAAGAACATATCTCTGAATCTCTTCGGTATCTGCAGGATGAGTTCCCGGGCGGTAAATGGGCTGGTGGTTGTGCATATCGATAGAGACAAAAATCTTACCTGCATTTTTCTCTCTGAATTCTTTTATATATTTTTCACGGTCCGAGCCTTTGAGGGTTTCCAGGTTATTTCTGATATCAAGAGCCTGCATCAGCGGATCGGGTTTTTCTGATGAAACCGGCTGATTTGAAGCTGCCATTGTCTTTATATCAGGTTTTACAGCGGGCTGCTCTGTCTGTTCCGATTTCTGAAATGCGTCCGACACTGTAACTTCAGGTTTGGAAGCAACTTCCTGTTTTTTTATCTCGGGCCTTATTCCTGACAGATGATTAGTCTGATCAAAAAAGCTAGCCTGAATCCTGTCAATACCCATAACCTTTCCTCCAGCCAAAACATAAAATTTATAATATAACTATAATGATAACATTTTACCAGAATTCATAATAAAATACAGACAAAAAAAGTTAACAAAAAGTAAACATGTTACCAAAAAATAAAAAATCATCCGTTTTATAATCAAGCGGATGATTTCGAAAAAATAATGGCATAACTGCCGTTTATTCGTATTTAAGCACCATAACCTTGGTTTTCATCGGTAATCTTGCAAGATCAATATCGATTGACATTGTATATGTCATTTCAACATTTTCCATTTTATTGAGGAAATTCTCAAGGGGTTCGGAAGCAAGATTGCTGAATTCAATCTGAGCTGTATTATAATGCATAGGAAGAACAATTTTGGGATTGAGCTGGTTGACAATCAGAGCAGCTTCAGTGGAGCCTACTGTGCTGAGTCCGCCCACAGGCAGAAAAAGAATATCAGCATCTCCGCCGATTGCTTCAACCTGTTTGTCGGTAAGCACATGTCCAACATCACCAAGGAATACATATCTGACGCCTTCCAGATGCCACACCCAAGTAGTGTTGGGTCCTCTTCTTCTTCCTGAGAAGTTATCGTGGAAAGTCGGTATTCCCTGAAAAACAAGTTTTTCTTTTGTTCTCTGAACTGGAACTTCGTGTTCTACCGGGAACGATGTGGTTCTTTTAACAATGACTGGGCTGCCGCCTACACGCCACTCAGCATTGTGATCCTGATGCTCGTGTGAAATCACTACCACATCTGCGGAAATCATCGGGAATTTATATGGAAGATGAACTCCGTATGGGTCGGTAATAATGCTGCTGCCTTTGGAAGAATTGATAAGGAAGCTGCAATGACCGAGATACCGTACATTCATTTAACTTTTTCCTCCTGAATTATTCGGGAACGGAAGGAGCCACCATAACCACGAGCGACTTGTTTACTGCAAGAAACTCGAGAGTATCAAGAGGTGTTTCTCCTGATATATCATAAACAGTAGCATTGGTAACAGGAATAAAATCGCGTTCCTTGTTTATTTCGTCAAGAAGGCGGCCACCCGGCACCACATGCATTTCTCCTTCGAGGCGGTATGTAGTAGTAAGAAGAATCACAGGGATCTTCTCTTTTACTGCCCTTACACCCATCTTTTTACCTCCGGTAAAGAGTCTTTGGACCCATAACTTCTATTCTTTCGAACTAACTTCCTTCTTTTTTACAAATTAAGGAATAACTTTTTTATCAAGAGCGGACATAAACGCACTTACGACAGCCGGGTCAAACTGACTTCCTGCGTTTTTCATAATTTCCGACTTGGCGATCTCAAGCGTGCTGGCTTTTCTGTAGGGTCTGTCTGAGATTATTGCATCAAATGCATCTGCAACTGCAATAATTCTTGCAGCAATAGGTATTTCCTCGCCTTTTAACCCCATGGGATAACCTTTTCCGTCATATCTTTCCTGATGATAGCGAACCATATCGGCAGCTTCCTTCAGAAAACGCACCGGAGAAAGAATCTGTGCGCCGACTTCCGGATGCCTTCTCATGACCGCCATTTCCTCATCAGTGAGATGCCCCTGCTTTGTGAGAATATGATCGGGTATTTCGATCTTGCCTATATCATGCAAAACCAGAGCGTATCTGAACATGTCGTCCTTCAGAAGTTCCGAATCGAGTTCAAGGGCGACTGCCAGACCATATTTTGCCACACGATCCACATGGCCTCTGGTATAGGGATCCTTTGCCTCAATAGCTTTTGAGAGGGCTTTAACCGTGCTCATATATGATGATTTAATCTCATCAAGGGAATTTTTAATATCGGAATAGAGAGAAGCTTTTTCAATAGCCTGAGCGGCAAGACTTGCAAGATTAAAGAGCAGCTTCAGATCATTTTCCGTGAAGCGGTATCTTGATGTTTTGGAAACATTAAGAACTCCGATGACCTCATCTTTGATTTTCAGAGGGACAGACAGTGCCGATTTGATATTCTTATCAACATCCACAGAATCTATTCCCATCATATCCACAAGCAGAAGGGGCTGGCCGCTTTTTGCAACTCTGCCTGCAATACCGTCCCCCACCTTCAGCTTTGTGCCGCGGATAATGTCCTCGCTGAGGCCTTCGGAGAAACGGATGGAAAGCAGACCTTCCTCTTTATCAAGCATCATCAGCGACACCACCTGAGCGTCGAAACTCTTGAGGGCGTTGCGGACGATAAGCCTGAGCATCTCCTCAAGATTGATGGTGGATGACAAAGCGTCACTTATTTCGTAAAGAATGGAAAGTTCATCAATGGCGAATTCCAGGTCTCTGTTGACTCTCTGGAACTGTACGCTGAGATTGATAACTTTTTCCGCTTCTTTCATAAGCTGCGCAAGAAAACGGTTGTCCAGATCATTATCTCTGGATATAAGCCTGTGTGGAGCATTATAGAGTTCAAAACTTCCGGTAACCTTTCCATTGGATTCGAGGGGAATGCAAATGGAATTTTTAATACTTGACGGTTCTTTCCAGCGATATCTGTTCCAGAAAAATTCTCTCGAAAGATCAGATGTGTAGATAGGTTTTTTGAAATCAATGACAGTCTTGGTGGTAAACTGAATCATTTTTCTCAGATCTTCCTCGTCTGCAGGTCCGAACTTATTTACAAGAAGTATCTGCTCATCTTCATCCTTGAGGTATAATGCCGCAGATTCACATCCGAGGGTTTCTGCAATTACGGAAAGTAATTTTTTTGAAAGCTCATCCATATGCATGGACTGATAAGGAAGGTTGCCAATCTGAAACAGGACATTTAACCTGAGCAGTTCATCTCCGGCCATCTCAAAAGTTTTGAGTTTTTTGAGCTGGTTGATTATTCTTAGAACAGCTTCCTGGGGTTTATAGGGTTTAAGGATTAAATCGTCAACATGAAATTCATACTGGAGAGGTGAAAATTCCGACTCTGCATGGGGCAGGATAAATATGAGGGGTTTGGTCTGATCCTGGTGATACCTGCCAAGAATCTGACGGTCGAAATCCTCGTGGCTGCATATTGTTTCCACATTGATAACAGCGACAATTGTAGAACCTTCAGAGAGCAGATTTGTGGCAATATTTATATCTGATGTAATAATTGGTTCAAGCTGCTCTTTTTTCAGCGCTTCTATAATTATTTCAGGTTGTTCTATTTCATCATCGAAAAACAGAACTTTATTCATCTGAGCATTTCCTTTCAAATCAAAGGGGTATAACCTGCAAATATGACTCATTTACCCACATCCGAAATTAATTATTGACTTGCTTTTGACGAAACCCCGACAAATCCTTCAAAAAATTATACATCTTAACAAACTTAACATCAACAGTCCCAACAAATGCACTGTATGTGTAATTTAACATTTTGTTAATATAAAACATGCCATAAATATGATATAATGAAAAAAAAATCAGGCAGGTTTCAATGGACAAGATTCATTTCCATCTTGATATTGCAGCAGCGGCGAAGAATACAGGGACACCGGCAAAGTCGAAGACACAAGCCGGAAAACAGCACCATGAAGCAAAACCTCAGGAAAAGGTAAAAGAGCAGGAAAAGAACGACGAAAGCGATGCCCATATACATGCACATCCTGACAACAAAGAAAAGGATGTTACTTTCCTGTTTTATATGAACGGACAGTATTCCGATATGGAACAGACCATGGCTGCGGCATTGAGAAATCTCGAGACAGCCGGCTCTGATGAAAATGTTAATCTTGTTGCCCAGCTCGGCAGAGCTTCACAGAAAGAATCGAGACCTTACGGCGGAACAGACAGAATCGATAACGACTGGTCCGGAGTGAGGCGCTACTATGTTGTCAATCAGGAAGAGAATTCAGCTTCAGAACCTACCATCGAACAATTTAAGGCAATTGCTGAGAAAATGCCGAAAAACCCCATGATTCATCAGTTGCTTGGTGATGTTTACGCTAAAACCGGCCATCGGAATTTTGCATACAAAGAATATAAAATGGCTGAGGAACTTGGATTTGATAAATGCATAAACGAACCGGAAAGTGAAACCGTAAAGAAATGGACCCAGCAGCTCGACAAAGGAATGCAGCCTTTGCGTGACGCCAATATGGACAATTTCATCTACAAATCGGAAGCATTGGAAAAAAGCGATAAAATTGACATGATGAAACCTGCGGCGCTTAAAGATTTTGTTTCCTGGGGAATGAAAAACTTCCCGTCCAAACACTATGTTCTGGTGTTAATGGGACATGGCGGAGCCTGGAGCGGTTCGATGAAAATGACCCCGGCTCAGATTTCCGATGCTATTAACGCCGGTGTGGATAAAGCTAATGAAGCTACGGACCGTGAAGATAAAATTGACACCCTTGTTTTCAATTCGTGCTACATGGGAAATCTGGAAACAATGCATGAAGTATCGGACTCTGCTGATATAACAATAGGTTCGCAGATGTCAGCCAGAACTTCGATTTTCCACCAGTGGACGCCTATGCTGAAAAAAGTTCAGAAACAGCTTGAAGAAGGCGGAGAATTTGACCCGGTTTCCTTTGCCACTGACTATGTCAATTATTATAAAAAGCTTGGTAGGGAAGACGAAGGGCTTAGTGCTGCCATTCGCCAGAGCAGAGAATCTTTCCTTACACTTACTGCCGTTGATAATAAAAAGATAGCTCTTATTACCGCAGCCTGGGGCAGACTGGTGAAAGACTGGGAAGAATCGGGAATAGACAACAAAGAGATTTTCAAACACATCAAAGAATCGAAAGACTTCGGATCCGACGCCTTTAACGGAGAACAGTCCTTTGATTACAGCTCGCTTAAAGATCTTGGACAGGTGGCAATCAACATAATAAACGATCCGAAAGTGCCGGCAAAAATAAAAGATGACTGCAGGCAGATTCGCGCAGCTATGAGAGAAGCCATTATTGCAGAACAGCACACAGGTGTGGGCATGGAAGATTCAACAGGCCTCACAGTCTGGGCTCCGGTAGATGCAAGGGAAGTTTCGGAAGGGCTGAAATACTATGAATTAAATGTGCCGAAATTTAACGAAGAAACAAAATGGAGCGATAAACTCGAATCAGCGCTTGAAAAAGTTGACACAAAAACTCTGAATACGATTACTCACGCAGTTCAGAATCTCAATCTGATGAGCGTTATGATGGAAACTCCCGGACTGACCGCCAAAGAAAAGAAGAGTATGAAAGAAAAAATGCAGATACTCGAAAATGAGATCAACCAGCTGAAAAAAGAGGTTATGCTCACAGAGGCAGACAAAGAAAAGTAACATCAGATTTCATACATATTGAAATATTGAACAGGCTGTTGAAGGAACAGATTTTTATTTGTTGAACTTTATATTAGCTTTTGTTTTATTTATGATACAGGTTCATCCCAACCTCACGAAAAAGCCCCCCACTTCCGTACCTGTTAAGGATTGAGAATATTAACAGGCGATTCATACCCTTTCCGGTTTCAAACGGTATCTCTGATTATTCCCGAAAAAACTGCCGTGATCGCAGTTTCAGTACAAATAAAATTGAATGCGGGAGAGATGACGATGAAGATTTTTATTGAAAACACTGCTGTTGAAACACTAATGAACATTTATCTTGCAGGACACCAGCGTATTCCGGAGCAGGCTGAGAAGAAACTTCTGGAATATTATCAGGCAAATCTGGAAGCAAGATATCAGGATTTCTGCAAACTCATTGAACTGGCTTACTGCCCCCATATGGAAACCTGTTTTGGCAGATTAAGGGAATTTGTAATATACAGCATCAACGATGTGGGACAGGAGCTTTTCATAACCGTTGAAGATGTTTACCGCCTTTTTTCCACAACTTTCCAGTGGCGCTATCTTAAAGAGAATCTTATCAATGAATATCATATGATTCTGAATATACCCAAATGGTTTATGGCAAATATGATTCTGCCTGCGGTTTTAAAGGTGGAAAATGGCAAATACATTGCGGAATACTCATTTGAAGACCGCATTGTCAATATAAAAAATGTATTCCTTCCCCCCGGCTCTGCCTGCGATGTTAATTCTCAGTGTGCGGTGTTTATGTCATGTGTGGTTACTCCCCTTGACCGGGCAAGTTTTAACATGATAAACAGACACCTGGAAGAGATAGCTGCTTTCAGGATATTTCGCAGGGATGTTGAGAATATCGACTTTTCAAACTTCCAGAGATTCGGCAACTATGAAAGCCTTGCTAAGAGCAGATTTCACAGTTTTGCCGAAACACATGCCTGATTAAACCATTGACTGAGTAGCCAGAAACTCCTCAGTGGTTTCCTGCAGTATCCTGTAGTTCTCAAAGTTTATTCTGAGAGCCTGATTAATTCTTGAGTTGGCATCTCTTGCCATAACCAGACCTCTTTCGAGATGTACTTCCTGACGGTCTTCAAGAAATGCAAACATCTCGTTTATTGCTTCGAGGTAGAATTTTATACCGACTGTTCCGGTGCTGAATTCCTCTTTCATTTCTTCCCTGATGTCGGCTGGTATATCCATTTTTTCCACATCGTCCAGATTTTTTCTGAACATATTCTGCATTTTACTGAGAATGCCGCGAAAATCCCCTGAGGATATTTCACGGTTTCTAACCATTGAGCAGGCAATCTCCAAATCCCTTAGATTTTTATTAAGTCCGGGAGGAGGTGTAGCTCTGTCAGGAAACAAAGCGCCGCAATTTCCACAAATAGTTGAATGTGACTGGTCAAAATTTCCGCATTCAACACAAAGCATAGTTAACTTCCTTTCATCCCTTCCCGGTTATTTCACGAATTTTTTCATAGGCTCGAAAATATTGTCATCGACGCCGACATTGACTGAGATAGCTTTATAAACCACTACCCGGTTTGTTTTTCCGTCGATCTGAATTTCAAATGTAAAGGGGAACCATCTGCCGTCTTTGAGCTGTCTGAAGTCTTTGTAATTGACGACTTTGGTTACTTTTCCCTTTGATTTTGCATCGGTCATAACCTTTTCCTGTTTGACCGGCACCCATCTTTTTGTGTCTATCCAGACGGTTGTTGATTCTGAGCCTGATTTATCGGAAATTTTAACTACCGTAACGGGAGTTTTATCTATTGTTTCTTTTCCTGTGATTGTAACAACATTATCCGCATCCTGTGGATAAACCTGAATGTGTGGAGGAAGATCCAGAGTGGAGCTGGGTTCATCGGGTTTTTTCTTTACAGGATACTGACCTGCGGAAACATAAAGCCAGCAGTTGACTCCGTCCCTGATGATGGTCATCTGTTTTCCGTCCAGGGATCCACCGGGGTCACTGATGATTGAGTCAATTTTCAGTTTGTTTGGTTTTTTGAATATGAGTTTGTCTTTGGAAGCTAAAGAGAGGGATGAGCTTCCATCGGCTTTGTCAATGGGTGTGTAAGTTTCAATATCAGCTACAAGATCATTGATAGGGAGCTTTCCCTGTGAAACATAAAGATTATCAAGCAGTCTTCTGCCGTCGGCGCAAAATGCCGGTGCGGAAAAAATCCCGATAAGTGCTGTTAATAAAACCAAAATTCTGAGAACTTTCAATGTTCAGCCTCCTGACGATTAATTTACAGGTTTGTTGCAGAGATCACTATTTCACTACAGTTCAAATTCTTCCTTCTTTATGATGATATCTGCATGAATATTCAGTCGAATATTTATGTTTATTATTTTCTGAAGAAGGATAACAATTCTTTGCAGAGAATAAGAAAGTTGCCACAGGGGTTCCCATTGATGGGAGCCAATTTCGAAAGGGGGCATATTCCTTGAAAGTTTGCACGAGATGCGGCGCCCAGAATTCCGATATGCAAAAATACTGCAGCAATTGCCAGGCAGTTCTACCTAATATTCCTTCAGGCACCCAGATGAGTATTGAGTCGGAAACCGTAATGGAAAGATACAATCAGCTTAAAGAAGCTGCGGAGATGGTTTTGTGCGGCGAATGGACCATTGAAGAATATGGAGACTTTCTGGAAAGTGTATCCAGAGTGCTGGCACAGAAAGAGCAGGAAATCCGGGACATTGATATTCCTGAAGAAGCTTATGACGATTTTACCGACGAACTTCAGACCGGGTTTGAAGGTATCGCTTTATATAATGAGGGTATTGCTCATATGCTCCTCTATCTGGAAGATCAGGATCCGGAAAATATAGACCATGGTCTCGAGTTGGTTTATCAGGGCAATGAAAAAGTAAACGAAGCTATGAAAATCAACAGGGATAACAGGAAGAAACTCGAAGAAATGTATATCGATACATCAACAATGATGTAATTATCTGATAATTCCAGCCTCCTGACTGTCGCTTTGACATTGGGAGGTTTTTTATTTTTTCAATTCTTACCGGGGGTAAATATGGAACCTCAAAGCAGGCACATAATCGCCGAATTTTCAGGATGCAGTGAAGACATACTGAACAGTGCGGACAGAATAAGGGAAATCATTGTCCGCGCTGTGGTTATTGCCGAATGCGAAGTAAAAAAAGTTGCAATCCAGAGCTATAAACCTCAGGGTATAAGCGGAGTTGTGGTTTTGGCAGAATCACACCTCTCTATCCATACCTGGCCCGAAAACGGATATGCAGCTGTGGATATTTTTGCCTGCGGAAGCAGCGCCAAACCGGAAAAAGCCTGTGATTATATAGCCCAATGCCTGAATGCAGGGGAAAAGTATGTCAGTGTAATACACCGCGGTGAAATAAAAGGAGAGAAAGAAAATTCCTTTAAGCATTCATTTGAGACACCTGTTACATCCGGACTCTAAAACAGCCCTGCAGCATCCTGATATGCATCTTCCATAATATGGCGTGCCTGATCGAGAATATTTTTCTGATCCTGGAAGAGATAAGAAATATCCTCTATCAGTTTTCCCGCCTTTTCCGTATAGCTGCCGTAAACCTGTCTTGTATCAACATCCGATAGATTCTGCTTAATCTTATTGTTTTCAGACAAAGCTTTATTCATATAGCCGTGGGACAACTCAAAACTGTTGAGTATAACCATAAGCTCGTCCACAATTCCTCTTGCATGATCACTCTGCAGCCTAACGATCTTATCAATTTCCTTATATTTTAAAGAAATTTCACGAACCTGTCTTCTGATCTCTTCAAGCATTTCCTTAATCTGGCCTGAGTTTTTATCAGTTTCTGTTGCCATGTTGCGGATGTCACCTGCAACCACGGCAAAGCCATGCCCATACATACCGGTTCTTGCTGCTTCAATAGCACCGTTTACTGCCAGCATATTAATCTGTACCGAGATAGTTGAAATAATACTGACGACTTTCATAATATCTTCGATGCTTCTGAAAAGTTCTCCAACACTTTTTAAGGTATCATCATTAAGATTTTTAGAACGCTCAATTCCTGAAACTACGAATTCAATACCTTCTTTCATTCCCCATCCTAAAAAGTTTTTTCTGAAATCAGCCACTGCAGGCTCAATTTCTTCGTAGTAAATCTTCCAGGCTGCTTCCATTTCTTCTTCTTCAACCAGTCTCACTATTTTTGCAGCGGCCTGATGAACCTGATCATGAGGTTTTTTCATTGCACGATATTGCTGTTCCGCATCTCTTGAAGGCTTAAACTTCAAATACCACATTCCGAATGCACATTTGGTAGGATCAAGCTGACCTTTAAAGCCTTCACCTGATTCAATCGATTTTTTTAAGTTTTCAATATACAAAAGGTGATCTAAGCATTTAATATCTTCAAAGCTTGAAAGAACAGTCTGGCAAGTATCTTTCAGACAAACCAGTTTTTCCTCGTTTCCGGAAAGAGAATTATCCGAAGTAATGATTTCTTCGTATGATTTCTCCATATTTCCAACAAGTTTGGAATTTGTCTCTTCAAGCTCTCCCAACTCCTGTTCTGAAACGGAAAGCGAATTCAACCCGGTTTCGATTGAACCTATAATTGCCTGAATATTCACTCTTAGTTCATCTCTAACAGATTCATCCTCGAGATCTTCATCCATAAACTCTCCGCTCAT
>JAJTBE010000127.1 GCA_021287065.1 Bacillota bacterium
AAAGGCGCTTTTTGGTTTGCCCGCATTAGAAGCTATATTTCCACAGTAAGAAAAAACGGCAAAAATGTCCTTGAGTCAATAAATCAAGCATTCCAAGGCAAACCATACATACCGCAGTTTGGGTAGGGGTGAATAGTTACATTGCTGCGATGGTATTTGTTGCTCTGGCTTTTGGAATTCTCAACGCTTCCGAAGGTGAAACCGGGTTAATGTATTCCGAATACGGATGTTATATTTTAACTGCTCCCGATGGCTGGGTACTTGGCAGCGCTTCTGCCAAAGGTATTCCCATACTTGCGGTTTTTTATCCCAAAGGGCAGAGTTATAAGGATGCCAAAGCAATTTTTTACACAACTATTTTTCCGAAGCATGGCAAAAATATTGATCAGATTATTCAGGGGGATATCTCAGATTTCAGCAGTCAGCATCCCCAGGCAAAGGTAACAAAGGAAAGCGATCTTAAAACCTGTGAAGGCAGCAAAGTTATTGTTTACACCTTTGTCGGGGATAAATGGGGCAATCATGACAGAATAGCTTATGTTGATATGCCTGAAATGGTTGTGGTTGTAGCGCTTCAGGCAAAAAATACCAATGCGCATGATCAGGCTCTCAGTGCATTTGAAAAACTTGTAAATTCATTTAAACCGGCGGCAAATCTGAAAGCTACAGAAGAAGAACCGTAAACTCGCCCCGACTGTAAGGTTATTTCAGAAAAGAACTGATTAAGACTGCAAGAATCAGCAGAATTCCCAATGCCGCTAAGAACAGTATTCTTGCCTGAAAAGTTTCCGGCGCCATAATATGACTCCAGTATCGTCGGGCTATGGCTATATCGTTTCTGATCTCATATCCTGCAGGTCTGTTGAGAAAGTAAAGAATACTCCATATTAATACGCCTGCAGCGGGAATGACTATAATATCAGCCAGACTGAATCTTAAAACCAGATACTGCAATGCGGCTACCCTTAAAAGAGCCAACAATATACAGGTTGTAACAAGCCCGGTTTTCATTTTGTCTGAAAAACCGACATGATAGTTTTCCGCATAATCGTTCCTGTGGTTTTCAATTACTACTTTGGGTGAAACATCAGCCTTTTTCTTTGCTGCTTCAAACATTTTTATAACTTCTTCCGCAGAAGGGGGTCTTCGTTCAGGTTCTTTGCAAACCAGACATTCAATAATATCTTCGAAATACTCCGGCACATCTCTATTAAATTTTCTTATGGACTCAAACTGAAACTGCTTTGCTTTCTGCGGATCTTTGCCGGTCAGAAGAAAATGCATCAATACACCGAGAGAATACAGATCGCTTCTCTGATCGGTAATTCCGGCGAGTTGTTCAGGCGCTGCGTAACCCGGAGTTCCTGCCATTACATTTTCCTTTTTTCTTTCCAGAAACCTCGCAATACCAAAATCGGTAAGATAAACTCTCCCATCAGAAACCATAAGGTTCGGAGGCTTGAAATCCCTGTATATCACCGGAGGATTTCCCGAATGAAGGTATCTGAGAATCTCAAGTATCTGTCTGAAATAATCCATAGCTGTATCAACGGGAAGGGGCTGGTTTTTTCTGCTTTCCATAATGGTTTCAAGATCCGGGCCGTCTATCCACGACATAACAATGTAATAATCCTGATTTTTTGTTTCTGCGTTGTATTCCGTAAAAAAATCCGTAACTTTGGGAAGGCCCCTGTGATGAAGCTTTGACAGCATCCTTGCCTCGCTTTTGAAAAGGTTGAGCCTGTCTTTGTTGTCCCCTGCGGAATCACCGGAGAACATCATTTTAACGGCAGCAATTCTGTCTAATCTGCTGTCCCTTGCTTTGAAAATACAACCCATAGCCCCTGATTTAACCTTTTCCATTATCTCATATCTGTTGGAAAGTATTAAATTGCTCATTTCATCTCGCTTCTGATTATTTCCAGATATTTTCCTGCGGTTGTATCCGCGGGATCAAGCTTCACTACTGTTTCAAAATCCTTCAGGGCATTCAGCAGCATATTTTTTGCATAGTAGGCGGCTCCTCTGTTGAAATATGCCTTTGCCGTATTGTGGTCAAGCTGAAGAGCTTTGTTGTAATCTGCGATGGCTGAATCAAAGTTCTTCAGTTTATAGAACATGCTTCCTCTGTTAATATAGGCTCTTATAAAACCGGGATGAGTTTTTATAGCTTCGTTGTATTCGTTTATAGCTTTGGCATATTGTTCCTGCTGAGCGTAAGCATTTCCCCTGTCGCAGAACATCATTGCTTTTTCAGATTGATCCTGCAGTGTTGTTTCGTTGGTTTTCTGCCTGTATCTTTCCCTTATCACTTCCATATTTTTGGGCCTCTGATCGCTAAAGAGGCTTAGCATTCTCATTAGAATCTCATCGAGGTAGGGAGGAACCTGCCTGTTGATATTACTGATTCTCTCAAATGTAAATGTCATTTCTCCCGGTTTTCTACCTGAAAGCAACTGGTGTATAAGTGCTCCAAGGGAAAAAATATCACTTCTCTCATCAGCGTGTCCATTGCACTGCTCCGGTGCCATATATCCGGGAACACCTGAAAATACTCCCTTTTTCCCCTCATTCAGGAGTTTTGTGATACCGAAATCAACGAGAAAAACCCTTCCGGCGCTTATCATCACGCTGGATGGGCTGATTTCTCCGAAAATTATGGGTGGCGTCCGGGTATGGAGATAATCCAGAATTTCCACAAGCTGCAGAAAAATATCCACAGCTTCTTCCAGTGCAAATGGTCTGTGATTATTTTCCCTAATTATTTCATTAAGATTTTTCCCGTCTATCCAGGTCATGATAAGGTAATAAGCCTGTTTCCGGGTTTCGATGTCTCTGTCGGTAAAGAAATCTATTATAAAGGGAAGCCCCTCGTGATGGAGACTGGATAAGACGGAAGCTTCCTGTTTGAATTTCTTTGCCTGAGCCTCATTAGGGCTGTCTTTTGGGTCCTCAGCCATAATTTTTTTAACTGCCGCAAAAGTATTGAGCCTTGTATCCCAGACTTTGTAAACACATCCCAGCTTCCCTTTTTTCACTGTTTCCCTTATCTCATATCTGTTATCCAGTATATCGATTTTGTCCGGAACGGCGCAGGCAAATTCATCCCCGCAATCATGGCAGAATAATGCATTGTCAGGGTTTTCGCTTTGACAGTTTTGACATATTTTGGACATGTTTTTATTATACCTGTAGTTGGAATTGCTCTCCCGATCCATTACATTTTAATTCCACAGGTATTAAAAATCAATACGAAATTAGTCGCATAATCATGGCATGAAAATCAAATATTTCGCCTTAAAAAAGGATGGATATGAGAACCGGCGAATATATACTTAGGAAATGGTCGGCAAAATTACCGGTTCGAGTTAAAACTTCCTGCTGAAATTGAGCGAATCCGCCGTAATGAACCAATAATTCATCATCCATCCGGAACGGGTTCAGAAAGGCAATTTTGCCCATTCACTCAGGAGGGACTTTTACCTCCAACCGGCACATTTTCTCTGTATCATATTACAAAATAGGGAGCGGGATTCTTTAATCCCGGTTTATTGTTTCTGTTTAACGGAACTAATCCGGAATCGCGGATTCTTAAACAGAATGTCCCTTTAATTAATCAGGAGATGTTTATGAAACGGTTTGATGAAAACGAAGCAGAACTGTTATGGAAAGAAATTGAGCAGAAAGATGAATTTACTGCTGCTCATTGCAGAAGAGTGTCGGAACTGATTGAAAAATTTGCCATTGCCAACGGTTATTCCGTAGAAGAAGTCAAGTGGCTCAAACTTGGTGCATTGCTCCATGACATAGGAAAAGTATGCATTGCAAAGGAAGTCTTCGAAAAACTCAGAAACGGTGAAAAACTTACCTCCGAAGAGAGAAAATCCATCCAACACCATATCGACAACAACCAATGGATGACCCAGTTCTGTGATATTCCCTCAGTTGTGGACAATATCGTCAGAAAACATCATGAGAGATATGATGGATCCGGTTATCCCAATGAACTTTCCGGTGATGTTATCCCCCAGGAAGTCCGCCTTGTGTCCATTGCCGACTATTACGATACCATCCTTGTGGAAAGAAGCCACAGAATTCCTGAAGGAATGGCGCCTTTCACAAGAGACGACGCTATCAGAATTCTCATAGAAAACGCAGCAGTCAGGTTTGATCCCGAACTGCTCGCAAAATTCATCAAATTTGTCGTTCTTGAAGAAAAGAACAACAGACCTGAAACGGTCGAAAATACTGCTTCCTGATAAAAAATTAAGAAAGCGGGGATTGGTATGAAAGTTAAAGTTTACGGAGTAAGAGGCTCAATACCGGTTTCAAATCCAGGCACTGTGAAGTATGGAGGAAACACAACATCCCTGCTTGTTGAGTCATGTTGTCTTCCTGAAAAAACATGGCTTGCCCTTGATACCGGAAGCGGTTTTGTTCCATTATCCTACGACAGCCTCAAAGCTGGGATTAATGGGATGATAATTCTTTATACTCATTACCATTTTGATCATACCATCGGGATGACCCTTGCCCCTGTGGCTTTCATTAAATCCATCAGGCTCAGCGTATTCGGACCTCAGGAGCACGGAATCGGACCTTTGCAGATGCTTCAGGATCTGTTCAGATCTCCTTATTTCCCTGTGGATTATAATGAGATTAAAAGCCACATCCAGTGCTTTGGTATTGATCTTCCCAATTCAAACATAATTGTAATCCACCCTCAGGGCGGGTTTAAATGCTTAACTATTGATCACATCGAATGCTTTGATAAAGAATGCCCCATAATCTATTTTGACGACGGTTTGTCTTATAACATCAACGAATGCCTTGTTGTCAAAATGTACAGAAGCAACCATCCGGAAAGAACAATATCCTTCAGATTTGAGGAAAGACCTACCGGCAAGGTTTTTGTCCTGCTTACCGATCACGAAAATCAGGACGGTCTGCCCACACGATTCCTTTCTCATATTGAAAAATCGGATCTTCTGATTATGGATTCTCAGTATGACAGGGATAGATATGAAAAAACAACAGCAGGATACGGCCATGGCACTCCTGATTACTGCGTAAAAGTAGGTCTCCGTGCAGGTGTGAAAAAACTGGGATTGACACACCATGACCCCATAGCAAATGATGCAAAGGTTGATGCCATAGTGGATGAAGCTAAGCGATACCTTGCAGAAAACAGACCTGATTCGGATATGGAAGTATTTGGCTGCATGGATTATCAGGAAATCGAATTGTAATAAGGTGAACTATGAAAAAAGCTGAACTCATTGTTTATACCGATATTCTTGTTACATGTGCCGGCGACGGCAAGCCCAAAACCGGACCAGAACTTAAAAACGCGGGCTTAATCAGAAATGCTGCTGTTGTTGCCAACAAAGGCATAATCGAATTTGCAGGAAACAGGGAAGATGCCGATGCGCAGTATCAGCCTGCAGAAGATGCAGTAGTTATCGAAGCGGGAAGCAAGCCTGTGCTTCCGGGATTTGTGGACAGTCATACCCATCCCGTTTTCGCCGGAAACAGGGTCAATGAGTTCATTTTAAGAGCAAGAGGCGCTACTTATCAGGAAATTCATGCCGCAGGCGGTGGAATCCAGCATACTGTTGACAGAACAAGAGAAGCAACTGATGACGAGCTTTATGCAAAAACAAAAACCGTTCTGATGCGAATGCTGCGCCATGGTTCAACCACCGTTGAGGCAAAGAGCGGATATGGCCTCGAAACCGAAGAGGAAATCCGGGAGCTAAGGATTCTGCGCAAACTCTCCGGGGAAGTTCCTGTTAATATGACAACCACTTTCCTCGGCGCCCACGCCATACCAAGAGAGTATGCCGACAGAAGAGGCGAATTCATAAAACTTCTCACCGAAGAAATGATGCCCCTTGTCAAAAAAGAGAATCTTGCGGATTTTGTTGATGCTTTCTGTGAAGAAGGAGCATTTACGCCGGAAGAAACCCGTCAGATTCTGGAATCAGCCAGACAGCAGGGATTCAGACTCAAGCTTCACGCAGAGGAATTTACCAATCAGGGAAGTGCCAGAATGGCAGGACAGCTCGGAGCAGTTTCAGTTGACCACCTCCTCAGACTCAATGATGAAGATATTGATTCTCTTGCAAAAACAGATACAATTCTCACCCTCATGCCCGGCACTCTGTTTAATCTTAACATTAAAGAGTATGCAAATGCACGTAAAATGATCGAAAAAGGTGCTAAAGTAGCCCTTGCCACCGATTACAACGCCGGCTCCTGCATGTCGGAATCCATGCAGATGGCTGTTTCCCTTGGGTGTATAAAAATGGCAATGTCTCCCGATGAAGCCCTCAACGCCGCCACATACAACGCTTCCTTCGCAGTATGCCTGAATGACAAAGTGGGAAGCATCGAACCCGGTAAGCTTGCGGATATGGTTATTTACGACATTGACGACTACAGGCTTATCCCATACCACTTCGGGGTCAATCTGGCTGAAACTGTCATTAAAAGCGGAAAAATCATCAGATTTTAAGGCGAAAACTGCCGTATGAACAATACTCTCCCAGTAGGTTCAGTCCTTAATGAGAGATACAGAATATTAAGCATCCTCGGACAGGGGGGCATGAGTAATGTGTACCTTGTTGAAGATGTGAAGCTGCTGTCCCGCTGGGCGCTCAAAGAAATGACCGATGTTTTTCCCGATGCCGATAAAGCTGAAGTTATTGAGCAATTCCACAGAGAAGCCAGAATTCTCGCCGGCTTGAAACATCCGAACCTCCCCCGCGTTTTTGACTGTTTTGAAGAAAACTACCGCCATTATCTTGTGATGGAATATATAGAGGGAAAAACCCTTGGGGAAATTCTTGAAAAAACCGGTGTGGTGGAACCGGAAAAAGCAATTCAGTGGGCGGTCTGTCTGTGTGATGTCCTTGACTCACTTCACAAAGCAGGAATCATATACCGGGATCTGAAGCCCGGCAATGTAATGATAGATGAAAACAACCATCTCTGGCTCATAGATTTTGGCATAGCCCGCCTTTTTTCCGGTGGAAAGATACACGATACTATCATAATCGGCACTCCGGGGTTTGCTTCGCCGGAACACCATGGAAGAGCGGAAACAGACGCCCGCTCTGATATTTTCAGCCTCGGTGCTACCCTTCATTATCTTGTTACAGGTGTGGATCCCCAGATTATTCCATTTGTTTTTAAAAAACCTGCTGAGATCAACCCCTGTATTTCAGCTTCTTTTTCAGATATAATTATGAAAGCGGTTTCACTTGACCCATCCGGAAGATTTCAATCCTCTGTGGAAATGAAGCAGGCTCTTACGGAATTAAAGAAACCGGTGGATTTTCAGCCTTCCGGAAAACCGGCATCTTCCGTTCCTGTTGCCGCATCAACAAAACCTCTGTCCGCAGAAGACAACATGGAAGAAAATAAGGAAATTGTGTTTTCCACCGATCTGGTTAAAACAGAAACTCCCCCGGTAGTGGCGTCCGGAGGAATAGTAGCCGCCGGCGCTTTGATTCTTGCAGGCGGGGTTGTCACAATACCCGTCATAGCCGGTGCAGCTGCGGTTTTTGTGCCTGCTGCGGTTCTTGCCAGAAAATATTTCAGAAAAGCTATGAAAACACCGGGAAATATCAGGATAACAATAAACAGCAGTTTTATAAAAATCGAAAGGGGAGACATACACAGGGAAATACTCTGGAGTGAAGTTACAGGCCTTCTCTGTTTTTATGAAAAAGCTGCTGCCGGAATAACTGTGAAAAAATATAAAATATTCACGGAAAAAGGTAATTTTGAATATGGGGATGAAGTTGGAAATGTTGAAAACTTGAATAAATTTATAGTTAAAATGGCTGATTTGCAGGTAAAATCCGATAATGAGGAGTATAAAAGATATGGCAGAGGGTAAAATATCAGATGAGAAAATTGCCTGGGGAAAATTACCAGGACTTGAGAATAACGAACACTCCGTAGGAGCGGTTATCGAACTTGGAGCTAATTCAGTAAAGACGCTTATTGGCAAAGTTTCCGGCAAAAACAGAATTCAGGTAATATCTCAGAAGCGAAAAATTACCCGTCTGAGCGAAAAACTGCAGGAAACGGGAGTGCTTGCAGATAATGCCATGGAAAGAACCCTTGAATGTATAAAGGAATTCAAAGCTCAGGCAGAGAATGCAGGCGCAGAGAACTTTTGTGTCTTCGGAACCCATCCCCTGAGGGCAGCCTCCAACGGCAGCGAATTTGTGGAGCGGGTAAAGGAACAGACAGGTTTGCAAATCCGCGTGCTTTCTGGCGATGAAGAAGCTTTTGCCACAAGAAGCGGCGTTATGCTCAATTATGAAAAAGGTCCTTCCGGAGAGCCTGTTATCATCGATATTGGCGGTGGCAGCACAGAAGTTGTTCTGGGTATAAGATCCAAGAGCATACCCATAGGGTGTGTGAATTTAACTGAATCCCTTATTTCAAGCGATCCGCCGTCAGATAGTGAGATTATCCGCCTGACTTCAAGGGTCAGAGATTACCTTATTAAGGAAATTTCCTTCATAACTCCGGGAAAAAGGCTGGACTGCATCAGTGTGGGCGGTACTGCCGTTACTCTCGCCGCATTAAAGCTCAATATGGAGCATTTTGATCCGTGGGTGGTTCATGGAACAAGAATATCCAGAGGTGAACTCAGGGATCAGTTATTTAAACTTTCTTCTGTCAAACTCGGGGAAAGAAAAGAGATTCTCTGTTTTGATCCTGACAGGGCGGATGTCATAATTGCAGGATTGATTATCCTCGATACTTTTTTCAGGTTTATATCGGCTGAAGAATTTGCTGTAAGTGTATATAATATTATACACGGGGTTTTCTACGAACATTTTTCCAAGCGTTTACCGGTTCAAGGAGAATAGAATGAACATGGAAATTGAAAAGACCGAAAAAAACAGACTTTTTATTGACTTCATACAGGCAATCAGAGAAGACATCGGAAAAGCAGATCCGCTGGATTCCATGTTCAGCCGTTTTCTTGGAGTTATCGGAGCTTCAACCATCTTTTCGGTTTATTGCAGTAATCCGAAGAAAATCTATAGCATAGGTTCTGCTTCAGGAAACGCAGCAGAAAGCGTTGTAAGTTTCTTTAATACTGAGGACAGGGAAAGTATAGAAAAACTTTATGTTGACTTTGAAGACGGAAAGATTCTTTACAGGGATGAATTCAGCGATATACAGTTCTTCAGCGATCTTGCAGGCGTAGTTGATTTCTCTTCCGTTATGATTGCCCCCCTCGGCAACGGTAACGGCAATGATAATGAATGCCTCGTTTGTGCCATAGGCAATCCTGATGAATCTCCATTTACCGATGAAGACCTCGAAATGTTCAAAGCTTTCTCCCGGCTGGTCTCCATAGAAAAAAACCGCTCGCTTCTTAAAGATAAGCTTGACAGTCAGAACAGACAGCTTGCCAGTAAGGATTTCGACCTTTACACCGTTTATCAGGTCAGTAAAAGCCTGTCTTCCATTCTTGATGTGGAAGAATTATCAGCCCTTATTTCCGATATGCTCACAGAAGTTCTTACAGTTGACAGAGCCGTCATTTTTGTAATGGATGAGGAAACCAGCGAACTCAAAGCTTACGGATATAAAAACCTTAACAAGGAGAAGTTTAATCCCTGGATTACACTCCAGACCACAGAAAAGCTTATGGATTGGCTTCTTCCCCAGATGTCGGATATAAAAGTCATAGATGACTTTACCGATGAACTTCTGCTTCAGTCATTCCCTGAAGTGGATCTTATGATGGATAAACTTGGCGTTAAACTGCTTGTGCCTCTGGTTCACAAATACAAACTTGTTGGATTTTTTGCCCTCGGTTCCAAATATGTGGGAACCGGATTCCAGAAAAGAGATTATGATTTTCTTTCCACAATAGCCCCACTTGCAGCCAATGCCATATCAAACGCCCACCTTTACGAACTTGCCATTCTCGATGGCCTTACAAAGGTTTATCTCGCCAGATACTTCAGACAGAGATGTAAAGAGGAAATCAAAAGGGCAACCCGCTACAAACAGGTTTTAAGCCTCATTATGTGGGATATCGACCATTTCAAAAATGTAAACGATGTGTATGGTCATTTGATGGGCGATGTAGTCCTCAAGGAAATGACAACCCTGTTCCGCAAAAGCTTCAGAACCGGTGTTGACCTAATCGGCAGATACGGCGGTGAGGAATTTGTCATGCTTCTTCCTGATACCCCCAGGGACGGCGCTTTGATTATGGCGGAAAGACTACGCCAGAAAGTAGAAGCCCATGAGTTTGGCGGAGGAAAAGTCAGAATGACTATCAGCGGCGGCATTGCAACTTTCCCCGAAGACGGCGTTACTTACAACCGGTTGATAGAGCAGGCAGATATATATCTTTACAAAGCTAAACGTACCGGCAGGAACAAGGTCTGTACCATTGAAGATTCTGAAGACCAGTTTATGACCATGTAAGCTTGTTTCCAATTTCTTGCTACAGGAGAGACTATGAAACACATTAAAGGATTCAAATCTGTTCTTAGTGATGTCTTTTATCGCTACAACCCTGATAAGATATGGTATCAGTGTGAAAAAACCGGGGAAAACCTCGAAGTTATATACGACTATGATTTAATCAGAAAAACATTTACAAGAGAATCCCTTGCCAACAACAGGGATTTTTCAATCTGGCGTTATGCCCCAATGCTCCCCGTTAAAACCCTCGATCACATTCCACCCCTCCAGATAGGATGGACTCCCCTTTACAAATCAAAAAAGCTTGCAAAAGAGCTTGGTCTTACAGGCCTTATGTTTAAAGATGACGGCAGAAACCCAAGCGCTTCTTTCAAAGACAGAGCTTCAGCTATAGCACTGGTGAGAGCAATCGAAGACGGAGCAAAAATCGTTACAGGCGCATCCACGGGAAACGCAGGTTCGTCAATGGCTTGCCTTTCTGCCAGCGTGGGAATGCCCGCCGTAATTTTTGTGCCGGAAAAGGCTCCTGTTGCCAAAATAGCCCAGCTTCTCATTTTCGGTGCAAAGGTGTTTGCTGTAAAAGGCACTTACGATGACGCATTTGATCTCTGCCTTAAAGTTTCTCAGGAATTCGGCTGGGTTTGCAGAAACACCGGATACAACCCCTACACAAGAGAAGGTAAGAAAACCTGTGCCTTCGAGATTTGTGAGCAGCTCGGATGGAAGGCTCCCGATCGGGTTTTTGTATCAGTAGGTGATGGAAACATAATCAGCGGAATCTGGAAAGGTTTCAAAGACCTGAAGGAACTCGGTTTTATCGACAGACTGCCAAAAATGTTTGCCGTTCAGTCCGACGAATCCAATGCCATTTATCAGGCTGTAAAAGGATGTAAACTCGATAACACTGCACCCATTAATGTTTGTGCAGTTAAAGCTACAACCGTTGCAGATTCCATCTCCGTTGATATCCCCAGAGACGGCGTAATGGCTGTAAAAGCTGTTATCGAATCGGGCGGGGATGCCGTTCAGGTTACAGATGAAGAGATTCTTGACGCTATAAAATCCCTTGGAAATAAAGAAGGCATTTTCGCAGAACCTGCCGGAGCAGCAGCTTATGCAGGAGTAAAAAAAGTAACTCTGCTCGGTGACCTTGGCGAAGATGAAACAGTAGTAGCTGTAATCACAGGCAACGGCTTGAAAGATGTAGCCAATGCTCTGAAAGTAGCTGGAGAACCCGTTAAAATCGAACCTACACTTGAAGATGTAAAAAAGTATATTCAGTAATTCCGGATTTCCGGATAGATATTCTGTTGAAATATCATCAGTCAGAATGACATAAATTAAAAAAGCCCGCTTCCTCTACCGGAGCGGGCTTTTGAGTTTGTGCTTATTTTATTGTTGACAGTGTCTTTTTGACAAAGTCGGCATCTGCTTTTCCCAGATCACCCATAGACAGTGCTTTTTCCAGATTGGCTTTTGCCTTTTTATTCTCTTTGGTCTGAATATAGAGAATTCCAAGCTTCGAATAAATATTGGCATTGGCTGAGTCTTTCTTCTCCGCTTCAAGATATGCTTTCTCTGCATTTGCATAATCTTTGAGAACCAGATAAGCATCTGCCAAATCTATATACTGCTCTGCGGTAACAGGATTGGGTTTGATTTTCATCCAGTTTTTCATCTGAGCGGCCGCTTCCTTTTCTTTGCCGAGTCTGTAAAGGCTGAAAGCATAACCGTGAATTACTGCGGGATTATTGCCGTCGTCTTTCATAAGCTTTTCCGATTCGGTAACAACTTTATCAAACTGGCCAAGATCACTGTAAACAATGATTTTGTTTCTTTCGATATCAATCATCATATCTTTTGATGAAACGCCAGGCATTGCAAATTTGTTTTTGCTGTTGATCTCTTTTAGCTTTGCTTCTGCCTGTTCGTAATACTTAATAGCTTCTTCGGGTTTGTTCTGGAGTGCCAGACATTGGGCTATTTCCGATAAAAAGGCAACTCCCTCAGGATTTTTCTTCAGAATCTGATTGTATATTTCAATGGCGCCGGCATAATCTTTCATTTTCTTCTTTATGGCTGCTTCCTGAATGATTGCCGGAAGTGTATCAGTCATAGCTGCTTTTTCTTTTTCGATTATTTCCAGTGCTTCTTTACATTTGCCAAGCTCCGTAAGTGCTTTGGCTTTGCCGAGTTCGGCAGCGTTGTTCTTGGGATCTGCTTTCAAAGCGCTGTCAAAATCCGTAAGGGCTGCCTCAAATTTTTCCTGTGAATAGTTGATGTTGCCTCTTACTGTTAAAGCGTGAGCTGAATCAGGCTTCAGTTTAAGTGCGTTTTCCACATCCTGAGATGCTTCTGTAAACATTTTGAGGAACCAGTAGGTTTCTGCTCTGTATGCAAGGGCTTCTGCGCTGGTTTTGTCAGCTTCAACAGCTTTGCCGAAGGCGGTAAGGGCTTCTTCATATTTCATAAGCCCCAGGGCTGCCTGACCGGTTTTCAGAAAAGCTGCCGCCTCACTGTTGGTCCCTGCTGCAGGTGAAACAGATCCTGTAGCTGCAGGAGCCGGTAATGCAGATGCTGTGGGTGAAGCTATAGGCGTACCGGTTGTGGTTTGTGTAACTTCCGGAGAACCTGTCTGTTGTGCTGGTGTCTGAGTTTCTTCCGGGGGAACGGGCTGGCGGGTGCACGAAGCTGTAAAAAATGCCAGACAGCAGCAAAGTATTGAAACAAGATACAGGAACTTTTTCATTTGTTACCACTCCTATTATTAATTCTTTGTATAGCATAATGTCTGTGGGCATTTGTATGCCCTTTATGCTGAAAAAACAGGGGTTTGATATAAAGCTCCGGTTATACAACAAACAGGTGAATTCAGGTTTCAAATTCACCTTTTAGCTTTATGTTTTTCTTTATTCCGTTGAAACAGGCATAATCCTTCATTTTAGATGATTTTTGATCATCGCTGCCAGCTTCTCAGCTTTTTCGTTAATATAAGCTTCTCTTTTATTTTTCAGAACCGGTTTCAGACTTTCCATCGCTTCTTTATACTTACCGGTGTTGTATAAAATATAAGCTCTTGAATAGTAGGCGATTATAAGTTCTCTGTGATCAGGTTCAAGCTTCAGTATTTCATCCGATGCCTTTTTGTTGAACTCGAGTGCCTTATCATAGTTTTCCATAGCCATATAAGCGCTGTATGCATTGATATACTTTCTGAATCCGGGTTGTTTGAAATCAATAAGCTTCAGGCTTTTTTCCGCATCAGCCGAAGCTTTGCTTTTTTCTCCAAGCTGATACTCCGCAAGTGCTTTTTCCTGATAAACGCCGGGTTCGTTGAAACCTGATTCGATAGCTTTCTGACAGTCGTCCACAACTTCTTTGTAATGACTGAGGTTTGAATGGGCTATTGCTCTGTTCATGTAAATAAGCCCTTTGTCTATGTCTTTCTGATAAAGGTTCATTTCACGGCGGTTTACCTTGTCCTGATTACTGTCAAAAAGTTCTATGGCTTTGTCATAAAGTTCAATAGCTTTTTTGCTGTCACCCATTTCCACATAAATATCACCCATCTGTTTATATGCTGCATCGAAATCCGGAGCAATTTTCATTACTTCTTTCATTGCATTGAGTGAATCATCATAGCGCTCAAGTTTATACAGAATAAAAGCTTTGTTGAACTGATAACCTTCATCGTTTTTGGGGAGAAGTGAGATCGCCTTCTCAGTATCTTTCAGAGCTTCATCAAACTGCCTTCTCATAATCTTAATCATGCCCATGTGATACCAGGCGCCGTGCCTCGTGGGATCCAGTTTTATTGTCTGTTCATAATCTTTCATGGCAAGGTCATGTTTTGCCATAACAAGATAAGCGTCGCCTCTGTTCAGGTAATTCATTGCTGAATTGGGATCGAGTTTTACAGCTTTATCATAATCTTCAAGTGCAAGATGGTAGGTTTTCATCTGATAATGAATCAATCCCCTTCCGGCATAAAAAGAACTGTTGTCAGGAGCAAGTTTCACAGCTTCGTTAAAGCACTCAAGGGCTTTCTGCAGGTTTCCCTCTTCCTGATATTTTCTGCCCTCCTCTGCCAGTTTCTGAGCATCTCCCTGTTGTGCAGGGGTAGGGGAGGAAGAAAGAGCAGGAGAAGAAGCCTGTCCTGCAGGTTGTTTATTACCACCGCAGCCTGTGGTAAAGCACTGAAGGAAAAGAGCCAGTGCAATAGTAACAATTATTGTGCCGTATTTGTTATAAGTTGGTTTCATAGAAAACCCCATCTTTGCTGAAAATTCGCTTTACTGTTTATCTTCTGATAATTATAGCCTTCGTAACAATTCTTTTCAATATGATTGGTTCTGTTTGTGGAAGCCTGACTACAATTATGCTATAATCATTTTTATATTACCGTTCGCAGGGGATTAGTGTTTTCGGAGAGTAAATTATGTTAAAACAATTATCAGCAGCATTTTCAAAATCGATTCGTGTCTTTACCGGCAAAGCGATGCAGATATTTGCAATGTCCGCCATTTGCCTTTTTCTGTTTTCCGGCTGCGGCTGCAGTCCGCAAAATCCTTCTCCGGGGCAGGGTGCACCTCAACAGCAGGGGCAACCCGGACAACCCGGACAGCCCGGACAGCCCGGACAGCCCGGGCAGCCTGGACAGCCTGGACAGCCTGCTGCCAACGGCAGGGAGCCGGCAGCCCCTGTTGCAGGCAACTCGACTATTGATGCCGGCAATGTACTCCTTGAAAACAAAGAGTATGATAAAGCTATGGAAAAATTTGAAACCGCCATTAAGGAAAATCCCAATTCCGCCCTCGGATATATTGGAAAAGGCAGAGTTTATGCCGAGTGGAAGAAAAATGAACAGGCGCTGGCAGAGTTTCAGAAAGCTATTGATAAAGATCCCGGAAATGCAATTACCTGGATCAACAGAGGTAATGGCTATGCAAGAATGAGAAAATTTGATCTGGCTATTGCCGATTATGAAAAAGCTATCTCTCTGGATCCCAACAATTATATGGGATACTTCAACAGAGGCAAGGCAGTCCTTCGCAGCACATTAAACCTCCAGAAAGCCGACTTCGAAAAGGTTCTTGTTGATTTTGACAAAGCTGCATCCCTTCAGAATAAAGTAGATGAAATTTTTGTTGAAAGAGGCACTGTTTACCGCCAGCTAAAGCAATATGACAAAGCGGAAAAGGATCTCAAAGATGCTCTCGTTCTGCGAAAAAGTGCAGCAGCACATGTGGAACTTGCACAGGTATATATGGATATGGAACAGATAGATAAAGCGCTGTTTCACCTCAATGAAGCTATCAGTTTAGACCCCGATTTCAATAAAGATCCGTATTTCGCCGATCCCACCAACTCCATCAACGGTTATCTCAGCAGAGGCCTCATTTATACCGATAAAGGCGAATATGCCAAAGCTGTGGCCGATTTCGAAAAAGCGTTGAAAATCAAACCTGATGATAAAAGATCCTACATCGAAATAGCTCTTGCCAAATCATATTCGGGTAAACCTGCAGAAGCTAAAATCTACGCAAACAAATGGCTCTCAGAGGATCCTAAGGCAAAATCCCCCTCAGATGCAGAGAGTTATGCCTATACAGGCAGTGCTTATGTGATGAGCGGAGATGCAAAAAAAGGAATCGAATTCCTCAGCAAATCCATTCAATTGGAAGACACCGCAGCAGCAAGGCTCGAAAGAGGCAGAGCATATATTGAAATAAAAGACTTTGCCAAGGCAAAAGAAGACCTCGGCAAAATTTCCTCCGGTGATTATGAGCAGAAAGAAAAGGAAGCTGCTCAGTCTTTGCTGAAAAAATGTAAATAAACTGTCGTTCCCAAATCTTTTCGAAAACCTGACTGCAGCTCCGCAGAATCAGACGAAAACGATGCAGCGAAAGGATGGGTGTTTGTGGATTCCATAAAACAGATATACAGTAAAAATGCTGACGGAGAAAACGAAATCAACCCCTCTGCCTTTTCTATGGCTCTATGGAAGTATAAGGGAGAAGAAGGGGTCCTTATCCCTCTTCTTCAGGCGGCACAGGAACAGTATTCCTATATACCGGAATCGGTAATCCACAGAATCGCAGGAATCACAGGCATTCCGGCAAGTGAAATCTATGGAGTCGTTACATTTTACAAACAGTTTAAATTATCGCCGCCTGGTAAACACATAATCAGGGTTTGCGACGGAACAGCATGCCATGTCAACGGTTCAACTACAGTTCTGAATGTTATAAAAGATGTTCTTGGCATAGAAAACGATGAAACCACCAAAGACCGCCTTTTTACCCTGCAGACCGTAGCCTGCCTCGGCTGCTGCTCACTGGCTCCCGTAATGATGATAGATGACGAAACCTATGGAAGGCTGAGCGGAAGCAGTATAAAGAACATTATAGGCACATACGGGAATCAGAATGAGGTAACTTTATAGTTGTTAAAATAATCCAGAGCCTTATAAGCTTTTGCGCCTATTACAGCTCCTCCCACAAATTCAGCCACATCAGGCGATGATTTGAATCGGCCGTCCTCTTTGTATATTATCCACTGTTTATCTCTGAAACCATACAGGGTATATTCGGGTTTATCTGAATTTTCAGCCCATACTCTTATGGAAGATTCACTTCCTGCAGAAACAAAAGATCCGTCAGGCATCCACGCAACAGACTCTATTTCTCCCTGATCTCCGGCAAAAGAGTTGATTTTTTTGAAACCGTTCAGATCCCAGATGTTTAATTCTCCTCTGAAACCCCCGGTTACCAGTTTTTTGCCGTCGGGTGAAATGGCCATGCTCCATATCGCCCCTCTGTCCCCTTTGTTGGCTTCCGTCACTTTTCCCGTTGTCATATCTGCTTTCTTTATAAAACTTCCCCCTGAAAACAGAAAAGTTTCAGTTCCGGGAAGAAGACAGATACTCCAGGCCGGATGTCCCTCTCCTGAAAACTTCATCAGTTCATTTCCTGTGGAAACATCCAGAACTTTTATCGTATCATCATATTCATTGTGGCTGGAAACCAGCAGCTTTTTTCCGTCAGGTGTGAAGCGGACGCATAATACCGATTCTCTGTGGGTTTTCTGCCTTCTTATCTGCTTTCCGGTTTCAAAATCCCAGAAAGTGACATATCCCATAACATCACCGGCAGCTATTATTTTCAAATCATCGGTAACATCAACGCTCATTATGGGGCGAACGCTTTCAATACCCTTGTAGAACTTAAAGCCATTATCTCCGTCTTTCTGCCTGATGGTAATGCTTCCGTCAGAACTTCCGGCAAGCAGATAATTGCCTGATTTATCAAATCTTACTTCCTGAATAGCTTTTCTATGTACGTCAAATTCATTTACAAGCTCTTGGGTTTTCATATTCCAGATACGGATTATCTTATCTTCCCCGCCGGATGCCATAAATTCTCCGTCAGAACTTACCGCAACCGACTGAACAAGGCTCTCGCATCTCGCAAATTCCTTCACTATCTTGTCTTTTCTGAAATCATAAAGCCTGATAACTCCGTCGCCTCCGCTGAAATATATGGACTTTCCGTCAGGAGTGAAAATCAGATAATTAAGAAACTTTGCATTTTCAATGATGTGGGAGGCAATAGTTTTGCCCGTAACTGCATCTTTAACACAAATCCGGTTGTCAGCGCCGACTGAAGCTATTATTTTTCCGTCTTTCGAATAATCGGCACAATATGCCGATTTCGGGTGCGGATAACTCAACACCTGTTTCCCTGTGGCAATATCCCATACAACAACATCAGTGTTGGGATTAGTAATCTTCGGAACTTTACCGTTTTTGATGATGTTGCTGTATTTCTCGGAGAATTTTGTAATATCTCCGGGCAATCCCTGTTGGCTGTCTTCTTCATCAAAAGGCTCAAGACCGTATGCAAGCCGGTATAATTCTTTCCATTTGCTTCCCAGTTTCAGGACACAGGAAGCTCCCATAAGCTTTTTTCCATCCGGTGAAAACCTTACAGAATAAACCCAGAAATATAATCCATCAAGAGTTTTTATCAATTTTCCCGTGCGGGCATCCCATATATCCACATCTCCGCTGCTATGGCCTGCGGCAATCAATGTTGAATCAGGTGAAAATGCGAGGCAGGAAAAGTCATCTGACTTGATTTCAAAGTCCTTAATAACATTAAATTCATTTGTATCGAGTAGTTTTATGGATTCTCCGTAATGAGTTGCTGCAAGCAGTTTGCTGTTTGGAGAAAATGCTATTTTATTAGCAAAGTTATCAGTTTTTCTGATAATTTTAAAATCCGGAATACTCCAAACCCTGAGTTCACCCCTGAAAGAGGTAGCTGCAAAATATTTTCCATCGGGAGAATAAACAGAAGAATAAACTGCGTCCGGAAAGGCATCGAGATCCCTCAGCAGTCTCCCTTTCCTTGTATCCCAAGCTTTTACTTTTCCTTCAACATCTGTTGATATCAGAATTTTACCGTCCGGAGATAATGCGAAGTTTCTTGCTCTGTATTTATGGCCTGTCTTTATTAGTAATTCAACAGTTTTATCGGAGACTGGATAATAGTTCTGAAGATTGTCAATGTTTTCATAACTCCTGAGGTTTTCTTCCAGATCGTCGTTACATCCGGGAGTAACAATAAGCAATATAAACAAACCGGTTAAGGCGAGCAGTATTCTTGCTATAGCTGTGAACTTCAAAAACATTTCTCCTTGTTAATAAATGATATAAAGTCTTTGCCTGATATCAGGAGGAGGAAGCTGTTTGGTTATTTTTGCCACTTTTGAAGCTTCAGCTGATTTTCCTCTTGCCATCAATGAAATGATTAAATCCTTGTAGATATCGCTTCTTATCGGATTCAATCTGACAGCTTTCTTCAACGCAAATTCGCTCTTACTCAAATAAACGCTTTTCTGGTGAGTTGCTCTGTACAATGGTGAACCGGGACTTGCAAGGAAATATCCGGCTGTTGCATTAATCAAAATAAAAACAACAAGAAGTATATGTGTTTCAGATCTGCATTTTTTTACCCCATCCGGGTTT
>JAJTBE010000176.1 GCA_021287065.1 Bacillota bacterium
TGTTGTGTATCTGTGGAGGCAATTTCATTTCCATTGCCTGACAACCTTAATAGAAAAGAGCTGTCAAGCTTCTGGGAATAAATAGCATACTCTTGTCTTGTCTTGTTTATTAAATCTATGAGTTCGTTCTGAAAAATGAAAATGGTGTTTAGTACAGTTTTGGTAAGCATTTGTTTTTGGGTATCAGCCTGCATGGGATCTCTGTAAAGTCTGTCAGTCTCAATTTTTCTGATTTCATGACTTATAAGCTGTTTTAGCCATTCCGGAACGAGTTTGTAATTGAGAAGGATTGTTTCGTTCCCATAGGCTTCAATAACCTGAATTGTATTGAGAATAGTGTTGTCTCTGCCGTCTTTCCAGTATAAATAATCCTTTCTTGAAAGCCAGCGTGTATTCTGTGCAGCTCTTTCAGCTTCCGGGAGTATTATAGTATCAAAGTCTTTATTTTTAATGATTTCGTCATAATAGTCAGATTCAACTTCAAAATAGTTTTCATCGTTTTTCCCGTTTATAATGTGGGAGAATCTGATTGTAATAGTATTTTCCTGATTTACCAGTCTTTCAATCTTCAGAGTTTCATCATTATCAAAATCGATTTCAATGTTTTTGAACGGAATTGAGTATAATACGGAGTATTTGAGATAAAATATGGCGTCAATCAGTCTGAGGATGTTGGTTTTTCCATATCCGTTTGGTCCGTGGATGATGGTTATATGATCTTCCATGTTTAATGGGATAATATGATCAAAAACCCCAAACAGTTTTTCGATTCTGATTTCTCTGATTCTCATAGATTTACTCCGGCAGATTTTAGTTTTGAATATGATAGTTCTTTTTGCATACTTTCCTTTCCTTTCCTTGTTTTTTGTTTCCCATTATTGTTAACATTTTGTTTTACCCCTTTACACATGAAAGATTTTGTTTGATATAGGATCAAATAACACTTCGAAAGGGGTACTATTAATGAGCGGAATTTCTGAATCCAAAAGCGTAGGCTCATCGTCCCAGTCTTATGGCTCACAGGGTGCCGGAAGCACTTCGGGGGTTGGGAAGACTGAAGCAAAGAGCAGTCCGGCCAAAACCGAACCGGCGAAAACTGAGAGTGTTCCAAGGGATAATGTGGCAATCAGCAAAGAAGCAAAAGAACCGGAAAAAGCAGAAAAGGGAAGCAAGTTAAATATTGCAGCTCTTACCGGTGCAGACAAAAAGCAGGCGGAAACCCCCTCCATTGATCCTGCTTTGTTTGATCAGGCAAAGGGAAAATTTGAAGATGGTGAGACCCTTCCCCAGAAAGATGGTCAGATAACCACTTCAAAAGACGGTAAAACGGCATACAGCGTATCGGATATGGATGTTTGCACCGACGGTTCGGGTAAGACCCACGGTGATAATCATCATCAGAACAAGACATCTTATGCACCCGGTGGAAAATCCCTCAATGCAGATGAAAACCCTTATGTAGTTCTTTCACCTCAGGCTGCTAAGGCAGCAGGAATGCAGAAAGGCGATCTGGCTGCGGTAAAATACGGCGATAAGGTGCTTCCCGCAGTGTTTGGCGAAGTCGGACCCAAGAATAAGATTGGCGAAGGTTCTTATAAGCTGGTCAGGGAGTTGATGGGAAAAGAGAACATTAACCCCAATAATTCGAAAATTGCAGGTCCCAATGTGGAAACCATGTACTTCCCCGGTTCAGGAAAGGACTGGAAAAAGGAAGATCTTACCATTGAAAAGCTTATGCCTGAAGTTCAGAGACTTCTTCAGGAGAGAGCAGGCATTCAGCAGTGAGAAAGCATATTGCACTGATAGCGGTTATCTCATTTATTCTTATTACAGCAGCAGCTTCATGGGCTGATGCGGTAACTGATGATTTCGCACAGGGATTTCTGAAGGCGCTTAAATCGAGGAATATACCTGAAGCAAGGAAATTCTGTGATTTTACCATAAGTGTTGATCCTGACGGAGATTATAACGGTGGGCAGTTTGCAGGTATTAACGATTTGGATTTTCTCAGAAAATTTGCAACATACACCTGTGATTCATGGGTAGCTTCCGTCGATTCGAAGAAACTTGCCTGGTACAAAGACAGACGTCTTAACAGCGTCAAAGGATACTTCGGCGATATGCCCTGTTTTGTAATCGGCGATTCTAATAACAAGCTTGCGGGTCTGGATCAGGATTATGTAAAGAGCAATTTTGGCGGAACAGTGAAAGCAGCCGGATGGATTGTTTTTGTCCACAAAGTTCAGGGAAAATGGCTTGTTTACAGAGTCGTTCCCGGCGGAGTAATCATCGAGTAATTTAAAAAAATGGTAAATGTAAAGCCTGACTGGTTTGAATAACCAATCAGGCTTTTTTGCTTTTTGCTGAATTCCTGATACATCAGGAAAGCAGGGATTAGTTATGTCCGTATCTTGAATCCGAGAAGAAGTCATAGTTTATGGACTTTTTGCTTTTTGCTGGAATTGTAATGCTCCACATATATGTCCCCGCTTCTGACTTTTCAGGTTTGATGTCGAAGTTTGTTTCCACTGCATCTGCGTATTTATTTTCAATGATTTTTACGGTTCTTGCTTCGTTTGAGAAGTTTTCAAGCTGCAGTTTTATCTGATGTTTATATTCCTTGTCGTGTTTTCTTGCGGGTATCTCTTCCACATCTATGGTCTTGGATGCCTGAATATCAATGGCTCCACCGATGGTTACATGTCCTTTTCCACCTGCGGGAGTCCATTCGATCATATCCGAGCCTGCAAAAATGTCTTTCTGATAAACCCCAACAAGCCCTTCTGCAAAGGGTTGGTCGGTTTCGTTAAATACGGTGTAGATAATATCCACGGAATTGCCTGTTGATGTTGCCCACACATATTCTTTTTTTGCTTTGAGTTCTCTGTCGCAGAGGGTGACAAAGGCTACGCCGTTTTTATCGAGTCTGGCTTTGGGCATGGTGTATGCGTGCCAGGCGCTGATGCGGGTTGCCCCGATATACGGGGAGCCTGTTGTAACAACAGACTGCTGCTGTTCATAGGCGTTCATATTTGCCTGTGCTTTGTTCATCGCCCTGTAGTAGTTGCCGGATCCTGATGTAGGTGAGCCTATCTGTCCGGAAACGAGAATCAGATCCACATTAGATGTGATATCGCTCTGATTTCTGATTCCTACTCTGTAATTGAAATAAACCGAGTTGTCGCTTTTGATTTCCATTATGTAGCCGGGAGTCCATGAAAGACCTCTCATCATATAGTCGAGCCTGATTTTGCGGGATCCGGGAGCCGGTGATTTCCATGAAAGGAGATTTCTGATACCTGCGCCTGAAGAATAAGCTCTACTGCCCGTTCCGTCGGAAATAAGATTGAACTGGGTTACCCTTTTGCCTCCGTCGGTAATCTGGACGCTTTCGGGAATAGCCTGAGGGGGAAGGATAATCTGGATGTTCTTCCCGGAGTAAACGGTCATATCGTCCCGGGCAAAAGCCATATCACCCTGATAGACGACCATGCGCTTGGGAACGGATTCATAAATGGGAGTTTGATCCTCTTCGTCTGCTGCGAAGCTGGCTGCAAAGGTGCAGAATGCTGAAAAGATCAGCAGCATTAAAAAGACCTGAAGTCGTTTTTTCATAAAATACCTCCGTTTTTGTCAGTATCAGGTTTATACATAAAAAACAGGGTTTTATTCCGGTGGCGGATTATTTTTTTTGGGATTTTTTATCTGGAATCCGGCTTGTTGGGGGAAGCCATGCATTTGTAGAAAATCGGGATTTCCTCAGACCCTCCTTCCCACCACTTTAAAAACCGGTAGTAATTTTCTCCGAAATAAAAAAACAAAATCATTTTGTATCCTGAATAAACGGGTTTGCTTATTAAGCTCTGCTTCCAAAAAGTGATGCTGTGATGTCTCTGAATCCGTAGGTTATTACATCCATCACTGTGCTGCCGAAGTCGGCGAGGCCGTCAACGACGGTGTTTTTAAATCCGCCTCCGTAAGGGGAGGGGGGAGTCTGGTCTGCTTCTTTATCTCTTATAAATGCATAGGTGTTGAATTCGGTTTTGAGAAAATCGTTTTTGCCGGGTCTTTCTGCATAGGCGTTGCCGGGCACATAGCTCTGTTCTTTGGGAACCGGGAGTTTGAAATCGTCGAATTCGTCAAATGCGCCGTTTTTTGAAACCTGGCCGTTGAAATCCCTTGAAGCGAGTCTTGCGCGAAGTGAATGTCTTTCATGGGCGGATACTTTTCTTCCTTCGCCCTGTATGGATGATGCGCCGGTGAAAGATACTGTTTCCGTAGGTGTAATATCAGAATTAGAAGCTTTTCCCACGCCGTCGATTGTCTGGTGAATATCGGAAACCCATTTTGCGCGGGTGCGTTGCCAGAGTTCAGTTTGTGCTGAGTTGTTGCCGAGACTTAACTGCTGCATTGACTTTCACCTTTCGCTCTAATTTCCGGATCTTACATTCTTATTTTACACATGAAGCAAAAAAAAATATATAGCAAAATTATTACAAAATTCTTAACTATGTTACAAACATGTTAACCGGTTGTTAAAAGATTGTATCTTTTGTTTCGGGAAAGTTAACATTGTTGATAATATGTTTCCATATGTTACTAATTTGGGATGAAAAGGAGGGAGTTTGTCTTTATTTTACCCTGCAGGGCTTTTCTCTTTTTTGGATTAGTATAGAGTATAAAGAATTAGGGGGTGCTTGTATGTTATTTTCACCGGGAATAATAAAAAATCTGAAGGTTAAAAACCGTGCTTTTATGTCTGCTGCCAGTGAGCATAAAGCTGATGAAAACGGAACTGTTTCCCGGGAGCAGATTGCATTTTATGAAAAATTTGCTGCCGGTGGAGCCGGTCTTATTATTTCTATTGCCTGTAATGTTCATTCCACAGGGAAAAGCGGACCCCGCCAGGCTTCAATCGAAAGCGATGAAAATATCACAGGCATTTCAAAGCTTGCTGAGGCTCTTCATAGGCACGAATGTTGTGCTGTTATCCAGTTCTGTCATTCAGGGCGCTGGAATGCACGCTATCAGGCTTCTGTCGGCAGAAAAGCCGTCGCTCCATCTTATATTCCCGATACTTCTTACGATCAATCCATTATGAAAATAGCTGCGGGACCATACCGGGAAATCACAGGGGATGAAATCCGGGATTTAATCAATCATTATGCCGATGGAGCTGTCCGGGCAAAGGAATCGGGGATAGATGCCGTTCAGATACATGCTGCCCATGACAGCCTTCTTTCTCAGTTTCTCTCCCCTGCGGTAAACCACAGGACCGATGAATGGGGCGGCACTCCGGAAAACCGGATGAAGCTTCACAAAAGCATAATTTCCGCTATCAGGGAAAAACTCCCCGATTTTCCCGTTTTTCTGAAACTCGGCATACAGGATGGGTTCGAAGGAGGCCTTACATTTGAAGAGGGCCTTGAAGCTGCTGCCGCCCTCAGCCGGTGTGGATTTGACGCCATAGAAACCAGTCAGGGTCTTTCAGGAAACTCATTTAACGACTCCAGCCTGAAACAGGGCATTAATAATGCTGAAAAAGAAGCTTATTACAGAAAATTCAGTTCCGCTCTGAAAAAAGTATCCGGAATTCCGGTTATACTTTCCGGAGGAATCAGATCCCTGACAATGTCAGAAGATATTCTGCAAAAGGAAGATGCGGATTTTGTCTCCTTCTGCCGCCCCTGGATTTGTGAAAGTGATTTTATTAATAAATGGCAGAGAGGCGAATCGGAAAAGTCCGAATGCACATCCTGCAATCAGTGTGTAATGAGAACTGCCAGACTTGGAGAAAGCCTTCGCTGCTGGCTCAGGGACCCGGAGGTAGGGGCAATGCCCATGACTTAGTGAAACTTACTCCAATTTCCAGTCTGAATACTCATGTTTTTCAAGGAGGGAGGTTCGGAGGGAAACCCGCTTTTCCAAAAAAGCGTGGTTCTCTCTGACGGTCCCCAAATCCCCACGGTCCCTGGTCGGTCCCCAATTCCAAAAGTTTTGGGATGGAGGTCCGGAGGAAACTTTT